>CAKZPI010000030.1 GCA_937139155.1 uncultured Flavobacteriales bacterium
TTGAACTCAGCAGGCCTGAGAGAGGTGCACTCCGCTGTTATTTAAGGGCGGAGCCGTCTACTCGATTAGGCAACGTTTTTATTTTCGTATTTCTTAATTTCGGCCAGTTCAGCTTTTTTCTCATGGCGTTCCTCTTCAATATCATAATCATCTTGAAGTCCAAGCCAGAATTTTGCAGAATTCCCAAAATATTTACTCAAACGAAGAGCCGTGTCCGCTGTTATTCTTCGTCGCCCCTTTATTATTTCAGAAATCCTTGTCTGCGGTATTTTCAAATCTTTTGAGAGTCGGTAAGCCGAAATTTCTAGGGGTTTAAGAAATTCAAAGTTCAAAATTTCACCAGGATGTACATTTGACAATTTTTCCATTTTGTGTCCTTTTAATGATAGTCGATTATTTCCACTTCGCTTGCGTTTCCGTTATTCCATTTGAAAATGACCCGCCATTGTTTATTTATACGAATACTGTAAAATGCCTTCAAATTCCCAGTCAGTTTTTCAAGTCGGTTTGAGGGCGGAACCCTCAGGTCTATAATATCCTGTGAGTTGTTCAGCATTCTCAATTTCCGACGTCCAACGCTCTGAATTTCAATCGGCATTTTTTTAACTAGGATACCGTTCCAAATCATTTCGGTTTCTTTCGAGCCAAAGGAAATAATCATACCTCTGTTTTACGTTACTAACGTTAAAAGTGAGTAAAATGTTTGTTCTGTGCAAATGTTGCCTAATAGATATGAACTTACCACCGGTTGTTTGGTTGTTGAAGAACTCGATTCCTCTTACGGCTCGGTCTGAGTCTTCAACCACCACCCTGATGGTAAGCATTAGTGAAATTCTAGTGCCAAGAACCTATTTCCTAGTACATCAAAAGGCTGTTGGCTTTTCGCCATTGGCTTATTCAAGTGTTAAGATGCTCATTTTCAGTACATCCAGTCACTAGTTACTAGTCACTAGTCACTGGTCACTAGTCACTAGTCACTGGTCACTAGTCACTGGTCACCCCAAAGTCAAAGTTCCTGGTTTGTTCCATCCAATAAACACCCACCCAATAGTGCCCTCGCCAGGACTCGAACCTGGATCTAAAGTTTAGGAAACTTCTATTCTATCCCTTGAATTACGAGGGCAATGGGGTTGGATTTACCATGACATGAGTCGGCCTTATGCATCGCCTTTGATCAAAGGATGTACATTTATAATACATCCTCCCTCATGCCCCGACCGCCAAGGATCGGCCTTTTGTAGTTGTAGCCCCACTAGGAATCGAACCTAGACCTGAAGAACCGGAATCTTCTATTCTATCCATTGAACTATGGGGCCATTCAGTAAATACCTCCCTGAAAAGGGCTGCAAATATAATCAATTGATTCACCCAACGAAGAGAAGGTTTCCAGCCTGAAGCTTAGATTTTCATTTTGAAAATATTTGGAAGGGAATAATAGGAATCAAGACTGTGTAAAAGCTTGTATGGTAGGCGATTAAGGTTTTTGCCGTTTGAGCTTTTGCTCATGGCATGGCCTTTTCATTATAAGGGGCGAAAACGAATAGAAAACCCTAAAACTAGAATGACTATTATGAAAAAGATGAAATTTTTTAGTGCAGCCTTGGTAAGTATCGCGCTTGTCTTGGGTGCATGTAGCAAAGAAGACGTAAAATCAAATAATAATGCACAGGATAACGAACCACAGTCTTTTAAGGTTCGTATGACTGACAACCCGGGTGATTATAAAGCCCTTGATGTTCAAATCACTTCTGTGCAAGCGTTTAACGCTCAATCAGGTTGGGTAGTGCTAGACTCAAGTGTGCAATCTTACAATGTTCTTGATTATACCAACGGGTCTGATGTAGAAATTGCATATCAAGAGGAAGCAGATTCTGGAAACTATACACTGCTAAAGATTGTATTTGAACCAGAAGCAACCCTTACCCTAAATGAAAACTTTGATTCAATTGCCTTTGGTGGAATTGCCAATGCCGTCATTAACGTTGATTGGAGAGGATCAAATGAGGTTCTTATTGAAATCAACGAAAATGTAAACAGTGAACAAGGGGCCAATGTATTGGTTGACTTTGACGTTGCTAATTCTATTGAGAACAATGGCGACGGGTCGGTTGACTTTACCCCGGTAATCAATGAAGTTGAGAATGAATCTACTCGTGTTGAAGGTCAGGTTGTGGCTACAGCAAATGCCATGCTTATGCTGACCAACGGAAACGATACCCTAACATCGTATGTAGACGCTAGTGGTTCTTTCACCTTTATGGGAATGCAAGAAGGAGTTTATGACCTTATTGTAAAACCAGCAACTTCAGAACTTGAAGATCAAGGTCAATCTACTTTTACCTTTAGCAATGTAACTGTAGTAGAAGGTCAAACCACCAGTATGGGTCAGATTGAACTTCAATAATTTGAACCGTGATTAGTTTATAATCCAAGAATAATTAAAGGGTCTGGGGATTTTTCCCCGGTCCCTTTTCGTATTTTGGTCTCATGAGCAAAACCTTTACCGTAGAGCGCAAAATCATTTTCCTGCTTGCTGTGGTCATTATCTTGGTCATTGTAATGGGAGGTGTAGCCTATCGAAATATGACGGGCATAATTGATTCGGTCGACGCAGAACTAAGGCCGGATGACCGCTTGGTGGTTATGAAAGAAATGATGACGGATTTAACAGAGGCCGAGAACGCAGTGAAATCTTTCACCCTAACCCAAGATTCAGATTATTTAGTAGAGTTTTATTCAGCGGTTGACCGTACAGGAGAACGCATCATCTACCTTCAAAACCTTCACTACCATGACTCTGCTCTAAATGCAGAAATAGACACCATTGACGAGTTGGTGGGTATTAAGTTTCTGGGGCTAGAGCACCTTTTAGAAAACAATGACAAGGCCGAAGTGCAAGCTGCCTTTGATCGGTTTTCTAAGTCTTTAGAAAATAATTCCAAAAACGATTCTTCTGGATCCAATTCTAAGAATGTAGAAACCCTTTGGCAACGAATCTTCGGTAAAAAGGCTACAGATGATACCATAGAGGCGGCCATACCCGTTCAAAAAATCAATAAAAAAATCAATGAAGCTAGAGCGGAAGAGCTTGAACGAATTCAGGCCAGGCGGGAAAGGGAGCTCTCGTTGATTCAGGCGGATAAAGAAATCATGGCCCAGCTTAGGTCTTCTTTTGATAAGTTGGAAAGGGCCGAATTGGAAGAGCAAAGACGGTTTGCAGATATTGCAGAAGAAAAGGCCCGCGAGGCAAATTATTACATCGGGGCCTTTTGCGTTTTAGCTGGAGGATTGCTTCTAATGGCTACCATTACCATTGTGAAATTTGTTCGTAACAATAACCGCTATAAAAAGGCCATGCTTCGGGCCAAAAGGCAGGCCGAAAACCTTGCTGAGACCAAAGAGAAATTCTTGGCAAACATGAGCCACGAAATCAGAACCCCCATGAACTCCATAGCTGGGTTTACCGAACAACTTTATGATTCAGAGCTAAATCCTGACCAAAAAGAAAAGCTTAGAATGGTCAAGCAATCAACAGACCACCTTCTGAGAATAGTGAATGATGTGCTTGACTTTGCCAAACTAGATGCGGGTAAACTCAAGCTTCAACCAGAACCTTTCAGAATGGTTGATGTTTTGGAAAGCCTTGAGTCCATGACCGGCCAAATTGCCCGCAAGAAGAAGCTGAAACTAAACCATGAATTGCAAAATGAAATTCCTCCAGTTCTAGTGGGAGATGTCTTCCGGCTCAAGCAAATTTTAATTAACCTTGTAGGAAATGCCATTAAGTTTACCACACGCGGTTCAGTTCTGATTCGGGTTTCTAAAGTTCAACAAGAAAACGGAACCCTGGTTTTGAAATTTACCGTTAGAGACACCGGGGTAGGGATGAGCCCTGAAGAACTCAATGCGGTATTTAGAGAGTTTGAACAGGCTCAAGCTGGCCTTAGCCAGAAAGAAGGAGGTACCGGCCTCGGCATGTCCATCACCAAAAAACTAGTAGAACTTTTTGAGGGTGATATTAGCATTGAATCTGAGTCAGGTTTGGGTACTACCGTTTCGGTGATTCTCCCTTTTGAGATCGGAGATGAGTCTATGCTTTCTCATGAGAGCAAGTCAAAAGCGGAAATCCCCCAAGGTGAGTTTAGTATTTTAATAGCCGATGACGAACCCTTCAACCGTAAACTTTTAATCAGCATCCTTACCAAGCATAATTTGAAGTTTAAAGAGGCCGCCAATGGGAAAGAGGTTCTTGATTTACTGAACAAAGAGAGGTTTGACCTTCTCCTATTAGACATGAGAATGCCGGTGATGGATGGACTCAAAACAGCCGATTATATTCGGGCTGGTGAAGTAAACCACCCTCAATTACCTATCATTGCCCTTACAGCGGCCACCCGACCAGAAGACCTGAAGTCTTATGAAGACCATGGTTTAGACGGCTTTGTGCCGAAGCCTTTCCGCGAAAGCCAACTCATTGAAGAGATGGCCAAACATTTAAACGTTAAGAAAATATACGATTCAGAACCTATGCCTTTATATAATTTACACGGCCTGCAAGAAATGGCCAACCACCAACAAGATTTCGTAAACGAAATGATTGAAACCTTCTTCACCACCATGGATGAAAGCTTTGCCGAAATGGAGGAAGCTTTTAAAAATGAGGAAATGGTAGCTGTGGCCGATGGTGCACATAGACTTGCGGGCCCGGCAAGAATGATGGAAATGGAATCCCTCCACCCCAAGCTATCGATACTTGAAGAGGAAGCAAGGTCAAAAAGACCCAACCCTGCTAAGGTAGACCAGTACATTAAAGAACTGAAAGATGAAGCCATTGAAGTTCGGGAAAGCTTAAAATCTTACCTGGATGCCAATTCTTTAGCCGACCGATAAAACCTAAGATCATGATGAAAAACCCGAAAATATTTGTGCTTGAAGATGACGATTGGTTTAATCGCCTTTTGGTACACTGCCTAGAATTGAATCCGGATCATTCAGTTCTTTCTTTTAAGAATGCTCAAGAAATGTATGATGCCTTGGCCAAAATTAAACCAGAGGTCATGACCCTTGATTACCGGCTTCCTGATGCCTCTGGTGAGGACGTATTAAAAAAGGTGAAGGAGGTAAGCCCAGAAACGGAAGTAATCATCATCTCCGAACAAGAAGATATCCAAACGGCCGTGTCTTTGTTGAAATTAGGGGCTTTTGACTATATGGTCAAAACCAAGGATATCCGCGACCGACTCATTCACACCATTGACCAGGTTAAAAAGCAAGCCGGACTCAAACGGAAAATTGAAAGGCTGGAAACGGAGGTTGAGAAAAAATATGACTTTACAGAATCACTAGTAGGTGAAAGTCCGCAACTTAAAAAAACCTTCAAACTCATTGAAAAGGCCATTCAAACTCCTATTACGGTAAGTATTTCAGGTGAAACCGGAACGGGAAAGGAGGTTGTAGCCAAAGCCATTCATTACCATTCAGACCGTAAGAAAAAACCCTTCGTGGCGGTAAACATGGGCGCAATTCCAAAAGATTTGGTTGAGTCTGAGCTTTTTGGTCATGAGAAAGGCGCCTTTACAGGAGCAAATGCTAGGAGGCTTGGGAAATTTGAGGAAGCGGATGGGGGAACCTTATTCTTAGACGAAATTGGAGAGCTTGATCCGAATTTTCAAGTGAAACTACTTCGGGTTTTACAAGAAAAAGAAGTTACCCGGGTAGGCTCTAATAAACCCGTTAAGGTAGACTGCAGAATCATTGTTGCAACAAATAGAGACCTTAAAGAGGAGGTTAAGAAGGGTAATTTTCGAGAGGATTTGTTTTATCGGATTTTCGGAATTCCGATTCAAATGCCCCCTCTAAGAGAACGCGGAAATGATGTTTTGATCTTATCTAAGTTTTTCATTCAAAATTTTGCTGAAACCCATGGCCTTGAGCCCAAAGGATTGGCTTCCTCAGCTAAAACCAAATTAATGGGGCACGCCTGGCCCGGAAATGTTCGTGAGCTGAAATCAGTGATTGAACTTGCGGCGGTAATGGCTTCCTCAGATCAAATTGAAGCAGATGACATCACCCTTGCTACAGATAATGTATTGCCTTCGGTAATAGGTGAAGAAATGAGCCTGCGCGAATACAATCAGAGGATTGTGAACATTTACATGGATAAATTTGAAAACGATACCAAAAGGGTAGCAGACGCTCTAAGCATTGGTCAAACAACCGTTTATCGATTGCTGAAAGAGCAAAAAGAACAGAAGGTCTAAATCAGATTTTTGAAGCCTTTCGAAAAGATTCAACCTTTGTTTGGAATTCTATTTCGGATTTTTCATCCTTGTGCTCATTTTCAAATTGAAATGAATTCATTTCACTTAGGGGATGGGGGTTGGGTGATTTTTTATTACTCATCTGATTTAAAGGTGGTTAAGCTTCAGGTCTGACTTGGCAAAAGATTTGCTTTCTCGTTTATGATGAGAGATAAAAGAGAAATAAAAATCGTAATCGTTGAAGATGATTTCTACTACAACAAACTTCTCTTGAAGTATGTTGAGACCATTTGCAATGAATCGAGGTATCCGGGACTAAGTTTTCGGGTTGCTTCCTACCTAACAGCAGATCGTTGTTTAAAGGATTTAAAAGGCGATGCCGACATAATGATCCTGGATTACTACCTGAAAAATTCAGACGGCTCTGAAACCCTTAACGGGGAAGATATTCTTAAAGCTGCCCATAAATTAAACCCAAAAACCAAAGTGGTCATGATTTCTGCCCAACAGAACATGTTGAAAGCGGTGGAATTGATGCGGGAAGGCATTTATGAGTATGTTGATAAAAACGCCCACTCTGGAGCTAAGATTGGGAAAATATTAAACGAAATTTTAACCAACGAAATAAGAAACCAAAACTAAAAACCCATGAAAAACCTAAAATCTGTCCTTGTTTTTCTAGCGCTCGGAGCCTTCTTGGCATCTTGTGTTTCCGCAAAGAAATATGAAGAATCGGTTGCGGCCAATCATAGAATGTTAAGCGAGCTAAATCAAGCAAAAGCCAAAATTGACTCCTTAAAAACCTATGGAGAAAAAGCCCTGGAGGAACGAGAAGAAGCCATAATCGAAAGAGAGCGGAAACTTGAAAAAATGTCGGACATCATTGAAGCCCAAAGGTTGGCTGTGGTAGCCCTTCATGAAGAGGTTTGTTCGGCCTTGAAATGCTTTACTCCTGATGAACTTTCTGTGGAAGTAATGGATGGAAAACTTTATGTTTCTCTATCGGATAAACTCCTATTCCCTTCCG
Organism: uncultured Flavobacteriales bacterium; assembly: GCA_937139155.1. Lineage (GTDB taxonomy): Bacteria > Bacteroidota > Bacteroidia > Flavobacteriales > JBLHRE01 > CAKZPI01. The sequence continues at coordinate 7,288 of CAKZPI010000030.1, forward strand.
GCTCTGACCGGGTGAACGCAAGGGGTAAAGAGGCCCTAAGCGCAATGGCTGCTGTATTGGCCAATTCAGATCTTGAAATCATCGTGGAAGGACATACGGATTCAGTGCCCATTCAAACCGCTTGTCTTGAAGATAACTGGGATTTGAGCGCGCATAGAGCAACCTCGGTTTCCAGAATCCTTATTGATTACGGAATTGACCCCAACCGCATTGCAGCTGCCGGCAGGGGAGAGTTCCAACCCATTGCAAACAACGCCACAGCGGATGGAAGACAGGCAAATAGAAGAACTGAAATTGTTCTTGCCCCTAAATTGGATAAACTTTGGGAGCTAACTGAAATGCAAGAAGCTCTGTCTCAGAATAAATAATCCCTGGTTCAAGGCATTCAAAAAGTCGTTTTCAATTTGAAAACGACTTTTTTGTTTTGGGGTTATTTCTCATGGGTTTCTCGTTGTATCTTTCTGTAGTGCAAGGGTTTATGTTAGTGGCATTTGAATTGACAAAGATTCATAAACCCTAAACACTTAGAACAATGAAAACTTTGAAAAGAACATTATTGGCAGCTTGTCTTTTGATAGGAACTTCTGCCTTTGCACAAGAACCTGTAACTCCTGCCGTGAACACCGATCATTATAGAACAGCCATTGGGCTGAGAGGTGGTCCGACCTCTGGATTAACCATAAAGCACTTTACCTCAGGAACCAGAGCTGTAGAAGGTATTCTGGGCGTATGGAACAATGGATTTAGAGGTACTGTATTGTTTGAGCAACACGTAAATGCCGGTGCCCCAGGGCTTCATTGGTACTACGGTGTTGGTGCCCATGCTTCAGCCTATGCTGACAACCGAACCTTCTACGTGTATGACAACCGGTATGAGTATAGAGAAGGTGAATTAGGAATCGGGGTTGATGGTATCATCGGTATTGAGTATAAAATCCCTCCCATTCCTTTTGCCCTGAGTGTAGACATTAAGCCTGCCTTGGAGGTTACCACAGATGGTAACGTATTTGGTGGCTTTGATCCAGGACTTGGTGTGAAGTTTACCTTTTAATCGCAGTCAATAGGATTTAAAATTGATTATGAACAAGAAAGGACTCTTTTACGGGAGTCCTTTTTTCATTTTTAGAAGATGGTTGGAGAATCGAAAATTCATTCTTGTGGAGCATGATTCCGTTCTCTGGTCAATTGAATTATTTCTGGAAACTAAGCCTTCCTTTTAAAAACAAGCCTAAAGCAATGCCCAATATTACTAAGGCCGGTGAGCCCATTATCCCGTAAAGGAAAGAAAGGGAGTATGCCTTCAATAAGGTAAAATCTATGAGTACTAAAATTAAAAAGAGAAAGGCGGTAGAAAGGGCATACCAAATAGGATATTTCCCTTTCACCCAAATCAAATTACATACGTAAGCAAAGCCCCACCAAGAAGCGAATTTAAATACCCAAAGCGGAATGGATTCAACCCTTGGGGCAATCCAGTAAATGGGCATATAAACCTGCAGGAAGTAAAACAAAGCAGTCCCGATTAAACTCGGTCCCCAGTTGATTTTATCAGCCTTCGGCATCTGTTTCGGTTTGGTTTTTTTCAGGGCGCATTTGCGGAAAGAAAAGTACATCCTGAATGCTATTGCTATTGGTCATGATCATGGCCAAACGGTCAATTCCGATGCCCAAACCAGCGGTGGGCGGCATGCCATGCTCAATGGATCGAAGGAAGTCTTCATCCAATACCATAGCCTCGTCATCCCCTCTTTTACCAAGTTCAAGCTGCTCCTCAAAGCGCGCTCTTTGGTCTATCGGATCGTTAAGCTCAGAAAAGGCGTTGCATATTTCCTTCCCATTGCAAATGGCTTCAAAACGCTCAACAAGACCTTCCTTGTCTTTATGCTTTTTTGCTAACGGACTCATTTCAACGGGATAGTCTGTAATAAAGGTAGGCTGAATGAGTTTTCCTTCGCAGCATTCTCCGAAAATTTCGTCAATGAGCTTTCCTCTTCCCATGGTATCATCCACCTCAACATTCAAAGACTTGGCCGTATCGCGCAAAGCGGATTCACCCATCTCAGAAATGTCAACTCCGGTGAATTCTTCAATAGCTCCGTACATAGAGTAACGTTTCCAAGGTCTTTGGAAATCAATGGTATTTTCACCCACCTGAACCTTTGTGGTTCCGTGAAGGTCAATGGCAATTTTCTCAACCATTTCTTCCACCAAATCCATCATCCATTCGTAATCTTTGTAGGCTACGTAGAGTTCCATTTGAGTAAACTCCGGGTTGTGGAAACGGCTCATGCCTTCGTTTCGGAAATCTTTGGCAAATTCATACACCCCGTCAAATCCGCCTACCACAAGCCTTTTCAGGTAAAGTTCATTGGCAATCCGCAAGTACAGAGTCATGTCAAGGGTATTGTGATGGGTTTTGAAAGGCCTTGCAGCCGCGCCCCCGTAAAGGGGTTGAAGAATGGGGGTTTCAACCTCCAGGTAACCCTTATTGTTCAAGAAAGACCGCATGCTATTGGTAAGCTGGGTTCTCTTGATAAAGGCATCTTTTACCTCCGGATTTACGATTAGGTCTACGTAACGCTGGCGATACCTTTGCTCTGGATCTTTGAATCCATCATGAACATTTCCATCTGCATCTGTTTTTACAATGGGTAGCGGACGAAGACTTTTGGTAAGAACTTTCAATTCTTTTACATGAATGGAAATTTCTCCCACCTGGGTGGTGAAAACAAAACCCTTGATTCCGATGATGTCACCGATGTCTAGTAGTTTCTTAAAAACCTTGTTGTAAAGGGTTTTATCTTCCCCTTCACAGATCTCGTCACGGTTTACATAGATTTGAATTCTGCCCGTACTGTCTTGAATCTCAGCAAAAGAAGCCTTGCCCATGATACGGCGGCTCATTAATCTACCAGCAATGGATATGCTTTTATAATCGGTTTTGTTCCGTTCATAATTGGCCTTAATATCCTTGGCCGAAGTGTTGATTTCGAAGGTTTCCGCTGGATAAGGGTCGATTCCCAGGTTTTTGATCTCCTGCAATGCCTCTCTACGGTTTATTTCCTGCTCGCTGAGTTTTCTTTCCATCGATTCTAATTTTCAAGAAATTGTCAAGACTTATGCCCCTGCTGGGCAAAATTTGGGCAAAGGTATCATTAATTTAAAGGTGATTTAGATATCTTGCCGCCTGAATTTCAATTCGTCAAAACTTCCATTGAAATATGCGTGACCTCGTTGCTTCTTTTCCAAGTCAACTCTCAGAATCTCTTGATATAGCAAAGGATGCGAAGCTTTTTGAAACGGATGCGAACTTTCAAAATGTCCTAATCACAGGTCTCGGTGGTTCCGGAATTGGAGGCACTATTGTCTCTGAATTGGTCGCCAATCAAGCGAAATTTCCGGTATTCGTAAATAAAAACTACTCCATTCCCGCTTGGGTGGGTAAGAATACCCTGGTAATTGTATCTTCTTACTCTGGAAATACAGAGGAAACCCTAGAGGCCATTGGGCATGCTCAGAATGCAGGAGCAACCATTGCTTGTGTTACCTCAGGGGGCCAGGTGGAAGCGAAAGCTAAATCTGAAAATTTGAACCATATCCTTCTTCCAGGAGGAAATCCTCCTCGGTCCATGGTGGCTTATTCCTTGGTTCAAGTTTTGAGGCTTTTGAACCATTTTGGGATAACTAATTTCGGTTTCGAAAAAGAGGTTGAAAGGTCCATTGAGCTTTTAGACTCAAAGTCGGAGGATATCCAAAACCAAGCTTTAGAAATTGCCAATAAAATCAATGGCAAGTTTCCGGCTATTTACGCTTGCGCGGGATATGAAGGAGTGGCAATTCGGTTTCGACAACAGCTAAATGAGAACAGCAAAATCTTGTGCTGGCACCACGTGATTCCGGAAATGAATCACAATGAACTGGTGGGATGGCAAGAGGATGAATTCTTGAATGTTTTGCCCATTTTCTTGAGGAATGCAGACGATTATTCCAGAAACCAAGCAAGGGTTGAAATCAATAAGGAGGTTATCTTAAAACGAACCCCTGAGGTTCTCGAAATTCATTCAGAAGGAGAATCAAAGCTTCAACGTACCCTTTACCTAGTTCACCTCGTAGATTGGGTCTCGATTTTCTTGGGTGAAAAACGAGGGGTTGATTTGAATGACATTTCAGCCATCAACCACCTGAAAAGCAAACTGTCAGAATTGTGAGTCAAGAAGTTATTTTTCAAGACCTCGGCCTAATTGATTACAAAGAGGCATGGGACTACCAAACGGAAATTTTTCAGGGAATTTTAAATCAGAAAAAATTCAACCGTTCAAATCCTGAACAGGCAAAAACCACCAAAAGCCACCTTCTTTTTTGCCAACACCCTCATGTTTACACCCTCGGAAAAAGCGGTAAGCCAGAACATTTATTGGTAGACGAGCAAGGACTGCAAAAGATTCAGGCTACCTATTATAAAATCAATCGTGGAGGAGATATTACCTACCACGGACCCGGACAAATTGTGGGCTATCCCATCCTCGACTTAGATAATTTCTTCACAGACATACATAAATACCTAAGGTTATTGGAAGAGGCCGTGATTTTAACCATTGCTGAATACGGCTTAAAAGGCGGCAGAATTGACGGTGCCACTGGGGTCTGGTTGGACTGGGACAATGAGAATGCTCGGAAAATTTGCGCCTTTGGAGTTCACGCCAGCCGTTGGGTTACCATGCACGGTTTTGCCTTCAATGTAAACTCAAATCTTGACTACTTCAGAAACATAGTTCCCTGCGGCATTGATGACAAAGATGTGGCAAGCATGCACACTGAACTTGGCAGAGAACTCAACATGAAAGAGGTGGAAGGGAAACTTAAAAAACACCTTGAAAACCTTTTTGAAATGAAGCTGGTTGGTGAAGGGCATTAGGTGCAAGAAGAATCGATGGAAAACGCTTGCCAATTCGTAATGAAATGAGAGTAGAAAGTGAAAGCGGTTTGTGTTTGAGTTTACCCTTAAAGTTTCCGTACTGTCTGTTTAGGTTTGAGGCACTAGGAGAAATAAAAATAACCCAATAGGTGAGCCCTTTGTGACAAAACGCCCATTTCGGGAAAATTTTATTTGTTGGCTGGCAAATGGCCAGAAGCGTTTTGAGAATCGCCCGGAAGGGATTTTCCTAATATCAGGGTGCAGGGCTTCATAATCAGAGGGATATGAATATTTGGAGGAGGGGTAAAAGGGAGTGGAAAGTGATAAAGTTTGTGAATTGAATTGCCAATTGTTGTGGATAAACTAAAAAAATAGGGGTCTTAAAACCTCGTGAAATTATCTATTTCACAAAACACATTAAATTGATTATAATCATTTTTTATATATTCGGGCGATAATTTTAACCCTAGTTTATGTACCGCTACTTTATTTTCAGGAAGGTCTTATTAGTACTTTATACTGTTTTCTTAATTGGAATCCCCTATGCTTCTGCTCAGGTTGCTCCTGGAGGTATTGAAAGAATGGAAAAATGGCATAAATCTGCTGACTCCTCAGATTTTATAGGGAATTACCATACTATAGACCTCTCAACATACCAGGATAGTGTTTTTTCAAGTTTTCTACCATTTAATGGGTCAAGTAGTCTCTACCTGGTTTTAAAGCCTAATTTTTCTTCTGCTAGTTCGCGGGTATTTTTTAAGTTAGGGGATATTACTTTGTATGATAATGCCTTGGTGCATGGAAACGATAGCACACCAATTAATTTTAACACGGGGATTGGGACAATTTTGACCTTAAACAAAATCAGGTCATTTCGTGAGGTGTCAAAGGAGCCTGTTAAGCTCGAAGTCCTTGACTCTTCCTTATTCTCATTGGCTGAGTTAATTTATTATCCTAACGCGAAAAAACGTGAGGAGATACAATTGATTAACTCATATTTGGCAGTTAAATATTCAATTAACATAAGTAACCCGAAGGACACTGAATGGGGGAGTTATTGGGCAAGTGATAGGACTTATTATTGGGACATTAATCGTGATAAGTATTTCGATGATTGTATTCTTGCATTAGGTAGAAGTGATAGTCAAGGGTTTTATCAAACTCAGACTTTTCTGTCGGATAATTCCTTTTTGCAGCTTTACTTGGATACTGCAGCTTCAAAAGGATTAATGCCTCCGACTTCTCTAGCTGATTCGGTGTTTTTAATTTTTTCGAAAAGAGAGGAATCGACCAAAAACGGAAATGGGGGTGTAATTGGTTCGCTTTTAGGACAAGGAAGTAATGCTAATGGCTTGCCAAATTCAAAAATAAACCCATTAGGGTCGTTCAAGTTAAGAGCGAAATACTGGACACCCTATTCAGATACACTATTTATACGATTGCCAAAACCAAGCGGGAATCTGGTGGATACGGTGTTTGCTACTGATGGCATTGATTATCATTATATTCCTTTATTAAATAGTAATAATGACACGCTTACCTATGGATTCCCATTAACCAGTATCCAAAATGAAATTGATTATTTATTTACTGATTCAATTAACAGGCTTGCTTCTAAAATAATTCTTGAGAAGGAAAAAGACAACTTAATTGTAAATGGGGCGGAATTATATTCACCTGATGATCACTTGTTTCTAGAGATAACTCAATTTTACAATGGTACAAGCTATTATCAAGAATTAGATGGGAATAAAGTTCACTTTGATTTGGATGATGGGCAATATGGAATTTCCATATTGAATGAGCAGGGAGACCTTTTCTTCCATGATGTGGTCTTAGTGAAAGGCGTGTCGGATATTTCCATAAAAGAATCTAGTATAAGGTCAAGTAAAGGTTCTCAGACCGAAAGTTTGCCTGAAATTTTGGTTTACCCAAATCCAACATTGATTTATCAACCTATGAAGGTTGAAATAATAAATTTACCATGCGACGAGCCAGCGGAGCTTTACTTAATTGGACCAGGAGGTAAGATTCTTATTATGGAAGACCTAGATGTCTTGAATGGTGAATTAATCTGGACCGGTTCACCTATAGTAACTGGACTTTGCCTTATTTCAATTCAACAAGAGAATAGGGTTTATAGCCGTAAAGTAATTATTGCACGGAATTAAACAATCTTTATCCTAACCAACCCAACCACTAATGGACACTAACAACACATTGATTACTAAGGCTGCTGGGATTCTTTTGGCTATCAATTTTCTAATCCCTAGTATCCTTTATGGCGGAGCTATTCAAAAGAATAAAATAATTAGGAATACTACCACCTTTTCCCAAGAGGATTTAGGGGTAAGAGCGGATCTAGGAAATAATCTGGATGCGCCAAATACCAGTAAAAAAGATGAAACTCAATATCTCAACATTATTTATAATCGCGATGCCGAAATACGGTTGAACTCATATGATGGAGATAAGTTAAATAAGCCTGCTGATGATATTTTTGAATTTAAGGTTGATGGTGAACTTGATAAGAATGTAAAGGTTTTATTTGAAGCAGAGAGGGACGCTAACTTGTTTGTTACCCTTAACAGTGAATATGGGTTTTCTGTGGCCCCCAGAAATGGTGTGGGATTTATTGTGATTTCTCCTGACATGTTAAGGCTGGGAGCAAATCAATTACTTTTTGGATCCAAGGACCATGTTAAGGTCTTTCTATCGGGCCTGAAAGTTGAGTTAACGGACAACTTGGAAACAGGCCAAGAAGTCATGATTAAGGCAAATCAATCAGAATTTAACTTTTTAAACCTTAATTCACCTAGTGATCAGGCTTTTGAGTTGAAGAAATTTCAATGCCCTAGTATACCAGTTAATTTCACAAACGTAGTAAAGGGTGAAAAAGCGTTTAGGCATGTTGGTGCCTTAAATGATGTCCACATTAAAATCTCACTAAATCCAACCCTAAGTAAAAAGGATATTGAGCAATCAAGATTAATGTATTTTAATAAATTAGATAAAAAATGGCAGGAGGCTGAAGTTACTCACCGAGACTTTCTTAACAATGAAATTCAGGGGAGTGCCCCTGGAAATACTGATTATTTTGCCGCATTAATAAAAAGTCCGGACATGCCTGAAGCTTCAGCTTACGAGCCTACAGCCATATCTGATTTAGAACCGGCGAATCCCCTTTCTGGCGTGAATTTAATTGAACCTCCAACGGCGAATAAGAGCGGGGACGCTTCTGTTTCCTTCCCTCTTGTTGTACCAAAGGGTAGACATGGGCTTAGTCCAAATTTATCACTTACTTATAATAGTAGCGGCAAATCAGGCTGGTGTGGATTTGGGTGGGATATTTCTGTCCCCTCAATTTCTGTTGACCCAAGCTTTGGAGTGCCTAGATATGACCAAACGTACGAGTCTGAAATGTATAGTTTCATGGGCGAAAGTTTACATTCAGAAGGGGGGTTTAAGCCGAATAGGCCAAAACTGCAAAACGGAGACTTAGTTCAACCGTTAAGGTCAAACTCGGACCTTCGCTTTTTTTCAAAAACCCAATCTAGTTACCAAGAAATAACCCGTAATAAGGGATCAACTGAGACTTATTTTTGGGTGGTTAAATCTGCGGATGGAACAACCCATTTCTACGGAACAAAGGACGGAAATACTGTAGATGATCAAAGTGTACTGAAAACGGATAATGGAAACATTGCAAAATGGTTTTTGGCAAAAACGGTTGATAGATGGGGTAACTTCATAGAGTATTTTTATACAAAAGAATCCTATTTAAAAACAGGTGACTTAAGAGAAGGGGGGAGGTCAATGTACCTGAGTGAGATTACCTATACTGGGTTTGGTCAAAACCAAGGTAATTACAAGGTTGTCTTTCATACTATTTTACCCGGGAATCCAGAGCTAAGCCCGGTAGTTTATAGGCAGGACGCAATGGTGTCAATGAACCTTGGGCTTAAGCTAGTTGACGACAGATTATTGGATAAGGTAGCCGTTGAGTATTTAGGTGATAAGGTTAAAGAGTATAACTTTGTATATTCATCTGGTGATTTTTCAAAAAGTTTACTTTCGTCAGTAGAAGAGATTCATGATGGCCAAGTTTTTTATTCTCATGATTTTACCTATTATTCAAGCCCATCAATTGAGTTTGAACAACCAGTAATTCTCCCCTATAATTCAACTCATAATACCCTTTTTAGTGACTTCTCCGATCAGAAAATACGAGGTGGAGTTAAAGGATTAATTAAGCCCTCCTTGATTTCAACAAGCAGAACCTCAGGATGGACTGGGGGAGGTGCAGTTGGTCTAGGCTTGGATCTTAACTTTTTTCCTACTCCAGACAAAACAATGACTTTGAGTGTAAAAAAAAGCTTTTCGGAGACTTACACACATGATCGATATTTTTTAAATGATTTCAATTCTGACGGACTACCCGATGTAGTATATGATCGACATAATGATAATCAAAAAATCTACTTCCCTCTTGAAGTGGCCCCAAACGGGGCGCTGAGCCTTGGAGCTAAACGTTTCATTAAGTCAGAAAATCTTAAGGTATCTTGGTCAAAATCTTTAGATCAAGGGGTTGATTTCACCCTCCCCTTTCAGGTATTTTTTAAGGGGTACAATCAAAATACTTCAAGATCCGAAACAGTTCAATTTACAACTGACTACAATGCTGACGGTGTAAATGACATGGTTGTTCGGAATCAAGATGGAGGATATCATGTGGAGTTCGGGATCCTAGATCCTGATGGCTCAATTAGGTTTTCACCCAATTCTTCGAACTCCTTAAGCCCCGTTATAAAAGGGAGTAGGCCTGAACCACCAGTTGATGAGCTAAAAGAGGTTTTAGATATTGTAAAGGTATGGAAAGCCCCACTTGATGGAATGATAAACATAACCTCCACACCAAATAGGGTGGCGTCGGGAGAGGGGTTTGTCAGTATTCAGCATAACGATCAAATTGTTCAGGCGGCAACTCCAGTGGTTTCTGGGGGATTTGCATCTTCTACGCCAATTAGTGTAAACAAGGGCGACCTTATTCTTTTTAGACTTTCTCCTGGTGTTGATGGATACGGAGATCTCTTCAATTGGAATCCAACTATAAGTTATACAAGCGCTTACCCGTCAGATGGAAATGGGTCAGGGTTCACAAGCTCTTCGTATTCAGGTTCTTTTATTCTTAATAGAGCTGAAGGAATAATTTTTAAAGGGGATGATTTAATAAAGGTAACTCCGAATATGGGTACAAGTGGTTTAAGTGATGATATTTACCTTAGAATTGTAGTCATTATTGACAATGGTTCAGGTTCGCCTAGACAGGAGGTCTTTACATCAAGATTAAATCACCTTACAAACAGTCTTTCCCTATTTTCTGGTGGACCTAGTTTCATAAATAACTTTGGTACCATCCAAGGTGTAAGCCCAACAGATCAGGTAACAATGTATTTCGAAGCATTTGCACATTCCAATGTTGATTGGGACAAGGTGTCGTTTCGTCCCAAGGTTGAAATAAAAACCGATTGTGATGAAATCACTAATGTTTCATACCCGACCATCGGCCATAGTATTTATAATAACATTCAATCCTTAAATGGACCTTCCACAATAAATATTCCTGTTTCTGGAAATAACTATAGTTTAATTCCTCAACTTTCTCAAGTTTCAGGAAATCTTGTCAAGAATATTTTTGGCTCATTTGCTGATCAAAATCCAACCCAACGGGTAAATTTTGTGGTAAAGCAATCCGGAAAAACCTTTTCAAAAGCAACTTTGCTTATAACTGGAAATGCTGACCCCAGCTTGTGTAAAGTAGAATTATTCTCAGTGAATGCAGTTTCTGGTGAAATGGGGCCTTTAATACCCTATAATCAAGCAAGTAGTAACCCAAGTTCCTACTTTAATGTTCAAGATATTAACTTAGACACAAATGAGGATGCCGAATTATTTCTGGAGTTTTTTGCGAATAATGATGGATTTGCCTCTGAAGCATTGACATTTATTAGAAATCAATTGACAAGTATAGATTTACATGGAAGCACACAAGGGGGGCTTGTTCAAAGTTACGCGGCTTCAAGCTTGAATATAAACCAATTTGCTAACCAAGGTAATCAACTTGGTTGTGATTACCTAGGTTGGGGGCAATTTGGATTTATTCAAACGTATAATTCACCCATTTCGGTTTCAGATCTAATAGCTCCAGGGACACAGTTGGCTTTAAATCAAACAGAACCCTATGATCAAGGGAATTTGCCAAGTGATTTTGGAGGAATTGATCCTTCCGCTCAGAAATTCTTTCCAATGACTCCGATTCGGGGAGAGAATGAGTTAAAGCTTAAAACGTTTATTGAAAACGATTTTTCGGCAAATAACTTAAATGATAAGGATAAAGATCATTGGGCAGTTTTCGGCTCTTTCTTAGGAACCTATCGGTTCGGAGGAAGAACTGTGCCAGGAATCCTTGGGGAGCCGAATAATGACGCCTCTTTTCCAGTGCCAAATGGTAACGACATTGCTTACGCCTTACCACAGGTGTCAAAATCACACTCACTTTCAACGAATGAAGGCGTGACTACGGGAGGAACTTCCGAAACAGTTAATGACCCTAATTTATATTTTAACTTTTCCGAAACCGGTTTTCAAGATTTAAATGGTGATGGTCACCCCGATGCCATTATTCAGCAAGGGACTGAAGTTTGGATTCATTACTCTTTACCTTCAGGTGGGTTAGGGCAAAAAACTCGCGTAATCCAAAATGGGTATTATTCTAAAAGTTTAAACGAGAGTGTGGCCTTTTTACCAGGAGGCAATTTTATAAACATGAGCTTAAAGTTTTTATCACCTGGTTTCCTGCCAAACTTTTCAATAAACAACAGTGAAAACATTCAACATGAAGGGTTTTTAGATTTAAATGGGGATGGGCTTCCAGATAAAGTTGATAAGCAGGGTGCTTTAGGTTCATTTCAACTAAGTTTAAACAATGGCTATGGCTTTAATCAACCGTTAAGCCGAAGTTCCTACCAGGATATGCTATCTTATAGTAAAAACAATAGCTTTTCCTTGGGAGGAACAGCTAATCTTGGTAAACTTGAAGACTTTCAGAATGTTATTTCGGGCTTGTCTGTTAGCTTTTCAGCGGGACTAGGGGTTAATCTGGTTGGATCACACGGCGAAAACATTCCCTTAGACTTTAATGGGGATGGCTTAATTGATCTTCTTAAATACAACCAATCGAATGGTCAGTATCAAATTTTCCTGAATTCAGGCACCTACTTTACCCAGATGGATAATAACTTGGTGAATTTACCTATCCCATCGGGTACTGACCCTAATCTGGCAAGGGCTTTAGGCTTTACAATTAATGGATCGGCCACTGCAGGTATACCGCTAGCCCCTTTAGTAAAGCTTTCTATTACAGGTTCGGGCTCTACCAATTACTCAGTGAACAGGGTGAAAAACAGTTTTGTAGATATAAATGGAGACGGATCTCCTGATTTTGTAGAGGCTGAAGATGATGGGAGTTTAAGAGTATACTATTCAAAAATTAAACAGTCAAATCTTCTTAAAACCGTTACAAACTCTGTAGGAGGAAGCTTTGAGTTAGAATATACTCTCGAGGGTCATAAAGTCGGACTGAAGGATCCACAAGTTGATATTGGGGTTGAGAATGATGCAGTATTATGGGATATGGCTCAGGGTAAGTGGGTAATGTCAAAGGTAACAAGGTTTGATGGTCTTGACATTGAAGCTACCAACGGAATTGACTTAGATGGTGTGGATTACATTGAAACTTCCTTCAAGTATGATGGGGGAATTTATAATCGACGCGACCGTGGCTTTACAGGGTTTACAAGGGTTGAAACAATTTCACCCAACCAAGTGCAAACCGGTAAAAGGTTTGTTTCTTCGGTTACCGAGTATTTCGCACCATATTCTCTTGAATTTAATGATCGTCAAAAGCGGGAATACCTTAAAGATGTGGTAGTTAACACATATAAACTATTGCATGAAGAAATAAACGGTGAAATTAAAACGAGCATTATTCAACGATCGGAGAATACCTATGAATACAGGATGGTCGAAATTGATCAGGGCTCCTTAGGTCTGGTAAATGGCTCACCTTCTAGCTGGGTCCAAGTAAATTGGAATACCATTGATGAAACTAGTACTGTTTTTCCAGCTTTGATAGAATCTGAAACAACCTATTTTGCAGATGTTTACGATCGGGCTCATTATCAAGCACAAAGATTTGAAATTTCTTACGACCGTTACTTTAATGTAACCAAATATGCTGACCAAGGTGAAATGGTTATGGGTGACCCTTATAGAGAAGAGATAAGTACAGTTATTACTATTAAGTACTTAACAGATAAGCAGGCAGTGAATTGTCAATCCTTATTATCTCAAACCCCTGACTTTATTGTAAATGGCTTCACTGGTTATGTAATTGCACATCCCTCAGATCCTACTTTTAGTCCAGATACTGTTTGGGTACCTCAAAATAGCCTGACAGGTAATTGTAAAACCTTGGAATGTACGGATGTTACAAGTGTTCTGGCTATTCACATAAAGAAAATTGAGGAAATTCAAACCTTAGAAAGGATGGTTTTTGACCCACAGTTTAGTGGAAAAAGAATTGCATTAATGGAATACTTTAGCCCCACTCAAGCTGGTGGTCGAACAAATGCATTAAAAAGCCACAGGATTTCAGATGGAGCAAATAATATATTAAGAAAAACAGAGGTTACCTCATTGACTCCTGGTGGTTTAGCTATGGCTGAAATGTCTGTAAGCCTTCAACAATCTCCTGCGAAGGAGGCGGTGATGAACTTTTTATATAATCCCTTTGGACTAGTTACTGAAATAACTGGCCCTGAAAACCACAGAAAACAAAGGGCCGTAATAAATTACACTTATGACGGAATAGATAATCAGTTCGTAACTCAAGTAATTAACCAATTTGGGGACGATGTTTGTAATTCCTATGACCATGCAACTGGTCTGTTGATTTATTCTGTTGGTATTAATGGTCATGCTACACAATATGTCTATGATAAGTTTGACCGCCTCATAAAGGTATTTGCCCCGAGAGAGCTAGAAACTCCCACGAGCCCTGCAACAATAGAATACTCCTACGACTTGACGGCCCCCCACCCTTTGGCAATTACGACGCATAATACCTTACATGTCCCGTATACAGCTCTTGGTCAGTCAGTTCCTAAAGTTTGTCAACCAGTGAACCTGGATTCACGGCCCCCTATCCAAATAACCTCCAGGGTTCGGACTGCGACCTTCTCTGATGGGTATGGCAATCCGATCCAAATTAAAACTGAGAACTATAATAGTAACTCAAATCAGGAGTTCCTTGCTTCTGGCTTTCAATATTTAAATGAAGCAGGTAAACCTACCATTATAAGGAAAGACTTTATAAGTACAAAACCCTTTGAATCATTAGACTATTCAGTTGTTCCTAGTATTGTTCAGAAAATTGAGTACGATTATGAGTACAGGGAGGTGGCCATTGAAAACTGGGTGACAAATAAGACCGGTTTTTCTGTAAACCCTGGTTCATTTCAAAGAACTGAAATCTTAATTGGCTTTGATGATTATTTAAACCCTGGAACTTTCAATTTATTTAACAAAGCAACGGTTTTGAGTAATTCGGGTACTTATTCCACTGTAAATTCGGTTAATTCTGAGTACAAAAATTTTCGTGGTGAAACCATTGCTCAGGTAGCAGTGTCTCAAAGTGCTTTAAATAGTCAGATAACAAGGTTTGCTTACAATATTTTAGGTGAATTGGAATCAACAACTAATCCATTAAATCAAACTACAAGTTACACCTATGATATGGCTGGAAGGGTGTTATCAGAAAATCATCCTGATCGTGGCCTTACTGAAAACACCTATGACAATGCAGGCAACCTAATCCAGGTATCAACACCAGCTACTGTAGCACAAGGGGCCCCTGTTACAATGGGATATGACTATAATAGGTTGAAGAGCAGGCGGATGCCGGGGTCAACTGGAGGCGAACTGTATGATATCGATTATGAATATGGTTCATTTGGTGATGGAAGAAATGGTGCTGGAAGGGTTGTTAAGATACTTCAGGCCGCAGGTGATTTTAAAGTTGATAAATTAAGGTATGACGAACTGGGTAATGTCGTTGAGCAGGAGAGTACATTTGAAGTTCCTCGTATTGGCACAAGGGTCCATGTGACTTCACATGATTATGATTCATTTGGTAGAGTCCGTAATATAATTTATCCTGATGGTGACTTAGTAACATACCTTTATCACCCAACAGGAGAATTAAATCAAGTGATCTCAACACTTCCCCACAATAATATAGTTGAAAATATAATTACGGAAGTCACTTATGACGGCTATGGTAATATGCAAAAAATAACCTATGGGAATGGCAGCGAAACCACATATTCCTATGACCAAAGGACTCAACAGATGCTATCGTCACAAGTCTTAGCAAAAATGAATGCAGCGAGTTCATTTTCAACTGTATTGTCAAGGGATTATACCTATAATAATAAAGGTATGATTTCGAACTTAGACCGTAATGTGAATTCAGGTCTAGTTGTAGGCTCTGAGACCCTGCAAAAATTCTCATTTGAATATGATGAATTTAACAGACTGTCCTTCGGTTCATTAACTCTCAATGGGAGCACAAACAATGCCTATGAGTTTACAATGGAGTATAATGAAGCGGGAGGTATCACTTCAAAATCCACTGACTTTTTAGCGTCTTCTGCAACATTAGACCCTAATAAAGCAGATAATTATTATGACTTCAACTATGAGTATAGCGTTTCAAAACCTCATCAAATAAATGAGATCAACAACCTTGTGAATGCTGGGTATATGCGGTTTCAGTATAACTCATCAGGAAGCATTAAGCATATTGAGAAGAAAAAAACAGATGAGTATTTTGTTTGGAACACAGACCAATGGCTAACAGCTGTAGAAAATAATTACGGAATACATCACTATATTTATGACTCCAAAGGTGAGCGCATCATGAAATCAACCATGACACAAAGCATTGTATTGAAGAACAATAGAGACATTCTGATTCAGAGTG
>CAKZPI010000031.1 GCA_937139155.1 uncultured Flavobacteriales bacterium
ATTCCTATTACCTAGTTCCTAATAAGGTCGATTCCTCTGACCCTCCGGTCTGAGTCTAGGGCCGATTCCCTATTCCCTACTCCCTATTCCCGCCCAACTGACGGAAAGCTGAATATCTCTAGCAAATTTCCAGTCACTAGTCACTAGTCACTAGTCACTCTTGAGTTGATAGTTGAAATTTAGTCATTTAAGGATCGGGGTAAGCTCAACTGTTTATAAAAGGCCTCATAGTACCACCTGTTTAGTCGTCAAAATTCCGGTCTCTGGTTAAGCTATTTTATATTCCATTCTGTTTTTTTTAAGCGAGCTCCAACTTGTTTCAGGGTTTCAATCAATTCGGCTTCTGCCGGAAGTTCACCTGTTACTAGGTCTTTGAAATTACCATTGTATGTAGAGCTGAGTTGTTTCCATGTGTCTTCTGGCTTGTCAAAAATGATTGCTGTAGAAGGATGTTCAGGGATCCAGCTGTTATTGTTCTTATAGCCTATCATGTCGTCATTACCCACCTTTATCAACATATCATCAAAACCACTCCCTTCAAAAAACTGGTGTATTCCCTCATCTTTTAACATTTGATGGATGTCATACACATGACGGATTTTGTTTCTCAGGTTATCTAACGGCTCTTCTGTTCTGGAGAACCTCACCAAACTCATGATCTTTTCAGAGAAAGTTCTCAGCTTGCTCAATACCTGAATGGTGAATGGGGCCATATTGTATTGTTCAATCAGCTCGTCTTGTCCTTTAAACTTCATCATTTCATATACGTAAGAACTCACCTGCATATCAGAAAAAGGTTCAAAATCTCCTAACCATGTAGCTTCAACCACTACGTGTTCCCTGACCTGACCAAAACCTCCATCAAACAACTTTTTGTACTGATGAACCGTTTTCCGAATATTCCCCCTTTTATTGGTAAGTCCTTCAACTTCTATTTCCGGAATAACCTTTTCCACTACTTTGCTAATTGCCCGGATTTTCTTCTTTAACTCATTGTCGTTTTCTCCTTCATTGCGGAGCACCACCAAATCAATGTCTTCCGAGAATCGTTCTATTAGTTTGTGGCATTTTGAAAGTGCTGTTCCACCTTTAAAAACGGACTGGTTGGCTATATCTGAATGGAATACCTCATACAAAGCAACCGTAACCCAATAGTCCTTCTCCACATAAATATCTCTCATGCCAAGGTGCTCTGATGAAGCAAGGATTGCATCGTGTAGTAATTCTTTGTTGGTGTGTAAATTCATATCAGTTGATATTCCATTCTGGTGCTGTTGGTAATGTTTCTTCCTTTATTCCGAGTTTATAGTTGGTCAACGGATTCAATTTTTTTCTAAGGCCATCAAGGTCTTTACTTTCCTTGGATAGTTCCAATATGGCTCCCAATAGAGCTGCAGCTCGTGGGGGGTATTTCAATGCGTATCGGATTATTTTTGCTTGATCATTTTCTGATAGCTTGTTTATTTTGTCTTTCAATAGAGTAATGGCTGATTTCTTGTCTAGGTCGGGGATGGTCTTGAAGTCTTTTAGCGCATCCAAAATTTCCAGCAGAAAAAAGTTTTCATTGGTTACATCCACGTAGCTTTTAACCGGTTTGACTTCTGTTTTCCCGAATTTAGTGGTTACCCGTTTAACTTTACTGGCTACCTTGATGGTTTTGGGTACCTGTGTGGTTAAGCCCAATCGATTGTATAATGACCCTCCGGTAATGTATGCAATGCGTTTTCCATCCTGAAATAGGTATGGTTTAAGAAGTTCTGCTTCTCGTGGCCTGAGTTCACCAAATGCAGACTCTTTAGGTTTGTAGAATACTCCGGTAGACAGTCGTTTGATCATTCCTTTCTTAATCAGTCGTTCAATCGCTTTTGCTGCAGCGCTATATTCAGACTGATCAAGGCCCAACTGTCGATACCTGAAGGTAGTCCCTTCCTGCATCCTGTTGATTTTGCGTTCTATTTTCTCTACCACCTTCATCGATTGACAAGATATTGCTTTACGGAAGCAAAGATAAGACACCGCAGATATTTGTCAAGTATCTTGCGCAAAATACTTGACACTCTTACCTTGATTTCTAAGAATTCTACTAATCATCAGTCACTCTTGTGGAAGCGTTTAGGCGTAATTTCGCATAATTTTCAACCATATTCATCGTCTCCATTCCTCGGACGGAAAGCTGAATATCTCTAGCAAATTTCCAGTCACTAATCACTAGTCACTAGTCACCCCTGCTGAGGCGTTTAGGCGTTTAGGCGTAATTTCGCATAATTTTCAACCATATTCATCGTCTCCATTCCTCGGACGGAAAGCTGAATATTTCTAGCAAAATTGCCAGTCACTTGTCACTAGTCACTAGTCACCCCTGCTGAGGCGTTTAGGCGTTTAGGCGAAATTTCGCATAAATATCAATCAGAATCACCTCAATTCCTCTGACGAAATGCTTAATATTTCTAGTAAATTTCCAGTCACTAGTCACTAGTCACCAGTCACTCTTGAGTTGATGGTTGAGAGTTTATGGTTGATGGAAATTGTTTAGTCGTTTAGTTGTTGAGACGCTTAGGCGAAGAATTTCTGCCAGCCTCAAGATTCCTATTACCTAGTTCCTAATAAGGTCGATTCCTCTGACCCTCCGGTCTGAGTCTAGGGCCGATTCCCTATTCCC
>CAKZPI010000032.1 GCA_937139155.1 uncultured Flavobacteriales bacterium
AGTAAGCCTTCCGTCAAGGGAGGTGGGAATCGGGAATCGGGAATTGGGAATCGAGGTTATGAGGGTGACTAGTGACTAGTGACTAGTGACTGGATGTACTGAAAATGAGCATCCTAACACCTAAATCAGCCATATGGCTTTTGAGGTACTAGGAAATAGGTACTGGGAACTAGGAGATTTGGCTCTACTCGTAATTGAACACCTAAACGCCTCAACAACTCACCGACTCAACGACTCAACAACTCAACGCCTAAACAGGAGTGACTGGTGACTAGTGACTAGTGACTGGATGTGCTGGAAATAAGCATTTTAACACCTGAATCAACCATATGGCTTTTGAGGTACTAGGAAATAGGTACTGGGAACTAGGCGTTTGCTAGAAATAGTAAGCCTTCCGTCAAGGGAGGTGGGAATCGGGAATCGGGAATTGGGAATCGAGGTTATGAGGGTGACTAGTGACTGAAAATGAGCATCTTAATACTTGAATCAGCCAACGACCGAAAGCGAAAAGCCAGCCGTCTTTTGAGGTACTAGGAAGTAGGTACTTGGCACTAGGAGATTTGGCTCTACTCGTAATTGAACACCTAAACGCCTCAACGACTCAACAACTCAACAACTCAACGCCTCAACAACTAAACAATTAACCAGCCAATAGCCAAAAGCAAATAGGCAATCTCCGTGCTTACCTCTTCAGCTCTACCACCTTTAGGTCCTTGATTTCTCCGGAGTCTAGGGTGAAAAGCAAAAAGGTTCTCACTTTATGAAATCCTACCTTACCAATGGCTCCGGGATTCATGTGCAATACCCCTCGCTTTGGGTCATTCATTACTTTTAGGATATGAGAATGCCCAGTGATGAATAATTTAGGCTTTTCCCTCTCAATCCATGGCCTAGATCTTTGATTGTAATTTGGTGGGTACCCTCCAATATGGGTGATATATACCCGAACTCCTTCCAATTCAAAAACCAAATGCTCAGGCAATTGTGCCCTCACCTTCTGATCGTCGATGTTTCCATAAACCCCACGCAAAGGAGCTATTTCTCTAAGCTCATCCAATAGGCTGACCCTTCCTACATCACCCGCATGCCAAATCTCATCCACCGAGCTTAGGTGGTGAATTACCCGTTCATCCAAATGTGAATGGGTGTCTGAAATTAGTCCGATTTTCTTCATTGCTCAATACGGCGCAAAATAAGACCTTTGGCCCCGGATTATGCAAAAAAATACAGGCAAAAGATATTTCCTTCGGCTTGCCTACAATGGTAAGGGGTTTAGTGGGTGGCAAAAGCAACCCAATGCTGACTCCGTACAGGCCAATCTGGAAGCTGCCTTAGAAATCCTTTTCAAAAAACCAGTTCAGCTTATTGGGGCAGGAAGAACGGATACCGGTGTGCACGCCAAAGAGATGTACGCTCATTTTGACGTGGATGAACCGCTGCCAGTTGATTTTCTGAAGGCCATGAACGGAATCATCCCCAAAGGCATTGCCATCTATGATGTGCAACAGGTAAAATCGGATGTTTCGGCTAGATTCGAAGCTATTTCTAGGTCGTATTTGTACATCATCAACCAGAAAAAAGACCCCTTTTGGGTAGATGGTTCCTACTACTTTCCTAGGTCTCTCAACCTGGAAGCAATGCGAGAAGCCATGAAAATCATTCCTCAATATTCCTCTTTCGGAGCCTTTTGCAAAGCCGGTGCGCAAAACAAAACCGACCTTTGCCAGATTAGTGACTTGAGAATGGAGGAGGATGGATATTTTTTGAACATTTCAATCACCGCCAATCGGTTTTTACGTAATATGGTCAGGGCCATTGTGGGTACTCTAATTGAAGTTGGAGAAGGAAAGCTGAATCCACAAGACCTACATAAAGTCATTCAAAGTGGCGATCGGAGGAAAGCTGGCTATTCAGTGCCAGCCCATGGATTGTATCTAACCCGGGTTGAGTACCCGGAGGAAATTTTTATATGAGCGCAGAAAAAACAGGTAATGCTTTTGATTTTAAGGTCTTGAATAGACTTCTCGCCTATGCAAAACCCTATCGCCTAGTTTTCTGGTCGGCCGTGGTGCTAACCTTATTAGTTTCCGCCCTTGCATTGGCAAGACCCCTTCTTGTAAAATACACCCTTGATAATTACATAATTGACCCTGACCTTCACATGTTATGGGTTTTTACCCTAATTATGGTGGGCGTCTTAATTTTAGAGTCTCTCTTTCAGTTCATCTTTATTTATGCGGCCAACTGGCTGGGCCAACAGGTGGTAATTGACCTGAGAACTTCACTTTTCAAGCATGTGATAAGTTTTAAACTCAAATACTTTGATCGTACCCCTTTAGGAACCCTAATTACTCGTGTGGTTTCTGATATGGAAACGGTAGCCGATGTTTTCTCTCAAGGTATTTTGGTGATTTTCGGCGACCTTCTCAAATTAATTGGAGTGGTAATTGCCATGTTTGTGGTTGATTGGAGGTTGGCCCTTATAAGTCTATCTACCATCCCAATCCTACTCGTCGCCACCCGAATTTTTCAAAAAGGGATTAAATCCTCCTTTCAAATGGTTCGGAATCAAGTGGCCTATTTGAATGCCTTTGTTCAAGAACATGTCACAGGAATGAAGATTGTTCAAATCTTCAATCGGGAAAAGGCAGAAATGGATAAATTTCAGGAAATCAATAAGCTACACCGTAAGGCCCACGTGAAAAGCATCTGGCATTTTGCCATTTTCTTACCCGTGGTTGAGGTCTTATCAGCCATTTCTCTTGGTCTCATAGTTTGGTGGGGAGGCATCCGGTCTGTGGTTCACGGAGATGTAAGCCTTGGTGATATTCTGGCCTTCATTTTCTTCATAAACATGCTCTTTCGTCCGATTAGACAATTGGCCGATCGCTTCAATACCCTGCAAATGGGAATGGTGGCCTCAAACCGGGTATTCGACATTCTGGATACCAAAAGCCATATCTCTGATAATGGTGAAGAAATTATGGATGAGGTTAAAGGTAAGGTGGAGTTTGACCATGTAACCTTCGGATACAATGAGGATGAAATGGTTTTGAAAAATATTTCTTTCACGGTTAATCCGGGTGAAACCATTGCCATTGTTGGTCCTACGGGGGCTGGTAAAACTTCAATCATTAACTTGATTACCCGCCTTTATGAAATTAATAAAGGTTCCATCCGAATTGATGGTGTTGATATCAAAGACATCAAGTTAGAGTCTTTAAGAGATAAAGTGGCCGTGGTGCTTCAGGATGTTTTCCTTTACAGCGATTCCATTCGAAACAATATAACCCTGGGTGATGACATCCCCTTTGAGTCTATTGAAGAAGCCGCCCAAGCCATTGAAGTGGATGCTTTCATCCAGTCTCTACCGGGTGGCTACGATTATAATGTAAGGGAAAGGGGGGCCATGCTTTCTGCCGGACAAAGGCAGTTAATTTCTTTCTTGAGGGCCTATGTAACAAATCCTTCCATTTTGATACTAGATGAGGCAACCTCTTCAGTGGACACCTTTACTGAACAGCTTATTCAATCTTCTATTGAAAAATTGACGGAGGGTAGAACGGCAATCATCATCGCCCACAGGCTAGCCACCATTCAACATGCCGACAAGATTATTGTGCTTGATAAAGGGGAAATCGTGGAAGTAGGCAATCACAATGAACTCTTAGACAAAGGTGGATTCTATAGAAACCTTTACGAAAAGCAGTTTATTGAAGCTGACCTTTAAGCTTCCATTCTTCCTTTAAGAATTGGCCGGTGTACGAACTTGGAGCCTCAATCAGCTCCTCGGGTGTGCCTTTGGCAACCAAATATCCCCCGGCTTCACCTCCTTCCGGTCCCAAGTCAAGTACATAATGGGCATTCCGAATTACATCTAAATTATGCTCAATCACCAAAATGCTATGTCCTTGTTGCAACAATGCTTCAAAGCTTTTTAGAAGCTTATTGATGTCGTGAAAATGCAATCCGGTAGTCGGTTCATCGAAAATGAAAAGGGTGGGGGAGAATTTTTGCCTTCCATTGCCCAGAAAAGCAGCAAGTTTCACCCTCTGAGCTTCTCCTCCAGATAGAGTAGAAGAAGCTTGTCCCAGGTGAATATAACCCAAACCTACATCTTCCAAGGGCTGAAGTTTTTCGGCAATTTTATTTTGGTTGGAAGCTAGGAAGAATTCAATGGCTTGAGAAACGGTCATTTCTAGCACTTCATAAATGCTTTTTCCAGAAAACTCAACCTCCAGTACCTCTTCTTTGAACCGTTTTCCATTGCACTCCTCACAAGGAAGGTGAACATCGGCCATGAACTGCATTTCAATGGTCACAGAGCCTTCACCTTCGCAAACCGGACACCGTCCCCCTTCAACATTGAAAGAAAAATGCTTGGGCTTATACCCCCGAAGTTTACTCAGTGCTTCAGAGGCATAAAGGTTCCGAATTTCGTCGTAAGCCTTGATATAAGTCACTGGATTCGACCTTGAAGATCGCCCAATGGGGTTTTGATCTACAAATTCCACTCCGTCAATCTTATCCAAGTCTCCAGTCAAGGCCTTAAAAGGTTCAGGGCGCTCGGCATAATCGTCAAAATGCCTTCTTATGGCTGGATAAAGAGTAGATCGAATCAGAGAGCTTTTTCCAGATCCACTTACTCCGGTAACCACGGTGAATTGATTAAGCGGAATCTCAACATCGATGTTTTTCAGGTTATGCGCCCGGGCCCCGGTTAAAGAAATCTTCCCCTTAGGTTTTCTAGGCTCAATTCCTGAAATGCTCATTTCTCCATTCAGGTATTTAGAGGTAAGGCTTTCGCCGGAAGTAAGAAGTTCTTCAATATTTCCAGAAAACACAACCTCCCCTCCATGTTGACCTGCTTCCGGACCAATATCTATGACCTGGTCGGCATGGCGGATTACCTCTTCTTCATGTTCAACTACAATTACGGTATTCCCCAGGTCTCGAAGCTGCTTTAAAACTTGCATGAGGTTGTGGGTGTCTCTAGGATGAAGTCCGATGCTTGGCTCATCAAGAATGTACATGGATCCCACCAAACTAGACCCCAAGGAAGTGGCCAAGTTGATCCGCTGCGATTCTCCCCCAGAAAGGGTTGCAGATTGCCGGTTCAGGTTTAGGTATCCCAGACCCACATCTTCCAAAAACTTAAGCCGGTTTTTAATCTCAATGAGAATCCTTTTTCCCGTTTGTTTTTCGTGGTCTGTAAAAGGAATGTCGTCAAAAATGCCTCGAAGCTTAGATACCGAAACCTCTACCATATCAGTAATGCTATAGCCATGCACTTTCACATAATTGGCCTCGGGCTTTAAACGGGTGCCTTTACAGACTTTACATTTGGTTTTTCCCCGGTAACGGGAAAGCATAACCCGGTATTGGATTTTATAAGATTTTGACTCTACATATTCAAAGAAAGCATTAAGGCCAGGAATTCCGTCCACTCCTTCCCAAAGCATGTTTTTTTCTGTTTCGGTAAGCTCAAAAAAGGGCTTGTGAATTGGGAAACCATGATCAGCTCCGTGATGTAGCCAAGGTTTTTTCCATTCGCTCATTTTCTCTCCCCGCCAAGGCACAATGGCATCATCATAAAGACTGAGGTTTGAATTTGGAATGACAAGATTTTCATCAATGCCAATGACCGAGCCGTAACCTTCGCATTTCGGGCAAGCACCTACCGGATTGTTAAAGGTGAATAAATGCAAGGTAGGCTCCTCAAAACTCTGTCCGTCTAGTTCAAATTTATTTGAGAATTCAAGAACCTCTTCAGGTTTAAGTCGAATTAAAAAGGCGGTTCCCTTTCCTTCAAAAAAAGCGGTCTCAATTGAGTCGGCAAGGCGGGCAATGATCTCCTCGTCATCCTTAACCTTGAGTCGGTCAATAATTAAAGAAACCGATTTGCCAGGTTCATTTTCTAGCCATTCGTCAATTCCCATTACCTCTTTTTGGTCAACCCAAACCCTGCTGAAACCAATTTGCTGAAGAACTTGCAATTCCTCCTTTAAGCTTCGGTTATGTCCGGGTTGAATGGGGGCGGCAATCATCACCCTTTCGCCTTCCTCAAAGCTTTTGAACGTCTTGATTACATCTTTTACATCGTGCCTCTTTACTTCCTCTCCTGATTCAGGATGGTAGGTTTTTCCAAGACGCGCAAATAGAAGTTTTAAATACTCATAGATTTCGGTGCTTGTTCCTACGGTAGAGCGGGGGTTTCTGGTATTTACCTTTTGCTCAATGGCAATGGCCGGGGCAATTCCGTGAATATGGTCTACTTCTGGTTTGTTAAGCCTGCCAAGAAACTGTCGTGCATAGGATGAAAGACTTTCCACATACCTCCTTTGGCCTTCCGCGTAAAGCGTATCAAAAGCCAAGCTAGATTTTCCTGAGCCTGATAAACCCGTAATCACTACCAGCTTATTGCGCAGAATTTCAACGTCAATGTTTTTTAAATTATGCAGGCGGGCCCCTTTAATCAGGATGGAGCTCTTGTTGGAAATCTTGTTTTTTGACATACCGAATTTTAGGAAAGCGCAAAATTACGCATTAAGATTTGGGTTTTACGGATGAGGATTGGTATATTTGGGCATAGAATCCGAAAACTATACTCTATAGAAACACATCTACGCAAACTATTTTTTGACAGTAACCTAACCTGTAAACGTAGATGTGTATGGAATCTTCAAACCTCAATGACAGTGCTTTGGTGTCCGCTTTTATGCAAGGGCAAGCCACAGCCATGGATCAACTGGTAAATCGCCACCAGCAAAGAATTTACTCTTATATCATGATAAGGGTAAAAGACACCGACCTAGCAAACGATATTTTTCAAGATACCTTTATCAAGGTTGTGAAAACGCTTAGAAAAGGGAAATACAATGATCAGGGAAAATTTTTACCCTGGGTTTTACGCATTGCTCATAATTTAATCATCGATCATTTTAGAAGAAATAAGCGGATGCCCATGGCTTCCTCTACCGACGACTTCAATGTGGTAGACATATTGGAAGATGGGGAAATGAATAGGGAAGACGTATTGATCAAAGATCAAATTGAATCTGACCTAAGAAACTTGATTGAAGAATTGCCCGAAGAACAAAAATCGGTTTTGATGATGCGGCATTATGGCGACATGAGCTTTAAGGAAATTGCCGAAATCACAGGGGTGAGTATTAATACGGCTTTGGGCCGGATGAGGTATGCCCTAATCAACTTGAGAAAACTCATTGAAAAACATCAGGTGAATTTAATCCCGTAAAGGGTGCAATATGTCTTGATCAAGAGGCGTTATTCTGTAAATCAAAATCATTTATATGGATAAAACCTCTACTCAAAACGACACCATCCGTTTCGTATTTGGTGAAATGGAAGCCAAGGAAACAAGAGACTTTGCCCTTCTGGCTTTCAAGAATGAGGACCTTATCAACGAGGTCAATGCATTGAATGAAGTTCGAGACGCAATGGAAAATTCCAACCTATCTGCCCCAAAATCGGTTCTTGATCGAGTGAAGAATTTCGCGAGAATTTATGAACCCATTGAAATGCCAGATGAATCCCATACCGATCTCATCCTAAATTGAGATTGAGGATAACGAATAAAGAATCCTGCCTGAACCTAGGGCGGGATTTTTTTTATGCCCTCATAAGTCTGATTAAAATATCGTCAAAAATCAGTCGGAATATTGGTTGAAACCCTTTATTTTTGGGCATGAAAAAAGCGGAAAGGTATAAGGCTGTACTGGAGCATTTTAGAAAAAACATGCCCAATGCCGAAACGGAATTGACCTATTCCAATCCTTATGAATTATTGGTTGCAGTGATTTTATCTGCACAGTGTACAGATAAGCGGGTGAACCTGGTTACCCCAGCTTTATTTGATGCCTACCCTAATCCTGAGTCCTTAGCCAAAGCTGAACCCGAAGATGTTTTTCCATTGATACGAAGCATTTCTTATCCAAACAATAAGGCCAAACATCTGGTGGGTATGGGACGAACCTTACTGGAAACATTTCAAGGAGAAATCCCCTCAGAGGTAAAAGATCTTCAGAAGTTGCCGGGTGTAGGACGAAAAACAGCCAATGTAATAGCCTCAGTGGTGTTTGATAAGCCCGCCATGGCAGTGGATACCCATGTGTTTCGGGTGTCTAAACGGCTGGGGTTAACCCGAGGAGCAAAAAACCCCTTGGAAACGGAGAAGCAGTTGGTGAAAAACATTCCTGAAGAAGAGATTCATGTAGCTCATCATTGGTTGATTCTTCACGGAAGGTACGTATGTACTGCTCGGAGTCCGAAATGTGAAACCTGCGCGTTATCTGCTTACTGTGCCTATTATTCCCGCTTGGAAAAAAGAAGAAAAACTGTTGAAAACTCTAAGCAATAATAGCCTTCCGGCGGAAGCCGCATTGCGTAAATTGCTCAAAATTTTATGATTATGACCGAATTAAAACCGGGAGATAAAGCCCCAGATTTTAAAATTCCAGACCAAGACGGTAAAGTTCATAGCCTTAGTGATTATAAAGGCGATAAATTGGTGATTTATTTTTACCCAAAAGACAATACCCCCACCTGTACGGTTCAGGCCTGCAACCTTAGAGATAATTTCGGTGACCTGAAAAATGCAGGATATAAAGTTCTTGGAGTTAGCATGGACTCAGAGCGTAAGCATACCAATTTCATTGAAAAGCATGATTTGCCTTTCCCGCTTTTAGCGGATACCGAAAAAGAAATGGTAAATGCCTACCAGGTTTATGGACCCAAAAAAATGTTCGGGAAAGTAAAAGATGGAATCTTCCGAACCACCTTTGTGATTGATGAAAACGGAATCATTGAAAACGTCATCACCAAGGTGAAGGCAAAAGAACATAGCAATCAAATTTTAGAACCAACCAATACTTGAGAAAATGAGCGACAAAGACGCAAAAATGAAAGCCCTCAAGCTTACTATGGATAAGCTTGATAAAACCTATGGAAAGGGTACCATTATGAAAATGGGAGACCAAGCCATTGCAGATGTTCCATCCATTCCTACGGGTTCTGTATCCTTAAACATGGCCCTCGGGGTTGGAGGCTACCCAAGAGGAAGGGTGATTGAGATTTACGGTCCCGAATCATCAGGTAAAACCACCCTTACCATTCATGCCATTGCAGAGGCGCAAAAACAAGGCGGAATTGCTGCCTTCATTGATGCTGAACATGCATTTGACCGTTTCTATGCTGAGAAACTAGGGGTTGATATTGAAAACCTTCTGATTTCTCAACCGGATAATGGAGAGCAAGCCCTTGAAATTGCCGATAACCTAATCCGGTCTGGGGCCATTGATATTTTGGTAATTGACTCGGTTGCAGCCCTAACCCCTAAATCAGAAATTGAAGGGGAAATGGGTGATAGCAAAATGGGCTTGCAAGCCCGATTGATGTCGCAAGCCTTGCGTAAACTCACCGGAACCATTTCCAAAACAGGTTGTACTTGTATTTTCATTAACCAGCTTCGTGAGAAAATTGGGGTAATGTTCGGAAACCCAGAGACCACAACAGGAGGTAATGCCCTTAAGTTTTACTCCTCGGTTCGGATTGACATTAGAAGGTCAACCCAAATCAAAGACGGTGACGGGGTGATTGGAAACCGTGTTCGGGTGAAGGTTGTTAAAAATAAAGTGGCTCCCCCGTTCAAGCAGGCTGAATTTGACATCATGTACGGAGAAGGTGTTTCAAAAGAAGGCGAAATCATTGACCTCGGAGTTGAGTTTAGCATAATTCAAAAAAGTGGATCTTGGTTTAGTTACGGAGACGTAAAGCTTGGCCAGGGTAGAGACGCCGTTAAGAATTTATTGAAAGATAATCCTGAATTGTCAGAGGAACTTGAAGGTAAAATCATGGAAGTTGTCGCCGAAAAGGCAAAACTTTAATTCCTTAATTCAATCATTTTATAAGCGTATCGGGCATAAGTTCGGTACGCTTTTTTAAATTCACCCCATGAAAAAGACATTGGTATTTCTCTCGGTAGCTGCTCTTGCTTTCTCCTGTAATTCAGGAAATGAAGGAAACCTTGAAAACGGAAACAATAATTCTGGAAACAGACAGGAGACCAAACCCCAAACCTCTCCTTATTCCCAAAGAATAAAAGAGAACCCAAACGACCCCCAGGCCTATTACGAACGGGCTAAGTTTCGAATTGAACAGGGTAAGTTTGGAGAAGCAACGGCTGATTTAGACAAAGCTGTTAGCCTAGACTCCTTGAATCCGGAATATTATTTGGCGAGGGGAGAGGCTTATTATTCCATCAATAAAAGTCGGGAGGCAAGAGATAACTGGAAACGATGTGTGACTTTAGACCCAAACAGCCTGGATTGTCATTTGAAACTGGCCCAATTGTTCATGTTGGTTGAATCCGTAAATGAAAGCTTTGACCACATTGAAAAAGCTTTGGAATTAGACCCCACCAATGCGGAAGCCTACTTCATTGGGGGTATGAACTATAGATCTCTGAAGGATACCAACCTGGCAATTGAATATTTCCAGAAATCGGTTGACCTAGACGAAAATAAATTAAGCGCTTCCAGAACCTATGAAATTCTTGGGGTTCTTTATGCTGCAAAGGGAGAGGACATTGCTCTTGATTATTATCAAAATGCCCTAAACAACGATCCTGACAATACCAATATACGGTACAATATTGGGGTGTTTTATCAAGATCGGCAGGAGTTTAATAAGGCCATTGAAACTTATACAGGGGTGCTTCAAATAAATCCTCAGCATGAGCCCAGCCTTTATTCAATGGGTTATTTGCATTTAGAACTTGGTGAGAATCAAAAGGCTGTTGAATATTTTACCCGGGCAGTTTCTGCTGACCCAGAATACATTCAAGCTTGGTATGCCAGAGGGGTTGCCTTTGAGAAAATGGGAGATGTAGAAAGGGCAAAAGAGTCTTATAGACGGGCCTTGAAGATTTTGAATACATTCCAACCTGCCATTGATGGTTTGTATAGGCTAGAAGCTGGTGAGGCTGCTACGGCTAATTAGGTATGGGTATGGGTTTGAAGGGAAGGAGAAGTATGCTTCTTCCTTATCATATTTCTACTTGAAACCAATGGTTCCGTGGGGAAATCATGATTTTCCTGATTGAATCTGGTCGAAATTGAAAGACATAAAAAACCCTCCACCGTAACCGGGGAGGGTTTTTCTACAAGGACGAATTATTTTTATTTACTTCTTTACCTGATCAACGATGGCTTTGAAAGCCTCAGGATGATTCATGGCCAAATCGGCAAGAACCTTACGGTTAAGGGTGATGCCTTTCGCATTTACCTTACCCATGAACTCTGAATAGCTCATTCCGTGCATTCTAGCACCCGCATTAATCCGTTGAATCCAAAGTGAGCGGAAGTTACGCTTCTTGGTTTTACGGTCACGGTAGGCGTACACCATACCTTTTTCAACCGCATTTTTTGCTACCGTATAAACGTTTTTACGGCGACCATAATAGCCTTTAGCGGCTTTAAGGATTTTCTTTCTACGTGCCCTTGAGGCAACTGAGTTTACTGATCTTGGCATAATTTTTTTGTTTTTGCAGGAGGCGGTCTAAGAACACTTTTTGGCCTACTGCATGGTTAATCATTCCCGTTAACTGATTTATTTCAACCGCAACATTTTCTTGATGTTGTCCTCATCGGCAGGGTGTACCAATGTACTTTTGGTAAGATTACGCTTCTGCTTGGTAGTTTTCTTGGTCAAGATGTGACTTTTGAAAGCATGCTTCCGCTTAATCTTGCCGGTTCCGGTCAATTTAAAACGCTTCTTGGCGCTCGATTTGGTCTTTACCTTTGGCATGACTTATTTATTTGGTCCTTGTATTTATTTCTTTTTCGGAGCGATGAACATAATCATCCGCTTACCCTCCATTTTAGGCAATTGCTCTACAGATCCTAAATCTTCAAGTTCGGTGGCAAACTTCAACAATAGAATCTCGCCTTTGTCCTTGAATAAAATCGAACGTCCTTTAAAGAAAACGAAGGCCTTTACTTTGGCTCCTTCTTTCAAGAATTTTTTAGCATGATTAAGCTTGAACTCAAAGTCATGATCATCGGTATTCGGACCAAACCGAATCTCTTTGATCACCACTTTACTGGCTTTCTGCTTTAATTCTTTCTGTTTCTTCTTCTGGTCGTAGAGGAATTTCTTGTAATCAATAATTTTACAAACGGGCGGATCTGCCTGTCCTGCAATTTCAACTAAATCAAGCTCCTGCTCTTTGGCCATACGGAGGGCTTGCTCAACAGGGTATATATCCTGTTCAACATTGTCTCCAACCAATCGAACTTTGGTTGCTTTAATCTTCTCATTGATTCTATGCGGATCTTCCTTGATAACTCGGGTTACCCGCCTTCCTCTTGGTCTTCTAGGTCCTGCTATGACTAATTAATTTTGGTTACTAATTCAATTCATTCTCAATGGTTTGGCCTACCAGTTTGGCGAAGCCATCAACTGACATTGTGCCTTGGTCTCCCTCACCATGTTTCCGAACGCTTACGCTCTTTCCTTCAACTTCCTTCTCTCCTACAATCAACATGAAGGGGGTTTTGGATACTTCCGCATCCCGTATCTTCCTGCCAATCTTTTCGTTGCGCTCGTCAATGAGGGCGCGAATATCGTAATTTCTTAGCAATTCAGAAACTTCCTGGGCGTAATCATTGAATCGTTCAGATACCGGAAGTATGATGGCTTGGTCTGGAGTTAACCAAAGGGGGAAGTTTCCTCCGCAATGCTCAATCAAAACAGCCACAAATCGCTCCATAGAGCCAAAGGGGGCCCGGTGAATCATGACCGGACGGTGGGCTTGGTTGTCTTGTCCAATGTACTCCAATTCAAAACGCTCTGGCAGGTTATAGTCAACCTGAATGGTTCCTAACTGCCATTTTCTGCCTAAAGCATCCCGTACCATGAAGTCAAGCTTGGGTCCGTAAAAGGCAGCTTCGTTGTATTCTACAACTGTATCTAATCCTTTTTCTTCGGCTGCTTCTATAATGGCCTGCTCTGCCTTGTCCCAGTTCTCATCAGAACCAATATACTTCGACCGATCTTCTTGGTCGCGTAAAGATATTTGAGCGGTGAAATTCTCAAATCCAAGGGAGTTGAAAACGTGTAGAACCAGATCAATTACCTTTTTAAATTCATCCTTCACCTGGTCAGGCCGACAAAAAATATGGGCATCGTCTTGGGTAAACCCACGTACTCGGGTTAATCCGTGAAGCTCTCCACTTTGCTCATATCTATAAACCGTTCCAAACTCAGCATACCGAACGGGTAGGTCACGGTAAGATTTTGGCTTGGCCTTGTAGATTTCACAGTGATGGGGGCAATTCATGGGCTTCAAGAAGAATTCTTCACCCTCATTTGGAGTTTTGATGGGTTGAAAAGAATCCTCTCCATACTTATCGTAATGCCCTGAGGTTACGTAAAGGTCTTTATGTCCAATATGTGGAGTGATTACGGGATCATAACCCGCTTTTTGCTGTGATTTGCGAAGGAAATTCTCAAGCCGCTCTCTAAGCAAGGTTCCCTTGGGAAGCCAAATGGGTAAGCCCTGACCTACTTTTTGAGAAAAGGTGAATATTTCCAATTCCTTCCCGATTTTTCGGTGGTCTCTTTTCTTGGCTTCTTCAAGCATGGCCATATGCTCATTAAGCTCTTTTTGTTTTGGGAAGGAAACCCCATAAATACGGGTTAGCTGCTTATTTTTTTCGCTTCCTCTCCAGTATGCCCCTGCAATGTTCAAGAGCTTTACAGCCTTAATGAAGCCGGTATGAGGCACGTGTGGACCCTTACATAGGTCAACGAAATTGCCCTGTTCGTAAAAAGTAATGGTTCCGTCTTCCAGCTCAGAAATTAATTCAAGCTTGTATTCATCCCCTTTCTCTTCGAAATACTTTAAAGCTTCAGCTTTTGAGACTTCCCGCCTTTGATATTCATTTTTCTGCCGGGCAAGCTCGAGCATTTTCTCCTCGATTTTTTTGAAATCAGCATCAGAAATTTGCTTTCCACCTAAATCGATGTCGTAGTAGAAACCATTTTCAATGGGCGGCCCAATTCCGAATTTTACTCCCGGGTAAATTTCCTCAAGGGCTTCCGCTAAAAGGTGTGCAGAAGAATGCCACATGGCCATTTTTCCGTCCTCGTCCTTCCAGGTTAACAATTGCAATTCCGAATCTGAGTTGATGGGACGGGTTGCATCCCAAACTTCACCATTCACTTTTGCGGCCAGCACATTTCGAGCAAGGCCTTCTGAAATAGATTTTGCAATGTCAAGGGCAGGTGTACCTTTTGGGTATTGCCTTTGACTTCCATCGGGAAGGGTAATTGTAATTTCTGACATGGTCTGAATTTGGGCTGCAAAGATAGAATCTTTCTGCCTGTATTTTCTAAGATTTAGGTTTGTAAAACGCCTACAGAATAAGGTTTTTCAATAGGGGCCGCATTTGCAATTTCGATTCCTGCACTAATCCAGTCGCGGGTCTTTGCCGGATCAATGATGGCGTCGACCCACAGCCTACTTGCCGCGTAATACGGTGAGGTTTGCTTTTTATACCGATCCATGATTTTTTCGAGCAATTCTTTTTCTTTTTCCGGATCAATTACTTCCCCTTTGGCCTTTAGGCTAGCCTTCTCAATTTGAAGCAAAACCTTGGCAGCTTGAGACCCTCCCATTACGGCAATCTCGGCGCTAGGCCAGGCAAGAATCAGCCTTGGGTCATACGCTTTACCACACATGGCATAGTTTCCTGCTCCGTATGAATTACCTACAATTACCGTGAATTTCGGAACCACAGAATTGGCCATGGCATTCACCAATTTAGCTCCATCTTTAATGATTCCTCCCTGCTCAGATCTTGACCCAACCATAAAGCCGGTTACGTCTTGAAGGAATACCAAAGGAATTTTTTTCTGGTTGCAGTTCATGATGAACCTGGCGGCCTTATCCGCCGAGTCAGAATAAATAACCCCCCCAAATTGCATTTCGCCTTTGCCGCTTTTCAGCAGTTTTCTTTGATTGGCCACAATTCCAACAGCCCAACCATCCATACGGGCATATCCACAAACAATGGTTTTGCCGTAATCAGCCTTGTATTCTTCAAAACTCTCTTGGTCAACCAAGGCTTCAATTAAGTCGTGGCTATCGTATTGTTTATCACGGGTTCTTGGTAAAATTCCGTAAACATCTTTAAGGTCGCGTTCAGGCATTTTAGCCTCTTTTCGGTTGAAACCTGCAGAATCGGCGTCTCCAATCTTATCCATAATGTTTCGAATGCTTTTCAGGCATTCTTCATCATTTTCTGACTTATAATCGGTAACTCCGGAAATTTCACAATGGGTGGTGGCTCCACCCAATGACTCGTTGTCTATGTTTTCACCGATGGCCGCTTTTACCAGGTAAGAGCCAGCTAAGAATATGGTACCGGTTTTATTTACGATCAGGGCTTCATCGCTCATAATAGGAAGGTAGGCTCCACCTGCAACGCATGACCCCATAACCGCAGAAATCTGAGTGATTCCCATGGAAGACATGATGGCATTGTTTCTGAAAATCCGTCCGAAATGTTCCTTGTCGGGGAAAATCTCATCCTGAAGAGGTAGGAAAACTCCTGCGCTATCCACTAGATAAATAATGGGTAAGCGGTTTTCCATGGCAATTTCTTGAGCCCTCAAATTCTTTTTTGCGGTGATTGGAAACCAAGCTCCAGCTTTTACTGTGGCATCGTTGGCAACAATCATGCATTTCCTTCCAGAAACATTTGTGATTCCCATTACCACGCCTCCAGAAGGGCAGCCTCCGTATTCCTCATACATGCCATCGCCAACAAAGGCTCCAATTTCCAGGAAATCGGCATCCTTGTCTTTCAAAAAGTCAATCCTTTCACGGGCGGTTAATTTGCCCTGAGCATGCATTTTCTCAATTCGCTTCTTTCCACCGCCAAGGTGAATTTCAGAAAGTTTGCGCTCCATATCGGAGATCCGAAGACGCATGTCATCGTCGTTCTTATTAAATTCCAAATTCATTTTTTCAGTTTTCGATGAGCTCATGGATGTATAGTTTTCCTTCCGGACCTAAATTAAAAAGCAGATCTAGGCCGGAGAGATTTGAGACAAAACTAAGCTTATCTGAAAATACCTGAGCGTATTCAGGAAAATTCAGCGTGCTCTTATGTTTTTTATGGGAAATCCCTCTAAAATCATGCTCAATATCGGGTACCCATTTTTTTGTGAATTCATGGTTGAAATCTAAGGAAAGCCCCTTTTTCAAAATGGATAAGGCCGCTAGATTAAAGTCGAAAATCTTTTTCGGAGGATGTTTTATCAAATCAAAAACCTCTTCGAAATAGTAAAGGTAATAGGGGGATGAGCTGTAAGCAGCTTCGATGGCCCCCATTGCATCTTTTCCCCAATTGATATTATGTTCAAATTCAATTTGGGTAAATTTTATTTTCTCTCCAGAAGGTCTATGCGCTGGAAGAACGCAGGAAAACTTCCCCGAAGAGGATAGGATTTCAAATCGGTTTCGAAAGGATTGTTTCTGGAAGTTTTCCTGAGCTTCAATGCAGATTTCACCGGCCTTCTCCGCTCTGGCTAGCCATTCAATGCATGGAAAGCAGTTAAGCGAAAAAGTGGGCATCATGCGGCAGTGTCTCCTTGCTTTTGAGCTTTCTTTTGACGGTAAATTCTATATCCATAATACAGACCAACCAAGATGATGAAGTAAGGAAAGTAAGATACAGGCTTGCCTTTTCCGTGAACAAAGGTAAACAGGCGATTCCACCGTATTTTGTTGAATCCAGAGCCGAACTTATCCCAACTCATCCACACAAAAACAGCTTTTCCAACCAGGTGATCTTCGGGCACAAATCCCCAATATCTTGAGTCTTCTGAATTATGCCTATTGTCTCCCATCATCCAGAAATAATCCATCTCAAAAGTGTAGGTATTTACTTCTGTTCCATTCAAAGTATAGGTTGAATCATTCACCACCTTGAAGTCTTTCTTTTCATAGGCTTGAATGGCGTGCTTATAGAAATGAATGTTTTCAGGACCAAGTTCAATGGTTTCTCCCTTTGCGGGGATGTGAATTGGGCCGTAATTGTCAACGTTCCAAGGATAAGCTTCATCGCTTGGGAATAGGTTTCGATCGGCCAATCCTTTGGGCCAAATCATTTGATTGAGGGAGTCGATATTGCTGAAATTCCGTAATTCTTCGGAGGTTTCCTCGGTCATCAAAAGGGTGTAGGTATTTCTACTTTCTTGCTTTCCGTCGGTAATATCAAGCTCTCTTAACCTTCTAGGATTTATGGGTGAAGAGGTGTAAATCACATATTGATTTTGAGCCTTTGCCCTTTCGGGGAGTTCATTGGCCTTTCCGTTGATATGAACTACTCCGTCAACAATTGAAAGGTTGTCTCCTGGAAGGCCAACACATCGTTTGATGTAATTCATCTTCTTATCCACGGGTCTTCCTTCATCCATGGGCCAGTTGAAGACTACAATATCATTATGTTTCACATCCGAGAAGCCAGGTAGACGGTGGTAATCCCATTGAATGGCTTCCGAATAGGAATTCACATCTTGGGTTCCGGGCATGGTATTGTGGATGAAAGGAATGCTAAGGGGTGTATTAGGTATTTTAGGACCATAATTCACCTTGCTCACAAAAAGGAAGTCACCTACCATCATAGACTTTTCCATAGATGGGGTAGGGATTGTGTAGGCTTCGATGAAGAAGGTGCGGATAATGGTAGCTGCAATTACCGCAAAAACAATGGCATCAAACCATTCTCGTCCTCTTGACTTTTTAATCTTGGGTTTCCGCCTTGAGCGGTAAAAAATATAATGCCAAAGGAAAATGTCAAAAATCACAAAGACTCCAAAGAAGAGCCAGTAAATTCCGGTGAAATAAACCAATATGCAGTAGGCTAGGGCGATACCTAGGGCTATGCCAGCGTTTTTTAGTTTTGGATTCATGCGTTTTTTTGAATCTGAATTACATCGTTCATGTCAAATAATCCGGCCTTACCAATTATAAATTCGGCGGCCATAACTGCTCCGAGGGCAAAGCCCTTTCTATTATGAGCTTGGTGTATGATTTTTATAGAATCAATTTCTGATTGGTATTCTACCTCATGAGTTCCTGGCACTCCAGCCTCTCGTATGGCCTCAATTGGAATGGAGGAGGGCATGGGGTCTGTTCCTAAGTTCCAACCGCTATAACGAGAATTTTCCTGAATAATTTCATGGGCCAAACTTATAGCAGTTCCGGAAGGGGCGTCTTTTTTACCTGTATGATGTACTTCCGCCATTTTAACCGAATAATCTTCCAAGTCTTTCATGGTTTCGGCAAGAAACTTATTCAATGCGAAAAAAACATTTACTCCAATGCTGAAATTTGAGGCGTATAAAAATGCAGAGCCCTTTTCTTTGCAATAATCTTCAATCAGTGATTTTTTACTCAACCAACCTGTGGTACCACTTACCACCGGAACTTTGTTTTCTAAGCAAGTTTGAATCAGGTCAGGTGCCGCTTCAGGCAAGCTAAAGTCAATGGCTACATCGGCTGATTTTAAGTTTTCCGGATTTAGATCTTCCGCATTGTCTCTCTTGATTCTTAGCAGAATTTCATGACCTCTTTCAAGGGCAATGTCTTCTACCTCTTTGCCCATTCTTCCATACCCAAGAAGTACTATTTTTTTACCCATTAGAATCTACATCTTATGGCCAGTCCTGTGTTTGGAATGGCTTGATAATTATTCACCAAAAGTACAGGGTTCCATGAAAGGGTCAAATCATCTGAGACATCAAATTCATAAAGGTGAGCATCTACATTGGCATCAATGATTTGAAGCACCCAAACCCCTGCAAAAGCTATATAAGACAAATCCCTGTTTTTTTGGTAAAAGTCAATGAGCGTCAAGAGGTTGCTCTCTGTGTAGGATGGATTTCCAACCGTAGGATTGTTTGGGTCAAAGGGGTCTACCGTGTTTGGATCGCCGTCAACCCTGTCAAGATAGGCTTGTCTGTATAAGCTGTATTGGCTTTGGTTTTCTTGAAGGGCATAAACGCTGGCTCCAAGGGCTCCATATACAATGGGAAGCTTCCAGTATTTCTTATTGTAAATCTGTCCGGCACCGGGCAAAAAAGCAGAGAGTAGGGTAGCCTTTTTAGGGCTATGCTCGCTCTCTTGTGCAAAAAGGTTAAGGCAAAAGAGTAGGGAAAGAATTAGACTAAAGCCCTTCACCCTTGATTAATCCTTTCAAGAATTCGGTTTAAATCTTCATCAGACTTAAAGGAGATGATCAGCTTTCCTTTTCCGTTGGCAGATCTTTTAACCTGGGCCTTGGTGTCTAAATTTTTGCTTAGGGTTTTCTCAATTTTTTGGAAAGCCTCCGGCAATTCGGTCTGGCTTGTTTTGGTGAGTTTAGACCTTTCAACCTTAGGTTTGGCAGACTTTGCTAATTCCTCAATTTCACGAACCGAAAGTTGCTTTTCAACCGCTTCGGTATAAATTTCAAGTTGTCTTAATTCGTCGGAGATATTGATCAGGGCACGTGCATGACCCATGGCAATCATTCCGTCGCGAATACCCGCTTGGATAAGGGGAGGGAGTTTTAGTAGGCGGATGTAATTGGTGATGGTGGTTCTTTTCTTACCTACTCGTTCAGAAAGGGTTTCTTGAGTAAGTTGGCATTCTTCCATTAACCTTTGGTAACTCAGAGCAATTTCAATGGCATCAAGTTCTTCCCTTTGGATGTTTTCAACCAAGGCCATTTCCAGCATTTCCTGGTCGTTAGCCACCCGAATATAAGCTGGAATTTCTTCAAGCCCGGCCAATTTTGAAGCTCTAAACCTTCTTTCTCCAGAAATGATTTGAAAAACCTCTTTTCCGGTTTTACGAACGGTAATTGGCTGGATGATGCCTAATTCTTTGATGGAGGCCGCTAATTCGGTTAGGGTCTCTTCTTCGAAACTAAGGCGTGGCTGAAAAGGGTTTTCCTCGATTTGATCAATTGGGATCAAAGCGATGGATCCGGCTAATTTTTCATTTTCTTCAAGGCCTTCGGTTTCGGCATCTTGCAAAAGGGCAGACAATCCACGTCCCAGTGCTTTTCTCCTTTTATCGCTCATAAGATTTGGCTTAAGCTATTGCGTGTTCCTTGGAATTTTTATCCAAGAACTCTCGGGCCAAATTTAAGTAGTTTACGGCACCCGTGCTTGCTGCATCGTACATAATAATGGATTCACCATAAGAAGGTGCCTCTGAAAGCCGCACATTTCGTTGAATGATGGTATTGAAAACTATGTGTTGGAAATGCGTTTGAACTTCTTCAACTACCTGATTAGAAAGGCGTAAGCGAGAGTCGTACATGGTTAGCAACAAGCCCTCAATGGATAAATCAGGGTTGTGAAGCCTTTGAATGCTTTTAATGGTATTTAAAAGTTTTCCGAGACCTTCTAAGGCGAAATACTCACATTGAATAGGAATAATCACTGAATCAGCAGCGGATAATGCGTTAACGGTAATCAATCCTAAAGAGGGAGCACAGTCAATGATGATGTAATCGTATTCCTTCTTGAGCATTGAAAGTGCATTTTTCAGCATTTTCTCGCGGTTGGGTTTGTCAACCAATTCAAGCTCAACAGCCACCAAATCAAGGTGAGAAGGCATAAGGTCTACATTGGGTGTGGCCGTTGCCTGAATGCAATCTATGGCCGGAAGGGTGTGTTCCAAGGCTTGATAGGTTCCCACCTCAATCACTTTTGGGTCATAGCCCAAACCAGAAGTAGAATTTGCCTGAGGGTCAGCGTCAATTAAAAGAACCTTTTGTTCAAGAACCCCAAGCGAGGCAGCAAGATTTACGGCGGTAGTGGTTTTTCCTACTCCTCCTTTTTGGTTAGCAATGGCTACAATTTTTCCCATTTTCTTATATGTTCATGGATTTTCCAATCTCCATCATTATCAATTCAATACCGGCTTCTTCAAAGGCTTTCCGGGCTTCCTCGTGATTAATTTCAATGTATCCAAAAGTGTCATAATGCATGGCAATTACTTTTTTGACGCCTACCATTTTCGCCGCACGAACTCCATCTTCAATGCCCATGGTGAAATTGTCACCGATCGGCAAAAATGCAAAATCCAATTGCTTATACCTACCAATTAATTCCATATCCATGCAAAGTGCAGTGTCTCCGGCGTAATAAAAATTACCTTGGCTAGTTTCCACCACAAAACCCCCAGGGTTTCCGCCGTAAGTTCCATCGGGTAAAACCGAAGAATGAACAGCGTTCACGTATTGAACTCGGCCAAAATCAAAACTCCAATGCCCCCCGTGGTTCATGGGGTGGCCTTCAAGCCCTTTTTCCTCAAACCAAGAAACAATTTCAAAGTTTGAAACAATTTTTGCCCCGGTGTTTTTCGCGATTTCCTCTACATCGGCCACATGATCTTGATGCCCGTGAGAAACTAGAATAAAGTCGGCAGGAATTTCCTTTACCTGAATTTTCGAGGCTTTCTCGTTTGGAGATATAAAAGGGTCAAAAAGGATGTTGTTCCCGTTAATTTCCAAACCAAAACTTGAATGTCCGTAGTAATGAATCTTCACGCTCCCGTGGTTTTTGTTTATTTGCAATTGAAATCAAAAAACGATTCAGCCAAATCATGGCCGATGGCCTAAAGATAGGTTGAAGTTTCAGGCTAGAAGTAAAATATGGAACTATACTTTTTAACATTTTTCCAACCATGACCACAATAATCTGTGCCACCAACCGACCCAAAAACCAAACCCGCAAGGTAGTTGAAGCCTATAGGAATGTTGTGGAAAAAACAGGCGACGATGCCCGTGTCTTTAGCATGGAAGAGCTTCCTCCTGACTTTATTTTCAACGATAGCTTCGGAAGACGAACTACTCCCTTTTCCGCCTTGGTGGAAACGCATATCCATCCCGCTGAAAAACTAGTCATAGTGGCTCCTGAGTACAATGGGTCCTATCCCGGGATTTTCAAGGCTTTTTTGGATGCCAATAATCCTAAAATTTGGGAAGGGAAAAAGGTGGCTCTTGTGGGAGTAGCTTCCGGAAGAGCCGGAAATATTCGCGGTCTCGATCATTTGGTTCAAGTTTGCCATCACCTGAAAATGCTGGTTTCACCCCTTCAAATCCCCATTTCAAGACTGGATAGTTTAATGGAGGAAAATGGAGCGTTTTCTCACCAAATAACCCTAGATTTATTCGCTGAACAATACAACCAATTGACTGATTTATAATGGAAAATTTTGTACTTGATTTTGGAATTTTACGCTTTGCCCAACTGGGTGGAGCTTTGTTTTTAACCGTGCTTTTTCTTCAAAGCGGTTTGGATAAGATTTTTCAGTGGACTGGAAACTTATCTTGGTTGAAAGGTCATTTTTCTAAGACCCCTTTTAAAACTTCTGTACCCATTCTACTTTTTATAGTTACCCTGTTTGAGGTGGCGGCTGGCTTGTTTTCAGGAATCGGCGCCATTTCAATCTTGGTGGATGGAAGTCTCGGTTTTGCTGCCCTAGGAGGGGTTTTGGCAATGTTTTCATTGGGGCTTTTGTTTACCGGACAAAGGATGGCGCAGGATTATGAAGGAGCAGCAACCCTTGCCTCTTATTTTGCCCTGGTACTGCTCTATCTTTTTCTTTTGCATTCGTAGTCGATGAAAAAATAACCCCAGAACTTCTCTGTGAAATTCTGGGGTTTTTCTTTAAAACCGGTTTGCCTAGGGTCGGATTCTTCGGTAAAACTCTCTTCTGCTTGCCTGGAAGTTAAAAGCTTCCATGATTAAGAATATGTTTTCCTTGTCAATCACGTGGGGATAAGCCATTACCGCGGCATCTAACCTTCTCTGCTCAAATTTAAAGCTGTATAAAACTTGTCTGAGCTGGGCTGAACTTAAATCATGATGCCTGAGAACTTCAAAAAGCAATTCTTCCCGATCAAGGTCAAAATGCATGTGATTCATTTGCTGTACCAAAGCCTCAAATTGAAGAATCGGCATTCCCATTCCTCTAGGACCATAACAATCGGAACCCATAGGGTTTGAATGAAATGGAATGAAACCTTCGATGTTTAAAAGGAAGGCTCCTTCTAAATGAGTTAAGGTAATTTGATGAGGCCTGGTTCTAACCATTCCCCTGTAAATCAAAACTCTTCTTGGTCCGTAACCATAACCCCTTCTGTTAGATTGGGTGTAAATCTTTAGTCGGTGGTTGCCCGGACGAAGTTCATTGGTGTTGAAGAAATTACCTTGTACGGGGTAGGCAAAACCGTTGATTTCAACCAAATAGTTTTGATTCCCCCTAAATGAAATTTCCAATCCACTGTTTCTGTGGTTGGCCTGAAGGCTCATTCCGAGCATCATTACCAGGCCTAAGAGTAAGAATCGTTTCATACCTGAAAATTTTAGGGGTTAAACATGTATTTGATGGGAGGAATCCCAATTCCATGCCAAAAACTAAAATCAGATGCAAGGAGCTTTAAATGAAGGGGTTGTATTTTGCGTAGAAATGGCAAACTGTATCGTAAGCTTCTTTTTTTCCTTCGTATTTTAAACCACATTTCTCCAAAACCTTTTGGGAGCCAGTATTTTTTGGGTGGGTTAAACCGAAGATTTTTTCAAGATTAAGCTCTCTAAATCCGTACTGAAGAAAGGCTTGACAGACCTCAGTAGCGTAGCCTTTTCTCCATTCTTCGGGAAGAATTCTATAGCCAAGATGAACTTGCTTTTTGTTTCGAATGTGGTTCAGGTTTCCACGTCCAACAAAGCGCCCATCTTCCTTGGAATAAAAAACACCAAGGCCTAGACCTCGGTGTTTCTTTGCTTCTTCTATATGCCAGAGCAATTGTGTTTTTTGCTCTTGAATGGGTAATACCTTTCCGTGAATGAATTCAACCACCTCTGGCCTTGAGTCTAGATTGAAAATATCTTCAAAATGACCTTCGTCCATGGGTTGAATGACCAACCGTTCGGTATGGATTTCGGGCAACATAAATTACATGATTTCCATATCATCATCACCCCCTGATCCTCCTCCACGATTGCTTCTTCTTTTGAAAGAGAAATCTTGTTTCCCAAACCTCCAGGTGAAGTTCACAAAAACAACGGGTCCTGGGCGTTGGAAATAAGCCGTTTGTTCAAACCCTCTGGAAACGGTGTAAATATCATACCTAAGGCTATTGAATACATTTCTAGCGCTCAGGCTTAAGCTGCCGTTTCCTTCCCAAAACCTATACGAGCCCGATAGGTCTAAACCGACTCCAGGTGTAAAAGTACCTTGAGTGGTAACCCGCTTTGAGCGATACCTTGAACTGGCTTGAAAACTTAGAGAGCGAATGGGGGAGTAGGTAGCCATTAGTTTACCAGAAAAGGCAATGTTCTGGGCGTTGACCCCTTGGCTTTCATCGCTCACCACAAGATTGTTTTGGTAAAGGTTTGCTGAAGGAAGGAATGACCATTTTCCGAACCTGAAACTTCCTATTAATTCAGCGCCATAAGACTGAGCCGAGCCAAGATTGATGTAAGTAAGATTGCTTACACCCAAAGAGTCAACCTCTCTAAATCGGGTAATTTTATCATTTTCTTGGCGGAAGTATAGGTTGGCCTGAAGGCTGTTCTTTCCCATTGAATGATTCAAAGATAATTCAACGGCATCGATGAATTCAGGGGTGAGTTCAGGGTTTCCGCTTCGGGTGTTTAGAGGGTCAGAAAGGTCTTTTACCGGATTGAGCTGACGAGGACTGGGTCGGTCAATTCTACGACTATAGCTAAGCATAAGCTCATTGGTTTCATTCAGCTTCTTGCTAATATGAGCCGAAGGGAAGAGGCTGAAGTAATCGCGCTCAATGGTTTCAATGGTTGGAGTGGTTAGGTCAAAATAGGTCTGTTCGGCCCTTAGTCCAACTTGGTATGAAAATGCTTCATGTTCAGCACCGTAGATGGCATAGGCGCTCCAGTTTTCTTCGGTATAATCGTATTGATTCGAG
This sequence comes from uncultured Flavobacteriales bacterium, assembly GCA_937139155.1. Taxonomy (GTDB): domain Bacteria; phylum Bacteroidota; class Bacteroidia; order Flavobacteriales; family JBLHRE01; genus CAKZPI01. The sequence continues at coordinate 25,038 of CAKZPI010000032.1, forward strand.
AAGAAAGAATTGAAGGTGTAAGCATTTAAGTCTGAGTCATAGTCAAAGAAGTCATAGTCTTCCGCCCTAGCTTGGTCAATAAGTTTTAGTCCTGCTTCCCATTTCCGGTTTTCACCAATAGGGTGGATATAATCCATTTGAACGGTAAAATATTGTTCGGAATTCTCACTATTGGCTCTTTGAAGAAGGGTGCTGTCTTGGGTTGTATAGTCTTGTTCAAAGCTATCCATGTTCAACCCGCCTCCTCTTGAGAACCGCAGGTCTGTGATGAACTCTCTGCCTTTTTCTACAAAGGTTTTTGTATAATTCAGGTTTAGGTCGTATCCCGAACGGTCACCGTCGTTCAGGGTATTTCGGGTGTATCTGCTAGAGTCTCCTTCAGAGGTCCATTGGGTCAATATTTGCTCAGTTTTTCCTCCAAAATTTCCGGTGTTTCCAACAGCTGAAACGGTAATGGTATTGTATGGGTTTAGGTAATAGTCAAAGCCTAATTTCCCATTGTAAAAATCATTGGACCGTTCAGATTCTCTTTTTTGGGTGAGGTAGATATAGGTAGAATCGTATAGAGTTTCTTGGTCTGAGGCATAAATGAAGGGGAAGGTGAAGTTTCGATATCCGAAACTGGAGAATACATTCACTTTCCGGTCGCGGTATGAGATATTGGCGTTGGCATTTTTCCCGAAGTTTCCTCCGCCAAGGGTTACCGAACCGTTTAAGCCAACCCATTTGTTTTTCTTGGTAACAATGTTGATGATTCCGGTCATTCCATCAGGGTCATACCTGGCTGACGGGTTCGTGATTACCTCGATGTCTTTAATGGCATCGGCCGGAATTTGTTGCAAGATGGTTGCAGGGTCTGCTCCGGCTAAAGCCGATGGTTTCCCGTCTATTAAAATGCGAACGTTTTGATTTCCGCGTAAGCTAATATTGCCTTCAATGTCTACTTCAACGGAGGGTATGTTTTGCAATACCTCACTAGCTGAGCCTCCTTCTGCAGTTTCAATTTGAGATACATCGAAAACCTTTTTGTCTAAGACCACTTCCATTACCGGGCCTTTTTCTTCTACCACTACCTCGTCAAGGGTTTCTACAGCGGGTTTAAGCTTTAGATTTCCTAAGGATACTTCAAGGTTTTCTCGGTTGATCATGACCGGGCCATGGTTGAGGTCTTCATATCCTATGAAGTTCACAACAACTAACAATCTACCCGGAGGTAATTCTTGAATTTTGAAATAACCGTTGGGCTCCGTAACACCTCCGCCAACAATGGATGAATCACGATAAGATAAAATAGAAACCGAGGCATACTCAACAGGCTTCTCAGTTTGAGCGTCAAGGACTCTTCCGATTATGGTACCAATTTTGGGTAAGGTTCTTCCGCCCGGCTGGGCAAAAGCTTGAAGGACTAGCCCCAGGCATAGTCCAATAATGATCTTGATTTTCATTAGCATCAATAGGTTTTAGGTCCTTTGGATGCAAGGAAGTTCCAAAGGTTTAATCTAAGGGGGGCAAAGATGCTAAATAATAACGGCCTATTTGTTCAGGTCGTCAAAGTCAATATTGGTGTATTTTGAATCGCTTTCAGTGTTTCCGTTCGCTGAATGAGCGTATTCCTTTTCGTCTTCGGAGATGATTTCTCTTCCTTTATTCTCGAAAACAAAATTGGTTGCAGATTTTAGATGATCGAGGAAACCTTCAAAATCTTCTTTGTACAGATAGATTTTATGTTTCTTGAAATAAAAGCTTCCGTCTGGGTTGGTGAACTTTTTACTTTCCGTTATGGTTAAGTAATAGTCGTCAGCCCGGGTTGCCCGAACGTCAAAAAAATAAGTTCGCCTTCCGGCACGTAATACCTCTGAGTGAATTTCTTCCTGGTCCTTTCTTCTTTCTTCCATAATTAGTTTGCGGTTAGTTGCACGCAAGCGTACAAGGCAAACATAATTAAATTCTCCCTTAAAGTTTTAATGAGAGGGCTTAAAAATTCATTTAAACCGTTGGTTTGGCTTCATCTTTAAGTTGTTGCATATAAAGCTCTTTGTAGTATCCGTCCTCAATTCTCATGAGTTCTTCAGGGCTTCCTTCTTCAATGATTTTCCCTTGATCTAAGACTAAGATTCGGTTGGCATGTTTAACGGAGGATGCTCTATGCGAGATGATTAAGGTGGTTTTTTCTTTAGATACCTGTCTTAGGTTTTGAAGAATTTCTTCCTCAGTTTCAGTGTCTACCGCGCTTAAGCAATCGTCGAAAACCATGATGGATGGGTCTTTGAGCAGGGCTCTTGCAATACTAACTCTTTGCTTTTGTCCTCCACTCAAGGTAATCCCTCTTTCACCAACCTTGGTTTGAAATCCTTTGGGGAAATCTATAATGTTGTTGTAAACATGGGCTTTTTTGGCGGCCTCCTCAACCTCTTTCTGACTTGCATTGTCTACCCCAAATCCGATGTTTCCTGCAATGGTATCTGAGAAAAGGAAGGCTTCTTGTGGAACATAGCCAATGGACCTTCTCAAACTATATAGGTTTAGGTCTCGAATGGGCTTTCCGTCTATTTTTATTTCACCCTTTTCAATGTCGTACAGTCGACCCAAAACCGCTGCCACGGTTGATTTTCCTGATCCGGTTTTACCAATAATGGCTAGGGTTTCACCTGCATTTATTTTGAAACTAACTCCGTCAAGGCCTTTGGTTCCAGAGTCTGGGTATGTGAAATGAACGTTTTTAAACTCAATTTCTCCTTTAATCGGGGTATGATCTTCGGCGTGGTTAATTACTTCAGGCTTAACATCCATAAACTCATTAATTCGGGTCATGGAAGCTTCAGCCCTCTGAACTAGGCTTGTTACCCACCCTAAGGATGCCACCGGCCAGGTAAGCATATTTACATAAATCACAAATTCAGCAATATTACCAGCGGTGATTTCTCCAGCAATGGCTTGTTTACCTCCGATGTATATGGTTAAAAGGGTGCTTAAGCCGATGAGTAGAATCATCATAGGGAAGAAAAGAGCGTTTACCTGTGCAAGGTCTAAGCTTTTGGTTTTATAGTCCTTACATTCCTCCTCAAACTTAAGATTGCTTGACTCTTCTCGAACATAGGTTTTCAAAACTCGTATTCCCGAAAAGGTTTCCTGAACGAAGGTTGTTATGCCAGAGAGTTGCTTTTGAACAATGTCGCTTTTTCGGTTAATCAAATCACTTACCCGGTAAATTCCGTAGGCCAGAATGGGCAAGGGGGTAAGCACGTAAATGGTGAGTTTTAGGTTGATGCTAACCATTAAGCTAACCACAATAATGATTAAGGAGGTGAGTTGTATGGTATACATTACCGCCGGTCCCAGATACATCCGAACTCGCGTTACATCCTCCGAAATCCGATTCATCAAATCACCGGTATTGTTTCTTTTGTAGAAGGCTAGGGAAAGCCTTTGGTATTGTTCGAAGATTGCGTTTTTCAGGTCGAATTCAATATACCTTGACATTACAATCAGGGTTTGACGCATGAAGAACTGAAAGAGCCCTTTCATCAAGGCCATGAGAACAATGAGCAATCCGTAGATGATGAGCACGGATTTTACTTCCTCAAGATCTCCACCTGGATTTTCAAGTGTGGTTCGAACTTCATCAAAGGTTTTTCGAACAAATTGAGCCGGGAAAACAGCGAAAATATTCGAGATTACCACCATGACAATTCCCAAAAGAAAGCGCCATTTATATTTAACGAAGTATGTATTAAGCTGCCAAAGTGCTTTCATTCAATAGTTTATCCTATTTGTTAGCCGAGGAGTTTTCGTTTATTTTTGCTGCACCTTAAAACCAGCTTGCTGGGGTGCCTTTACGAGGCCCAAAGGTACATTTTCTATACCAACGACATTTAACCCTTCTAGGATGACGATAGCAACAAACGTTTTGGAAAAAGACAAAAATCTATTGTTCGGCCACATGACGAACATGGGGCATGAGCAAGTGGTATTTTGCCACGATCAGGAAACAGGTTTAAAAGCCATAATCGCAGTTCATAGCACGGTACTTGGCCCGGCGCTTGGCGGTACCCGTATGTGGAACTATGCCAACGATGCGGAAGCCTTGAATGATGTACTTCGCTTGTCGAGGGGTATGACCTATAAAGCCTCAATTTCTGGATTAAATCTAGGAGGAGGTAAGGCCGTAATTATCGGAGACGCCAAGACGGAGAAAACCGATGACCTTATGCGGAAGTTCGGATCCTTCGTAGATAGCTTAAGCGGAAGATACATCACCGCGGAGGATGTAGGCATGACTACCCACGATATGGAAATGGTGAAAATGGAAACCAACCATGTTACCGGTATTCCAGAATCAATGGGAGGTTCAGGGAATCCATCCCCTGTTACAGCCTATGGAGTGTATATGGGGATGAAAGCTGCAGCTAAAACCCGTTGGGGTTCTGATGCCTTGGAAGGAAAAAAAGTGCTTGTTCAAGGAATAGGCCATGTAGGCGAAGTCTTGGTTGATCACCTTACCAAAGAAGGAGCCTTGGTTACCGTAAACGATATTTCTCTTGAACGAATGGAAGAAGTGGCTAAGAAGTACAATGCTGATTTCTTAGAAGGAGACGCCATTTATGATGCTGATATGGATATTTACGCCCCATGTGCTCTAGGAGCTACCGTTAACTCGGATACCTTGAAAAGACTTAAGTGTTCAGTTATTGCCGGAGCCGCAAACAACCAATTGGCCGATGAAGAAATTCACGGTAAAATGGTAATGGACAAGGGGATTCTTTACGCTCCTGATTTCTTGATCAACGCAGGAGGCTTAATCAATGTTTATTCAGAGCTTGAAGGGTACAACCGGGAAGAGGCTTTGGCCAAAACCGAGCATATTTACAATGTAACCTTAGAAATTTTCAACCTTTCAAAAACGGAAGGAATTACTCCTAACCAGGCGGCTAAGCATATGGCTGAAAAGCGTATTGCTGATAAGGTTGCCGGACTGGGATTGATCAAATAAAAATTCGTTCCGTTAATACGGGATGAGAAAATGAGTGCATGCTAAATAGAAGGCAGTTGAGAGTGAAGGTGATGCAAATCCTTTACTCATTTTACCAAGGAGATGAACGCGGACTGAAAGGAGCCGATCAATTGCTTGAAAAAAGCTTTGAGAGTTTCAATCAGTTGTATTTTACGATGTTGGGCTTAATGCTTGAGATTCGTGATTATGCAGAGCATCGAATTGAAGAGAATAAGAAGAAAAAACTTCCTACCAAGGCAGATCTAAACCCCAATACTCGGTTTATTGATGCGGAAGTCTTCAAATTGATTGAGTCTGATGTTCGATTGAAAAATTTCCTTGAAAAGCCAGTTTTTACTTGGGGTGAGCATAAAAGCATGATCCGTCAAATGTATTTTGCTTTTCGCGAAACAGAAACCTATGAGCGGTTTATGAGCCAGGAAGAGACGGATTTGAAAGCGGAGAAGAAAATGTTGGAAACCTTCTTCATTGACATCATCGCTCCAAATGAAACCCTTCATTACCATTTAGAAGAGCACAATGTATTCTGGGCTGACGATATGCCCCTTGTGAATTCTATGATGCTCAAAACTTTTTCCTTTATCAAACCGGGGAAGGAAGGGAAAATATCTCTTCATTTGTTTAAGGAGGCAGAAGATAAAACCTTCACCCGGAAACTTCTTCATAAAGCCCTACTTGAAGATGAAGAGCTTGAAGACTTGGTGGTTTCAAAAGCCGACAACTGGGAGAAAGATCGAATTGCCGTGATGGATATGATTTTGATGAAAATGGCCGTTTGTGAAATGATTCATTTCCCCTCCATCCCCATCAAGGTTTCCATCAATGAATACATCGAAATATCAAAAGACTACTCCTCACCTAAAAGTAAGGTGTTCATAAACGGGGTATTAGACAAACTTCATAAAGAACTTAAATCCTCTGATCGAATCAATAAATCAGGAAGAGGGTTGGTTAATTAGTAAACCTTAAAACCGATATATAAAATGCGTATCTTAAGTATTTCTCTTGCAGTAGCAGCATTGGCTTTCGCCGGATGTGGAGATGCTAGTTCTAAAATCAAAAATGAAAAGCCGGTTGAACCCACAACAAATTCAACCACGGTTAGCCCGGAAACTCTTGAACAAAGTCAAGACCCAAGTAACCAACCCGTGTTTTCTTTTGACAAAGAGCGTCATGACTTTGGTGAAATTACCCAAGACGCTCCTGTTACAACTACCTTTACCTTTACCAATACAGGAAATGCTCCTTTGGTGATTTCCAATGCGAAAGGTTCTTGCGGTTGTACGGTGCCAAATTGGCCAAGAAATCCGGTTCAACCTGGAGAAACAGGAACCATTGAGGTTACCTTTGACCCTAAGAACAAGCCCGGGAAACAAAACAAAAACGTAACCATTACAGCAAATACAACTCCAAATACCAAGGTGTTGAACATTTCTGCTCAGGTTGCTCAAAATGAAAAACCAGCACAATAATGATCCTATTACAAGCAGCTACAGGCTCTAATTCACCCATGGGGTCCTTATGGATGTTCGGGTTGATTCTTTTGGTTATGTATTTCTTCATGATTAGACCTCAAATGAAGAAACAGAAGCAAGAAACCCAGTTTCGTAAAACCATTGACAAGGGCTCGAAAGTGGTAACCAATGGAGGAATCCATGGAAAAATCATTGAAATTAAAGAGTCAACCCTTATTCTTGAAACCGAAGGAGGTAATCGTTTAAAGGTTGAACGTTCCGCAATTTCAAAGGAGCTTTCTGCACAATATGCCAACCCTGATTCAGGTGGCGATGATGCTAAAAAAGGAAAATCATAATTTTGAAAGGAGGGTTCAGCCCTCCTTTTTTTATCTATGAAAAACTGGATCGCACGTATTGAAGACAAGAAAGCTCTTGTGTATTGCCTTCTTCTCTCCTTTTTGTTTTGGTTGTTGATTAAACTTTCAGATGATTATTCAACAACCGTTGAAATGCCTGTGACCTTTTTAGATCCACCGGACTCAACCCTGATTCTTGATACCTATCCTGATGTTTTGCACCTAGAGGTGACCGGACATGGGTATGGGCTGCTCAGATATTACCTGAATCCTTTTAAAGGCTACCATCCAAGGAATTTTAAAACGCTTAGAGATTCAAACAGACTGGTATTCACAAATTACCAGGTAATTGATCAAGAAAAGAACTTCATCCAAAATCAATTGCCAAAAGGGGTGAGGGTTATGCAGATTCAAGAAGACTCCCTTTACCTTAAATATTCACCTTTAATTCAGAAACGCCTGCCTTTAAAATTAGGGTCGTTGCCTGAAACGGAAGCGAGTTTTCTGTTCATGGGGGCCACCTTTGAACCCAAAGTGGTAAATGTAATAGGTCCGGCCATTGCGCTTGATGCATTGAACGAGATTCAGATAGATGCCCCGAATTCTATGCCCTTGAAAGCCTCTAGAAAGTTTAAGGTAAACCTTCGGAATTATAAGGATGACCTAAAAATTCAGCCGAGTTTTGCCGATCTTGAGGTTGAGGTAATGCCTTTGGGTGAACGTTCCTTTAAGGTTGAGGTTCAAGGGGAGGACAATCTAATTCTCCTTCCCAACCAGGTTGAAGTTAAGGCTTGGGGCGCCATGAGCCGGCTGAAAGGGCTTAGCCCTGATTCTTTTAAATTGCAGGTGATATTAGATACCAATGAACGCCTTTTAGATGTTCAACCCCTTTCCTTACCTAAAGGCTTGGCAAAGGTTGAGGTGAATCCTAGAAGCCTAGAATATTTGATACAGAAATAATGTTATCTATCGGACTAACTGGAGGAATTGGAAGCGGAAAGTCTTACGTGGCTAAGGTCTTTCAAGCCCTTAGGGTGCCGGTTTATTATGCTGACCAGAGGGCCAAAGAAATGTACTACAACCCAGAGGTGAAGTTAAAGGTTATTCAGGTTTTAGGAGAGAAAGCCTACCATGAAGATGGTAAAATCAATACGGTTTACATATCGGATAAAGTATTCGCCGATCCTCTTTTGCTGCATCATATCAACAACATTATTCATCCAGCCGTAGCTGAAGATTTTGAAATTTGGAAATCCCGTCAAGACTCACCCTATATCTTAAAAGAAGCTGCCATCCTTTTTGAATCAGGCTCTTATCAAGCTTCAGACTTGAATATTTCGGTGGTTGCCTCTCAAAATTTACGAATTCAAAGGGTTTCAAAAAGAGACCTGCTGCCAGAAAATCATGTAAAACTGCGCATGAATAGGCAATGGACCGAAGGCAAAAGGGTTGCAAAAGCCGATTTTCTAATTTTTAACGATGATCGCTTTCCAATTTTAAATCAAATACTCAGCATTCATGAAGATATTATCCGCCGAACAAATTCGTAAAGCTGATCAATTCACCATTTCTAATGAGCCCATTTCGTCGTTAGATTTAATGGAAAGGGCTGCTGAGAGTCTTATGTCCTTCCTCCTTGATTTTTTTCCAAATGACACAGGATTCCTGATATTCTCTGGAATGGGGAATAATGGCGGGGATGGTTTAGCCCTAGCAAGGCTATTGCATGAATCAGGGAATAAGGTTAACTTGGTACTGGTAAAACATTCGGATTCCTATTCTAAAGATGCACAAGCAAACCTTGACCGCTTGCCAGATGGAATTTCTGTTTCCGAAATCCATTCAAAATCTGATTTCAAAGAATGGTCTAAGCATCAAGTTTGGGTAGATGCCTTGTTGGGCTCTGGATTAACTAGGCCTCTTGAAGGCTTCTTAGCGGAATTGATTGAATTCATGAACGATTCAGAGGCTTATAAGGTGGCGGTAGACATACCCACCGGACTCTTTGCGGATGATAACCGTTCAAATGATATAAACCTTAGCTTAAAGGCGGATTTAACCCTAAGCTTTCAGTTTCCCAAACGAAGCTTTTTAATTCCTTCCTCGGCTCAAAGAGTAGGCGATTTTAGAATCTTGGATATTGGGTTAATGCAGGAGTTTTATGAGAAACTCGATACCGACACCTTCCTAACCCATTCAATAATTAAGTCTATTGAAAGACTAAGAAATCTTCATTCCCATAAAGGGAATTTCGGTCATGCCTTTGTTTTGGCTGGTTTCCCGGGAATGGTTGGGGCCGGAATATTATCGGCAAAAGCCGCTTTACGGGTAGGGGTCGGTAAATTAACCTTGATGGCTAAGCCAGAGACCTTACCTATTTTTCAAACGGCAATTCCTGAAGCAATGGTAGACACTCACTGGGTTAAGGGGTTGACAGAAATTCAAAAATTAGCGGATCATGCTGATGCTTTTGGGGCAGGTCCGGGCTTAGGAACCGGAGATGATGCCAAATTAGCCCTTAAGAACTTAATTCAACTGGCTTCGGTTCCCATGGTTTTGGATGCCGATGCCTTGAACCTACTGGCTGAGAATAAAACCTGGCTTCATTACCTACCCGCTGATTCGGTCTTAACTCCTCACTGGGGCGAGTTTAAGCGCCTGATTGGTGATTTTGATACCTATGAGCAGGCTTACGATGAAATGCGTGTATTTGCAAGGAAGTACCAGGTAAATCTATTGGTGAAAGGCCCCAATTCTTGCATAACCTCTGTGAATGGGAAGCAATATTTCAATTCTTCCGGAAATCCAGCCTTGGCAAGTCCGGGCTCAGGAGACGTGTTAACCGGTATGATACTTGGGTTTATGGCTCAAGGCTATTCCGGTCTAGATGCCACATGTTTAGGGGCTTATATACATGGTTGGGTGGCAGATGATTTGGTGGAGAACGGACAATGGCCAGCTTCGGTGCTGGCGGGTGACTTGATAGAAGCCCTGAAAAACTGGACATAAAAAAACTGCCGTAAGAATTTAAGTGTAAAACCGTTACTAACCAAAACTTAAAATCCCTACGGCAGTTGTACCGCTCACGCTTAAAGAACACTATCGCCCTTACTTAAGAAAGAGTTGTGCCAAAAACTTAAATTACTGAAAATCAGTAGTTATAGTTTTTTGGCACATTAATTTTTGTCTTATTTTGGGAAAAACAGGTCGTATTTTGGAAAATATTCCCGAATATTGAACGGAATAAAATTACCAAATGGAACCAAGTACTGACCAATTTTTGATTTTCATTGTAGAGGATGACCGATGGTATGCAGAATTTTTGAAGTATCACCTAAGTCTAAATCCTGATTATCAGGTAGAAACATTCCTTACGGGAAAAGATATGTTGGCTGAATTGCACCGAAATCCAGGGGCCATCACCTTAGATTATTCTCTACCTGATATGACGGGGCAGGAATTGCTCAAAAAAATAAAGGATGAGAACCCGGACATGCCCGTTGTAATGATATCGGGTCAAGAGGATGTAAAGGTTGCCATTTCCTTGTTGAAGCTTGGGGCATATGATTACATCGTAAAAGACGACGATGTGAAGGATCGAATCTGGAACATTATCAAAAACATTCGGGAGCGGCACGAGCTGAAAGAAGAGATTACAAATCTCCGAGAGGAGGTGAAAGGAAAGTATGATTTCGGGAAAATCATCAAGGGGAATTCCCCCCAAATCAAGAAAATTTTCAAGCTCTTAGAAAAGGCGATTAGCACCAATATCACCGTTTCCGTAACGGGTGAAACCGGAACCGGTAAGGAGCTTGTAGCCAAGGCGGTTCATTTCAATTCAAAAAGGAGAGGCAAGCCCTTCGTTCCAGTAAATGTAACGGCCATCCCAAAAGAACTTATTGAGTCAGAGCTCTTTGGTTATGAGAAAGGAGCCTTTACAGGAGCCAATGCCCGTAAAATCGGGAAATTTGAAGAGGCCCATAAAGGAACCCTTTTCTTGGATGAGATTGGCGATATGGATCTCAATATGCAAGCCAAACTACTGAGGGTTCTGCAAGAGCGTGAGGTGAATCGGATAGGGGGAAATGAGACCATTAAAATTGATGTGAAGCTCATTGTAGCCACCCATAAAAATTTAGCCGACGAGGTTAAAAAAGGGAATTTCCGGGAAGACCTTTATTATAGATTACTTGGGCTTCCTATTGAGCTTCCACCACTTCGGGATCGGGAAAAGGATATTTTGATTTTAGCAAAGTTCTTCGTGGATGAATTTGCCAAAGAGAATCAAATGAATAAGATATCCCTAACCAAAGAAGCTCAGAATAAGTTATTGGGATACCCTTGGCCTGGAAACATTCGTGAGTTAAAGGCTGTAATGGAATTGTCTGCTGTGCTTTCAGAAGGCGGAGAGATTGACGCGGATGACATCACCTTCAATACCACTGGCAACATGACTGATTTCATGCTTGAAGAGACCACTTTGAAAGAGTATACCCAGCGCATCATCAAGCATTTCCTCGATAAATACGATCGAGACGTTATTAAGGTGGCTCAGAAATTAGACATCGGAAAATCCACCATTTACCGAATGATCAAAGCCGGAGAGATAGAATAATCAACCTTCGGTCTCTGCGTAAAGGTCTACATTAAGGGTAAACTCATCATGAATGGCCTTGTCGCCAATGTCAGAGAAATACTTTGCTGATCCGTATTTGATTCCGAAATCGGTACGGTCAATAACCACTTCCGCTTTTAATCGAATTCCCTTGCCCTGAATTTTCACTTCGGCAGGAAACGAGATTGGCTTTTTGATTCCTTTGATTTCCATTATGCCCATGATGTCATATTTTCCATCTTCCATGGGTTTCATGGTGGCAAAGGTGAAGGTGGCCGTAGGGTATTGGTTGGTATTGAAGAAGTCTTCACTGCTTAAATGACCTTCAAGCTTTTCAGCCCATTTCCCCTCAAGGTCAGTAACCTTGATAGACGACATGTTTACGATTAATTTCCCTCCGATGATTTTATCATCTTGAATTCGAATTTCCCCTGATTTAAAATCAATGGTACCTGAATGCTCTCCAGTAACCTTGGTGCCAATCCAGTCAATGCTAGATCTTTCCAAAACCAATTGATGTTTTTGATCGAGGCTGAACCCGGTGAACAGTAAAATGGATAAAATTGAGGAGATGAAAATTTTCATAGTAATTCTTAGATTAAAATGTCTGGAGAACCTTTGCCTTCTCTTACAAGAACCATACCGTCTGTACAGTCAATTACCGTAGATCCGATGTTATCGCCAAAGCCTCCATCAATCACTAGGTCTACTAAATTTTCGTAGCGTTCATGAATCAATTCAGGGTCGGTGGTATACTCCAGAATTTCATCTTCATCGTGAACCGAGGTGGCAACCAAAGGGTTTCCTAACATGCTAACCAATTCGCGAGCAATGTTATTATCCGGCACCCGTATTCCCACCGTTTTCTTCTTATTGTTAAACATTTTCGGAACCTGGCTGCTGGCGGGTAAAATGAAGGTGAATGGACCAGGAAAGGCCTTCCTTAAAACCTTAAAAGTAGGGGTGTCAATTTGCCGGGTGAAATCAGAAAGGTGACTGAGGTCTTCACAAATTAAAGAGAAATTGGCCTGTTTTAGTTCAATGCCCTTAAGCTTTGCAACCTTTTCCAGCGCCCGATGATCTTTTAAATCCGCTCCGATGGCATAAACCGAATCGGTTGGAAAAATGATTACGCCTCCATCCTGAAGCACTTTGACCACTTGCTTCATTTTACGAGGGTCTGGATTATCAGGATGGATGCGTACAATCATAATTTATGCGTTTGATTTGGCGTGGTCGGCTAAAAACTGAGCCAGGCCATTATCGGTTAAGGGGTGCTTTAACAATCCGGTGATTGAAGAAAGCGGTCCGGTCATTACATCAGCTCCTATGCTGGCACATTCTACCACGTGCATGGTATGACGTACGGAGGCGGCTAGGATCTGGGTTTCAAAGGCGTAATTGTCATAAATCAATCGAATCTGTTCAATCAATTGAAGACCGTCGGTTGAAATATCATCCAACCTCCCAATAAATGGAGAAACATAGGTGGCTCCCGCCTTAGCGGCAAGAAGGGCCTGACCAGCTGAGAAAACCAAGGTGCAATTGGTTTTGATTCCCTTGTCTGAGAAATGCTTCAAAGCTTTGATTCCGTCTTTAATCATCGGAATTTTAACCACAATTTGAGGGTGAAGTTCGGCTAAGGCTTCTCCTTCCTTAACCATGCCTTCAAAATCTGTAGCGATTACCTCGGCGGAAACGTCTCCATCTACAATCTCGCAAATGGCTTTGTAATGATTGAGAACTGCCTTCTCACCTTTAATGCCTTCTTTGGCCATCAAAGACGGATTGGTGGTTACCCCATCCAAAACACCTAGGGCTTGGGCTTCTTTAATTTGATCTAAATTGGCTGTGTCAATGAAGAATTTCATGGCTTAAATTTTATGGGTGCAAAAGTAAGTTTTTAACCTGGCTTATGGCCGGATTTTAAGAAATTAGATTGGGTGGGGGGGGAAAGAAAAACGGACAAGCTACTTACATCGCACCGCTACAACCGCCTACCCTTGCTACCTTCCGGTCCTGGGGGAGTTCAGCAGGAGCTGGTCGTATAAGACTTGTCCGCTATCTTCAATTTTTTGAGGCTGCAAAGATACATACTCTAATTCCAAAAACAAGGGTTTTTCAAAAGCCTATTTGGTTATATTTGCCCGAAACCTTAAAGTACATACCAAATGATAGCGCAATTCAAAGATCAAATCATAAAATTTGCCCTTTATGTGGCAGGATTTCAAATAGGCTTGACCCTTATTTTGTATATCCTCGGACCAGAATACATGGCTCAGTTTTGGGTTGGGATTTTAGCCTTTCTGGTTTCCATTGGTATTGTAGTTTGGGGAATTCTTCAAACCCGAGGAAGTCAGGATGGATTCATTTCATTTAAAGAGGCTTTTACCATTGGTTTTTTAGTCCTTTTCTTGGCCGGACTTGCAGGAGCTTTGTTCAATGTCCTTTTGTATACCGTTATTGATCCCGAACTTGCCGTTCAGGTAAAGGAAATTACCATTGAACGCACGGTTGGTATGATGGAGAACTTTGGAGCTTCGGAAACTGAAATTGACGAGGCCGTTCAAAACATACAGAAACAAGATTTCGGATTGAAGCAGCAGTTAACAGGCCTTGGGTGGTCCATTCCAATTAATGCCATTCTAGCCTTAATCATTGCCGCATTCACCAAAAAGAATCGCCCAGAATTTTTTGAAGATTAGTAGATGGATATTAGTATAGTAGTTCCTCTTTACAACGAAGAGGAATCCTTACCTCATTTGCATGAGTGGATTGCCCGGGTGATGGACGCCGGGCAATTTGCGTTTGAAATTATTTTCGTGAACGATGGTTCTTCCGACCGTTCATGGGAGGTTGTAAAAGATCTTTGTCAAAAAGACTCCTCCGTAAAAGGCATCTCATTTCGTAGAAACTACGGCAAGTCTGCTGCCTTAAACACAGGCTTTCAGGCGGCAAAAGGAGATGTGGTTATTACCATGGATGCCGACCTCCAAGACAGTCCGGATGAAATTCCAGACCTGTACAAAATGATCAAAACCGATGGGTATGACCTGGTTTCGGGTTGGAAGAAAAAACGCTACGACCCGATTTCAAAGACCATTCCTACCAAATTTTTCAATGCAGCAACCCGAAAAATGTCAGGCATTCACCTTCACGATTTCAATTGTGGATTGAAGGCCTATAAACTTGATGTGGTAAAAAACATTGAGGTTTACGGTGAAATGCATCGCTACATTCCGGTGATTGCCAAATGGGCCGGGTTTACCAAAATTGGCGAGAAGGTGGTTCAACACCGAGAACGTGAGTATGGTACCACCAAATTTGGGCTTGAAAGATTCATCAACGGTTTCCTAGACCTCCTTTCCATAACCTTTGTCTCAAAATTCGGGAAAAGACCCATGCACCTTTTCGGAGCATTCGGAACCCTTATGTTTTTCATTGGTTTCTTATGTACAATCTGGATTGGGGTGGATAAGCTTTTCATCGATACGCAGGGTAGATTGGTAACCGATCGACCTCTGTTTTATATTGCATTGGTAAGCATGATTTTGGGTACCCAGTTGTTCTTAGCCGGATTCATGGGTGAGCTGGTTTCAAGAAATTCACCCAATCGAAATCAATATCAAATTCAGGAGAAGCTTGGATGGGGATCTTAAGGAAAATGGCCATAGTCGGTCCCGCTTTTCCTTTGCGTGGCGGTATAGCCGATTTCAACGAATCCCTTGCAAGAAATTTAATTCAAGAAGGGGTTGAGGTTGAGCTATTCTCTTTTTCCTATCAATACCCTGAGTTTTTATTTCCGGGTAAATCACAGTTTCGTGAAAACGAGGCTCCTCCCTCTGATCTCAAGATTCATTCTTGTCTGAATTCCATAAATCCATTTTCCTGGTTCAAAACGGCCAAAGCAATTCGAGAATCTGAAGCCGATCTGGTTTTGGTAAGGTATTGGATGCCCTTTATGGCTCCGGCCCTAGGCACCTTAATACGTTTGCTCAAGAGTAAAGGGGTTCCGGTAATTGTGCTGGCCGACAATGTGATTCCGCACGAAAGCATGCCTTTACAAGATCAGCTCAATGCTTATATCCTGAAAAAAGCGGATGCCTTTTTGGTCATGTCTCGTTCGGTTGAAAAAGACCTTAAGAAATACCTTCCGAACCCAAAACTCCTGCGCATTCCTCACCCCATTTACAATGTCTTTGGCGAGAAAATTGAGAAGGAAAAGGCTCGATCATCCCTCAAGATTCCTGAAGGTGAGCCTTGGATTTTGTTTTTCGGTTTCATTCGGAAGTATAAAGGATTACACCTTCTTTTGGATGCAATGGCTGAACCAAAACTAAAATCAAGAGGGGTAAAACTCTTGGTGGCGGGTGAGTTTTACGATGAGTCAGATTCTTATTTTGACAAGGTTGAAAAATTAGGATTAAAAGATCGGGTGCGGTTTGATGATGATTTCATCCCCACCGAAGAAGTGAAGGCTTATTTTTCCGCAACGGATTTGGTGGTGCAGCCGTACATAACCGCAACCCAAAGTGGAATTTCCCAAATCGCTTACCAATTTGATAAACCCATGGTTGTTACCAATGTGGGGGGGCTTGGAGAATGGATTCCAGACACGGTTGGTTATGTAGTAGAACCAAATCCTTTTGAGGTGGCCACGGCCATTGATGATTTTTTTGAAAACCAAAGAGAAAACGAAATGTCATCCGCTGCAGCGGAAGAAAAAAAGAGATTTGACTGGAAACATTTCACAAAAGGGGTGATGCATTTGGCCCAAGACCTGATTCAGTAATTTTGCATTATGAAAACAATTCAATTTCTGGCATTTAGCATTTTGCTCTCCCTTATGAGCTTTGCTCAAGACTCAATCAATCATACCGATGATCAGGGTCGGAAACAAGGGGAATGGGTGAAACGGTTTGAAAATGGAGAAATCCGTTATAAGGGGCAGTTTCTAAACGATGAACCGGTAGATACCTTCCGCTATTATTACCCAGGAGGTGAACTTCTCGCAGAAACCGTGCATAAAGGAAATGGGGTTTCGTATACCCATATGTATCACCGAAATGGGAAAGACCGAGCCATTGGAAAATACTTGAATGAAAAGAGAGATTCGGTTTGGACCTTTTACAAGGAAACTGGGGTTTTGATTTCAATGGAAACTTATGTGAACGGTGAGAAGCATGGCTTGACCAAGGCCTTTTTCTCAAATGGAAAACTTGCGGAGAGGAAAGAGTTTGTTCAAGGTGAAGAATCGGGTAAATGGACGGTTTTCTATGAGGATGGCAATAAGAAAATGGAGGGAAACCTAGAAGGAGGTGAGTGGAATGGAGCCTTTATTTATTATTTCCCTGAAGGGGGAATGCAATTCCGGGGGCTGTATAATAAGGGACTAAAAAAAGGAATCTGGTACGAGTATAACGACCAAGGGAAATTGATCCGAAAAGAGCATTATAAAAACGGGGACCTAATAAATATAGAGGAAGTAGAAGAATGAGTAAGCGTGTTGTAATTGGCCTTTCTGGAGGGGTTGACTCTTCAGTTGCAGCCCATCTCTTAATTGAGCAAGGGTACGAAGTCATTGGCCTTTTTATGAAAAACTGGCACGATGAATCCGTAACCCTTTCCAATGAATGTCCTTGGTGGGAAGACTCAAACGACGCTCGTGAGGTTGCGGATAAATTAGGAATCCCTTTTCACATCATTGACCTATCTGCAGACTATAAAGAGCGGGTGGTTGATTACATGTTTGAAGAGTATAAAAAAGGAAGAACCCCCAATCCAGATGTGCTCTGCAACCGAGAGATTAAATTTGATATTTTTCTAAAAGCGGCCCTGGGCCTGAAAGCAGATTTTGTAGCCACCGGGCATTATTGCCAGAAGGGTGAAATTGAAACTCCTTCTGGAAAGGTTTTTCAATTATTGGCTGGGGCCGATGGAAACAAAGATCAATCCTATTTCCTTTGCCAATTAACCCAAGAGCAACTCTCAAAAGCCCTATTCCCCATTGGCCATCTACAGAAGGCTGAGGTTCGCGACATAGCCCGGGAATTAGACCTTGTAACCGCCGATAAAAAAGATAGTCAAGGGATTTGCTTCATTGGAAAGGTGAAATTGCCTGACTTTTTGAAACAACAACTTTCTCCTAAAAAAGGAAAGGTAGTTGAGGTTTCTGCTAACCACCCCATTTTTGAGTCGAGAGAAAACCTGAATTTGGAAGCGGAAGCCATTCCCATTCAATATGAAGAAGATCATGGAAAGGTAATTGGAGAACATAATGGAGCCCATTACTATACGGTAGGACAAAGGAAAGGTCTGGGCATCGGAGGCACGGAAAAGCCCCTTTTCATCCTTCAAAAAAACGTGGAAGAGAACTTAATTTTCACCGGCCAAGGAGATGACCATCCGGGGTTACTTCGAAAAGCTTTGAAAATAAATTGGGATGAAGTGCATTGGGTGAGAAAAGATAAAGCCTTGAAACCAGGGCAATCCACCCCCTTTAAATCCAGAATTCGATACCGCCAAGAATTGCAAACCTCTACCTTGCATGCCAAAGAAGATGGCCTTTATATTGAATTTGAAAAACATCAATCAGGCATAGCCGCAGGGCAGTTTGCCGCCTGGTACCAAGATGATGAACTAATCGGTTCTGGGGTAATTGCGTAAAAATTATCAAATGAGAAAATCCGTACTCTTTCTTTCGCTGCTTGCCATTTCCTTCCTTTCCCAAGGACAAGAAACCTGGGTTTTTTTTACGGATAAATCCCAGTCCAACTACAGCTTAGATCGTCCAGAAGAGTTTCTTAGTCCGGCCTCAATTCAGAGAAGGGTGCGGCAAAACATTCCTTTGAACTCGTCTGATCTACCTGTTCCAAGAGTCTATGTGGCTTCCGTTCAGGAAGCGGGCTTTGAGGTTCGGGCAGAATCCAGATGGTTAAATGCCATTGTAGTTTCGGCAAGTGAAGATGAATTGGATGCTTTGAAAAAACTTCCCTTTGTTTCAAAATTAAAACCAGTTCAGAAATTAAGGGCTGTTCCGGCTCAAGCCGAAGAAAAATTAAGTCCTGTAGCAAACCCTAAACCCAGTCCCCAAAGGTTTAGAGCTAGCTTACCTTACGGTCCGTCTTACCGACAAATTGAAATAATGAATGGGGTGCCCCTTCACGATGCAGGGTATTTAGGGCAGGGCATGACCATTGCGGTTTTGGATGCCGGATTCATTTTCACCAACCAATTGGCCGTTTTTGATAGCCTTAATCAAAGTGGAAGACTAAAAGGTACCCGCGACTTTGTAGGAGGTGGAACCAATGTGTACCAAGCCTCAACCCATGGAACTTCCGTTTTGTCGCTAATGGCGGGATATTTACCTGACTCCATCATCGGCTCGGCACCTAGAGCCAATTATTATTTGATTCGTACCGAAGACGTTGGGTCTGAAACCTTGATTGAGGAGTATTATTGGCTTCAAGGAGCAGAGTATGCAGATAGCGTTGGAGCCGATATCATCAATTCTTCTTTGGGCTATACCACCATGGATGATCCGAATGATAGCCATTCGTATTCAGACATGGACGGAAACACTACCCTAATTACCAAAGCCGCTGATTGGGCCGCTGGAAAAGGAATTTTGGTGGTGAATTCAGCCGGTAATTCAGGATTGAACTCTTGGAGGTATATCGGTGCTCCGGCCGACGGAGACTCGGTTCTGGCTGTTGGTGCCGTAAATAAAAACGCAGTTTACGCTCCTTTTTCAAGCCATGGTCCGAGCTACGACGGAAGGGTGAAGCCCAATGTTTCCTGCCAAGGGCAAGATGTGTATTATGCAACCCTTTCAGGAGGGGTGGCACAAGGAAACGGAACCTCATTTGCGTCCCCGCTTTGCGCGGGAATGGCTGCTTGTTTATGGCAAGCAAACCCTGGCGCTTCCAACATGGACATCCTTCAAAGCATTCAAGAGTCTTCGCATAAATACAACAATCCGGACACCTTATTGGGACATGGAATTCCAAACTTTGCCTTGATCATGACCATAGGAGAAGAAGAGGTTAAAGGCCTTTCCTGGAAGCTTTATCCCAATCCTAGTCAAGGTAGGTTCATGCTTAATTTCTCAGAAGAAACACAGGCCAAACTTCAGATTTATGACCTTTCGGGAAGGCTTGTTTACCAGGATGAAATCAACAAAACTCGCAATGAAATAGACCTGAGTAAGCATCCTTCAGGCATGTACATTCTTCAAATTCATGCAGAAGGAGCGATTCAGGTTCAAAAATTAATCATCGAATGAAAAACCCAATAACCGAACTTTTTGGAATTTCTTACCCCTTAATTCAGGCCGGTATGATTTGGTGCAGTGGTTGGAAGCTTGCAAGAGCCGTTTCCGAAGCTGGCGGATTGGGTATTATTGGTGCTGGGTCTATGTACCCTGAGGTGCTAGATGAGCACATTCGAAAATTCAAAGCAGCCAGTGATAAGCCATTTGCAGTAAATGTTCCCTTGCTTTATCCAGACATAGACCAATTGATGGAAATCATTGCCAAGCATGAGGTACCCATTGTTTTCACTTCAGCTGGAAATCCAAAAACTTGGACCTCCTTTTTAAAAGAACGGGGCATTACCGTGGTTCATGTGGTTTCCAATGTGAAGTTTGCAAAGAAAGCAGAAGCAGCAGGGGTGGATGCCATTGTTGCGGAAGGCTTTGAAGCAGGCGGACATAATGGGAGAGAAGAGACCACAACCCTTTGCTTGATTCCGATTGTTCGGGAAGCGGTGGATTTACCCTTAATTGCAGCTGGAGGAATTGGTTCAGGAAAAGCCATGCATGCGGCCATTGCTTTGGGTGCCGATGCTGTTCAAGTTGGGTCAAGGTTTGTTACCTCTGAAGAGTCTTCGGCCCATTTGGCCTTTAAAAAAACCGTGGTAGATGCTGAGGAAGGGGCCACCATTTTAACCTTAAAGGAATTGGCTCCCGTTCGGTTGATAAAGAATGGATTTTTCAAAGACCTTCAAGAAGCTTACGCCCGTTGCGCATCTCCAGATGAACTGCGAGAAATTCTGGGAAGAGCACGAGCCAAAAGGGGTATGTTCGAAGGTGATTTAGAACAAGGAGAACTTGAAATCGGACAGGTTTCTGCCGGAATTCACGAAATCCTTCCCGCCAAGGAAATTGTGAATGAATTCATTCAAGATTTCAAACATTGCCAAGAGAGAATGGCTAAAATTTCCGCCAGTTTATGATAGAATTTGAGCAGTTTACCCTAGACAACGGGTTGAGGGTGATTCTTTGTCCGGATCAAGCCACCCAAATGGTGACCGTAAACCTTATGTACGATGTTGGAGCCAGGGATGAATCGCCTGAACGCACCGGATTTGCCCATTTATTTGAGCACCTCATGTTTGGAGGAACCCCGGGAATACCTGACTATGATAATTACGTTGAAAAGGCAGGGGGGCAGAACAATGCTTTTACCTCAAATGATTTAACCAATTATTACATAAGCCTACCCTCTGCCAACCTTGAAACAGCTCTTTGGCTAGAGGCTGACCGTATGGCTGGATTGGCATTTACTGAAAAAAGCCTAGACGTTCAAAGAAAGGTGGTGGTAGAGGAATTCAAGCAGAGGTATTTAAATCAACCTTATGGTGATGTTTACCTTTTGATGCGGCCTTTGGCTTTCAAAAAACACCCTTACCAATGGCCAACCATCGGTAAAAACATTCAGCACGTAGAAGAGGCAAGCATGCAAGAAGTTAAGGACTTCTTCTACGCGCATTATGCTCCGGCCAATGCGGTTTTATGTCTTTCAGGAGGTTTTAATTCGGAATCAGCTAAGGCTTTGGTTGAGCATTATTTCGGGCCTATTCCTCCGCGAGATCCCAAACCTAGATTTCTGCCTGAGGAGCCTAAACAGGACTCGCAACGAAGAATGAGAGTTGAGCGGGATGTTCCGGTTTCAGTACTATATATGGCCTTTCACATGGGAGGCAGACTAGATCCTGATTATCCGGCAACCGACCTGCTTTCGGATGTTTTAGGAAACGGTGAGTCGAGTCGGTTGCATAAGGACTTGGTTCAGGAAAAACCATTGTTCAGTTCCATTTCGGCTTATGTTGGAGGAGACCGAGATCCAGGTCTTTTTTACATCGCGGGGAAACTAAATGATGGGGTAGATTTTGAAACAGCTGAAGCTGGAATTTGGGAGTTGATATCCAACCTACAAACTCAAGGAGTTAGTGAGGATGAGCTAAAGAAGGTTAAAAATAAATACTTAACCAATTTCTTGTTTAGTCAGGTAAAGGGTCTTTCAAAGGCCATTAATCTCTGCTATTATTCCTTATTGGGCGATCCAAATCTTTTGAACGAAACCCAAGTTTGGTATGAAAGGGTTTCCCCTCAAGATGTTCAAAACATGGCCGCTGAAATCCTACGTGCCGAAAATGTTTCGGTACTTGAATACGCTAAAAAATAAAATATGCAGGCTCCGAAAATCACTGATGCCAGCGAATTGAAATTGGCTACCCCTGAAATTCATCACCTCAAATCTGGACAAAGGCTTTGGGTATTGCGTGATCCAGGATTGCCTTTGGTGAAGGCCCAGTTTCTTTTTCATCACGGATTGGTAGATCAGTACATGCCCATGCTAAACTCTTCTACTTGGTCAAATGCATTTGCCGGAACCAAAAGGCATTCAACCGAAGATATGGCCTTGAAGCTAGACACCATGGGTTTAATGATGGAAGAGGAGTCTGAGGTGGAATCCTCCGGCTTCACGGTGAATATTCACAACGACTTTTTTGGAGAGTTTTTAGACCTCTGCTTCGAAGTTTTTGATTCGGCCAATTTTCCGGAATCAGAGCTTCAGAGGTATCGAGAAAGAAGAAGACAA
Source organism: uncultured Flavobacteriales bacterium (assembly GCA_937139155.1). Taxonomy (GTDB): domain Bacteria; phylum Bacteroidota; class Bacteroidia; order Flavobacteriales; family JBLHRE01; genus CAKZPI01. The sequence goes on from CAKZPI010000032.1 coordinate 47,360, forward strand.
TCCTTCCTTATAAATAGCCAAAAGGCTTCCATTGTAGCGTCTAGATCTTTCTCAAAGGCCTTTTATGGAGGCCAACACCCCTTGGGCATTCAAGTGACTCCTGAGCATTTTGACATGCTTAATCAAGATCGATTGAAAAAGCATTGGGAGGAAGAACTTACCCGTGCACCATTGGATGTTCTGGTTAGTGGTAACCCAAAGGAAGAAGACTTAGACCGTATTTCTACTTGGATGGAAGGAAGGCAAGTTGATTTTCAACGGAAACCCTTTCCCGAAAGGAATCCCGAGGGAAGTGAAATTACCCAAGATTGGGAGAAAGCCATGCAATCGGCTTTGAAGATTGGATTGGAAATGCCCGGGGCTAATCATCCGGATTATGTGGGTTTAAAGTTTACCGTTCAGGTTTTAGGGGGTTATTTTGGTTCAAGGTTGATGAAAGAGCTGCGTGAAGAAAAGGGCTATACCTATGGAGTTCATGCTGGTTTGGTGAGCAATTCGAAGCTGGGCGTAATGACCATCCGCACAGAGGTTGGTAAGGAGTTCAGAGAAGAATCTTTAGGGATTATTGAAAAGGAGATCGAAAACCTGGTTGCCCATCCCCCTTTGGAAGATGAGATTCTTAAGGTTCGAAGATATATGCAAGGTCAGATTTTGGAAGCTGCAGACGGGGTAATGAGCCAGCAAGAACTTTGGAAATCAGCTTGGCAATTAGGCCTTCCCGAAGGGCATTTTGAGAACTTTTATTCCAAGCTGAACTCCCTTGATACTCATCAGGTTTTAGCCCTTGCTAACAAGTACTTGAAAGGTAGAGACTTGACTAAAATCATCATTGGCTAATCCCTTATGTTTTCTTAACTTGTGGCCGTTTCTGAAACGAAAACATTGCCATGATAAAATTATTTCGTTGGGTAGGTGTCGCCCTACTTACCCTTTTTATTGTCCCTACCAACGCCTCTCACTTAATGGGTGGGGAGATTACTTGGGAATGCCTTCCCACAGGTCAGTTTAAGTTTTACATGTCGGTTTACCGAGATTGTAATGGTATTTCTGGCCCCACAACGGCTAGTTTAGATGTGGCTGGCGTTCCTGGTGTAGGTTCAATTCCGCTTAACTTTTTAGGGTCTTCGGATATTTCTCCAGATTGTTATGATCCCAACCAGCAGATTACTTGTAATACAGGTGGTGATGGAGCAGTAGAAGAGTTTTTATTTGAGTCAAACCCCGTTTTTTTGAATGGAACACCTCCTCCAACAGGTTGGTGGTTCTCATGGCAGTCTTGCTGTAGAAATTCAGCCATTACCAATTTGCAAAGTCCCGGATCACAAGGTTTTACCCTAAGGGCGGGAATGTTTCCTTACAATGGTCAAAACATGAATCCATGTTATGATTCTTCTCCTTCTTTCTTAGAAAAGCCCAATACAATTCTTTGTACTGGCTATCCATTTGAGTACAACAACAATGGTGCAGACCCAGACCTTGACTCTCTTGTTTTTTCTTGGGGGCAACCTTTGGATGATTATACTGGAACCTTTTCCCCAAATGGAGTAAATCCTGCCAATCTTGCTTTTCAAAGCGGATATAGCCATTCTAGTCCTTTACCAAGCTCTACCCAAGATCCAAGAAATACAGCTGCTACGGTAGACCCAATTACAGGAAATGTGGCCTATGAATCTTACACTCCTGGAAATTTCGTGACCGTACTGAAAATTGAATCCTACAAATGTGGTATCAAAGTTGCCGAAATTTACAGGGAGATTCAGGTAATCCTTCTTGGAAATTGTGGACAAAATACTCCGCCTACCGTTACTGCACCCTTCCAAGATGCAAATGGGAATTACACGGAGTATGTGGATACGGTTTATGCCGGTGAAACGGTTCAATTTACTATGTCTGGTACGGACTATGAAACCCTTCCAAATGGATTTCCTCAAACCATGCAGATTCAGGCATCAGGAGGTCAGTTTGGAAACAACTACACGGATCCAAATGCGGGTTGTTATGAGCCCCCATGTGCTACCTTGAATCCTCCACCTCCGGCCACTGGCCAAATAGGGGTGTCTACAACATTTACATGGAATACAGATTGTTCCAACCTCTCCTATACCAATGGTTGCGGGTCAACCTCAAATACTTATAATTTCGTAATCAAAGTACTTGATGACTGGTGTCCGGCACCTGCCATTAATTTCTCGTCCATTACCATTGTGGTCTTAACCCTTCCGGTAGATCCTCCAACTTTAAGATGTGCCAATTTGGTGAATGGAGTTCCAAGCCTTGAGTGGACCCCGGCAGTGGATACGGGTAATTTCTTTGACTCTTACCATGTTTTTCACTCAAGCTCCTATGATGGGCCTTATACTGTGGTTGACTCTATTTTTGATATTAGCGTTAGCAATGTGAATTACCCAAGTTTGACTGGAGGTTATTTTTATGTTCAGTCTAGAAACAATTGCGGGTCATTAACTAAGCCTTCTGATACCATTTCGGTTCTTGAATTACAGGCGCAAAATTTAACGACACAGGTGGGCGAGCTTAGTTGGAACTCGTTCTCAGAGGATTTCACGGAAACCTCTCATTTGAAATATGATATTTATCGAGAAATTCCTGCGGGGTCAGGAAACTGGAATTTAGCAACTTCTACCTTAGATACCTTCTACATTGATACCCTAGCCCTTTGCGGGGAAGATGTGGGCTATAGAGTTGCGGTGGAGGATAGCAGTGGCTGTTCTTCCATTACCAATGAAATGATCCTTCGATACGAAGATTTAATTGCTCCAGCTATTGTGGATAATGATTTTGTAACCGTTGATCATGGTGCAGGAAATAAGGCCAGCATTGAATGGGGACAAGCTCCTGAACCAGATGCTATTGGCTATGTGATTTACCAACTTTTGGGAGGGAACTGGGTGGCCATTGATACCCTCTTTGACCCAAGCATGACCGTTTACACGAATGCCAATTCCAATGCAGGGTCAAATCCAGAAACTTATCGAATTGCAGCTTTGGATTCTTGTTACAATATCTCTCCCATGAATCTTGAGCATACCACCATGCACCTGAGCAATTTAATGGACCCTTGCGCCAATGAGAACCTATTAGACTGGAATGAATATGTGAACTGGCCAGATAGTGTTGGCATTTATAATGTTTTGGTTTCAGAAAATGGCGGACCGTTTAATCTATTGGCGTCTACGGCTCCTACAACCACTGAACTGCAGCATAATAATTTGGTGACCGGAAACCAGTACTGCTATTATATTGAAGCCTTCAATCAAGATTCAACCCTTAAATCCTATTCAAATCAGTTTTGCTTCACGGCTGCTCTTCCTACCCCTCCAACTTTTGATTATTTGGAATATGTTACCGTATTAGGCGACCAGGTAGAAACTAGATCCTTTGTGGATACCGCGGCAGATGTGACCAAATATAGAATTGAAAGAGCTGTTGATCAACCGGTAGGATACCAATACCTAGGAGTTGTTCCAGTAACTGGGCCGCAAATTGATTTCACCGATCTAACCGCCAAGGTGAACGAGCATTCCTATTATTATCGGGCCATTGCCATTGATACCTGCGGAATGCCAACGGATACGTCCAATTTAGGTAGAACCATATTGGTGCATACGGAGGCCCAATCGGATATGACCAATATTATTGAATGGAATCCTTATGCAGATTGGGATGCAGGTGTAGGCTATTATGAGGTTTACAGAGCCGTTCAAGGTGTTTGGGACCCGAATCCTATTGCCGTACTAAGCTCTTCGGTAAATGCCTATGAAGACCAAGTAGGAGAGTTTTCTCAAACCTCTGGTGAGTTCTGTTATCAGATAAGAGCGGTAGAGGATAATGGCAATTCTTATAATTTGCTTGGTACTAGTTACTCCAATGAGGCATGTGCCAAGCAAGAACCAAGGATTTTTGTACCGAATGCCTTTACGCCCAATGGTAAAAACCCAATTTTCAAACCGAATACAACCTTTGTTGACCCGGCTTTCTATAAGTTCTCGGTATTTGACCGTTGGGGACAAGAATTGTTTTATACGGAGGATCCAAACCAGGGATGGGACGGAACCTTTATGGGGGAAGAGCTTCCATTGGCTGTGTATATCTACTACGTGCAGAGTCAAACCCTTGACGGTGAGCCCATAGAGATAACAGGATCAATTACCCTAATCCGGTAATCGATAAATTAAGAATTTAGAAAGGTGAACTTCGGTTCGCCTTTTTTTATGCCTAGATTTGCAGAAAATTATCCTTTCGTAAGAATTAAAATACCACGTTTAGATTTCGTATTTTTGCGCGCAATTCAAACGCAATTGCAAAACCAGCCTCCTATGTCGTTTTATCAAGATAAAGTGCTAGGCGAAGGACTCACATACGATGATGTCCTGCTTGTACCAGACTATTCAGAAGTCCTTCCCAGAGATGTTTCAACACGAACTCGGTTCTCACGAAACATTGAACTAAAACTGCCCATTGTATCCGCAGCTATGGATACCGTGACCGAATACCAAATGGCGATTGCCATGGCCCAGGAAGGGGGGATTGGTGTGCTTCACAAAAACATGACCATTGAAGATCAGGCCTATCACGTTCAAAAGGTGAAAAGGTCTGAGAATGGAATGATTTTAGACCCTGTAACTCTTGGGGTTGAGGCTGTTGTTAAAGATGCTCAATCCATGATGCGTGAGTATAAAATTGGAGGGATTCCTGTGGTTGCTGAAGATCAGACCTTGGTAGGAATTGTAACCAATAGAGACCTTCGATTTGAAAAAAATCCGGGCCGACCCATTTCGGAGGTCATGACCAAAGAAAACCTTATCACCACCAAAGAAGACACCTCACTTGAACATGCTGAAGACATTCTTCAAGAGCATAAAATTGAGAAACTTCCTGTGGTTGACGGACAGAATAAACTAATAGGGTTAATCACTTACCGTGACATCATCAAGGTAAAAGAGCGCCCCAATTCATGCAAAGACGCTTTTGGCCGACTTAGAGTAGCTGCTGCCGTTGGTGTTACCATGGATGTGGTTGACCGAGTTTCTGCCTTGGTGAAAGCCGGTGTAGATGCCGTTGTTATTGATACAGCTCATGGCCATACCCGCGGGGTGGTTGAAACCTTGAAAAAGGTGAAAAAAGCTTTTCCTGACCTAGACTGTGTGGTAGGTAATATTGCCACTGCTTCAGCTGCTGAGTATTTATACAAAGCCGGAGCCGATGGAATTAAAGTTGGAATTGGACCGGGTTCAATCTGTACGACCCGTGTGATTGCGGGCGTTGGTGTTCCTCAGCTAAGTGCGGTAATGGACGTGGCTCATGCTATGAAAGGAAAAGGAGTTCCGGTAATTGCTGATGGTGGAATTCGATTTACTGGGGATATTGTGAAAGCCATCGCAGCAGGTGCGGACTCAGTTATGTTGGGATCTCTGCTAGCAGGTGTTGAGCAAAGTCCTGGTGAAACCATTATTTACGAAGGAAGAAAGTATAAATCATACCGAGGCATGGGGTCTATTGATGCCATGCAAAAAGGTTCCAAAGACCGATACTTCCAAGATGCCGAAGATGACATCAAGAAACTGGTGCCAGAAGGAATCGTAGGAAGAGTGGCCTATAAAGGAACCCTTACTGAGGTTATGTATCAATTTGTTGGCGGATTGAAAGCCGGAATGGGGTATTGCGGATCTAAGGATGTAGAAACTCTTAAAGAGCATGCCAAATTTGTGCGAATTACCTCTGCCGGGGTACATGAATCTCACCCCCACGATGTGACCATTACAAGAGAGGCTCCAAATTATAGCCGTTGATCAATCTTTATTATTTTCGGGACCCTAATTTAAACAACCAAGGACCATGAGGAAACTATGGCTTTTTTGCATTTCTGTTTTTTGTTCTTTCTCTCTGCTTGCGCAGGATGAAGACCCTACCATAATTCGAATTCAGGATTGGGAAATCCCCCTCTCTGAATTCATGTCGGTTTATTCAAAAAACGCTAAGGCTGAAGGTGAAATAGACCAACAAGCTGTAAAAGAGTACTTAGATCTCTACTTGAATTTTAAACTCAAGGTTTACCACGCCAAAGAAATGGGCTTGGATACGAATCCGGAGTTTATCCGAGAACTACGTGGCTACAGAAATCAACTCGCTAAACCTTACCTTACCGATAATGAGGTTACCGAGTTTTTGATTGACCAAGCCTATGAGCGAATGCAATCTGAGGTTCGTGCCCAGCACATCTTAATCCGGCTTCCAGAAACTCCGAGTCCGAGAGACACGCTCGAAGCCTTCAATGAAATCATGAAAATCCGGAAAGAGATTTCTGGAGGATTAGATTTTACCGAAGCTGCCTTGAAATACAGCGAAGACCCATCGGTTAGTAAGAATGACGGAGACCTGGGCTTTTTCTCAGCCCTCTATATGGTCTACCCTTTTGAAAACGCTGCTTACAATGCAGAAATTGGTGAGGTTTCAGAACCGGTTCGTACTCGTTTTGGTTACCACTTGGTGAAAGTTACCGGAAAAAGACCTGCCCAAGGTGAGGTGCTTGTTGCTCATATCATGATTCGTCCTGAAAAAAAGAACAATCCTGAATCCATTGAGCTTGCCCGAGATAAGGCAAATGAGATTTATGCGAAATTAATGGAAGGGGCTGATTTTACGGAGATGGTTAAAGCCTATTCTGAAGACCGGGGATCCCTTCCGAAGAATGGAGAACTTCCTTGGTTTGGCACCAACGTAATGGTTGAGTCCTTTGAAGAAGCTGCCTTCGCCCTTGAGGAAAAAGGAGACATTTCCCGTCCGGTGAAAACCGAGTTCGGATTCCACATCATAAAACTAATCGACCGAAAAGGAATTAAGCCTTTGGAGGAGATCCGTTATGAGTTAAAGCAAAAAATTGAAAAGGATAGCCGGTCGTCTTTGAGTCGTACCAAGTTGATTAAATCCTTGAAAGATGAGTACGGTTATAAGAAGTATAGTTCTCGGGTGAAAGCCCTGGCGTCTTATTTGGATGAATCTTATTATTCCGGACAGTGGAAGGCGGACGAGGCCATGAAATTGAACAAGGTGGTTTTCACCATTGGAGATTCAACCTATACCCAAAAAGACTTCGCCCGGTACCTATTCGTTCAGCAAGTAAGAACCGGAAATAGAATGCCCTTCGATCTTGTTGTGCACCGGAAATTCAAGGAGTTTGAAGAGGAGAAAATCATTGATTACGAAAACGCCCTTCTTGAAGAGAAGTATCCTAGATTTAAGAACCTCATGCGGGAATACCACGAAGGAATTCTCCTTTTTGAAATTTCCGATCAAATGGTTTGGTCAAAAGCTTCGGCCGATACAGCCGGACTCATGGATTATTACGAGTCGATCAAATCTAAATTCATGTGGCCTGAAAGAGTGGATGCAGTTGTTGTTACCTGTCAAAATGCAAAAAGTGCTAAAAAAGCGAGAAGGTATTTAAAGAAAGGAAAGAGTTTAGAGTGGATCAACGCCAAACTAAATCAAAACAGCCAGTTGAACTTCTCCTATGAACAAGATCTTTATGCCAAGGGAGACAATAAATGGGTAGACTCCATGCCTTGGACCGAAACCGTATCTGAGGTTAAAGAGGATGGTGAAAACTACAAGGTTGTCTACATCCGTGAAAACTTAGAACCTGCCCCAAAAGAGCTAAAAGAAATCCGCGGGATTGTTATATCTGAATACCAGGCTGTTTTGGAAAAACAATGGGTAGAGAAATTGCGTTCTACCTATACTTGGGAAACCTATCCTGAATTAATTGATGCATTATAAATTGAATAAACATATCCTAATTTTCCTTGCGGCACTAAGCTTGGGTTCATGTAAGTACTTTGAGCCTGCAAAAAAAGATAAGCACGTGGCAAGGGTGTACGATAAATATCTAAATGCCTCTGACCTTAATGAAGCTTATCCTGGTGATATGCCCAAGGAGGACTCCATTCAGTGGGTACAGGGTTTCATCAACCTCTGGGGGAAAGAGCAGTTGGTTTTGCAAAAGGCAGAGTTAAACCTTACCGAAGAGCAAAAAGATGTAGAGCAGCAAATTCGCGAGTATAGGAATTCCTTAATTCGACATATTTACGAGCAAAACCTTGTAAAGCAAAAGCTAGATACCTCAGTTTCTCAATCGGAAATTCGCGATTATTACGAGGAGAACCATCATGTTTTCCCTTTAAGGGAGGGAATTATGAGGTCTATTTATGTGGTTGTGGATCAAGGGGCACCTAGGATTGAAGAATTGAGGCAAGCCCTTTATTTACGGCTTCCAGGAGACCTGTATACCTTGGAAGATTATTGCCGGCAATACGCCAGTAAATACCAACTGAATGACTCCATTTGGATTTCAGTTTCAGATCTAAGAGCGGAGATTCCAGGTTTTGAAATAAATCCTAACCCCAGTCGTTTCTACGAACAAAATCCATTGGTAGAATTAGCCGATAGCCAAAAGGTCTATTTCATTCATGTTAAGGAGTATATCCCTGAAGGGGAGTTGGCTCCCTTGAAATATGTGAGCAATAAAATTCGGGAGATCATAGTTCACCACAGAAAAATAAACCTATTGAAGACCGTAGAAAATTCCTTATTTGAAGACGCGGTTCGGAAAAATCATTTTGAAATATACTAGGATGTCCAAACTCTTATTAACTCTCGCAATTTGCTCTAGCTTTCTTTTACAGGCACAACCAAAGGTGGTTGATGGCGTAATGGCGGTTGTGGGTAATAACATCATCCTTCTTTCGGATATTGAACAACAATATCTTCAAATCAAGGCCCAGGGCTTGCCCATGGAAGACAATCTTAAATGTGGATTGTTTAAAGAGCAGCTATTTGAAAAACTTTTACTTCACCAAGCTGCCATTGACTCTGTTGAGGTTACCGAGGATGAGGTGGGAAGTGTGATTCAACGAAGATTAGATTATTTCATTAGCCAGGTGGGGTCTATTCAAGCATTGGAGTCTTACTACGGAAAAACCATCCCTGAGCTGAAAGAAGAGCTGAAAAAGCCCATTCGCCAGCAATTGATTGCCCAGAAAATGCAAAATCAAATTTCTGGTGGTCTTCAGGTTAGTCCTAAGGAAGTTGAGGAGTTTTTTAATGAAATTCCGAAAGACTCCTTACCCTTAATCAATGCAGAGGTTGAAGTAGCTCAAATTGTTAAGAAACCGGTAATTTCGGAGGCAGCAAGAACCGAAGCTCGTCAACAATTATTAGAATTTCGCGAAAGGATCCTTAATGGGGAAAATTTTGCATCTCTGGCCATTCTGTATTCAGAAGATCCAGGTTCAGCACGAAATGGAGGAAAGTATACCGATATACAGCGAGGACAATTTGTGAAAGAATTTGAAGCAGCGGTTTTCGGCCTTGAGCCCATGGAATTGTCGGAAGTATTTGAAACGGAATATGGTTTTCATTTGGCTCAGTTGCTCGAACGTCGCGGACAAGTGGTGGATGTTCGGCATATTCTTATCAAACCAGAAATTTCCTCAGAATCTATTCAAGAGTCGGCCAATTTCCTGGACAGCCTTAGACAAGCCATTCTTGACGGGGACCTTAGTTTTGAAACCGCCGCTTTAGAATACTCTGACGATAAACAAACTCAGGCCACCAAAGGAAACTTGATCAATCAAAACACCAGTGATACTAGGTTTGAGGTAGGTCAATTGGATCGAAATGTGTATTTCGCCATTGAAAACTTGAATCCGGGTGAGATTTCAAAGCCGGTATTCATGCAGTACCCAGACGGGTCTCAGGCCTATAGAATTATTAAATTGGTGTCAAGAACCGAACCCCATAGAGCCAACCTAAAACGAGACTATAGTCGTATTAAGAATGTTGCTTTGGAGCAAAAAAAGCAAAAGGTGATCAATGATTGGGTGGATGAAAAACTCAAGGTTACCTTCGTGAAAATTAATTCAGGGTATTTAGATTGTACCTTAGACCCAAAATGGACCCGTACGTATGAGTGAGAATAGAAATTCGGATGTAGCAGCTGTAGATCATTTGGTTGAACAGTATAACCAACTCTCAACCGAAATAGCCAAGGTAATTGTTGGCCAACAAGATGTTGTTAAATCCGTGGTTCTATCCATTTTCTCGAAGGGGCATTGCTTATTGGTAGGGGTGCCAGGTTTGGCAAAGACCCTTTTGGTGAATACCATTGCCCAAACCCTAGGCCTTGACTTCAACCGGATTCAGTTTACTCCAGACCTTATGCCTTCAGATATTACGGGCTCTGAGATTCTGGATGAGAATAGACAGTTTAAATTCATTAAAGGCCCTCTTTTTGCCAATATTGTTTTGGCAGATGAGATCAACCGTACCCCTCCGAAAACACAGGCCGCTCTTTTGGAAGCCATGCAAGAAAAGTCTGTAACCGCTGCAGGAAGACATTTCAAACTGCCCAGTCCGTTTTTCGTGCTGGCTACCCAGAACCCCATTGAGCAGGAAGGAACCTATGCTTTGCCAGAGGCCCAGCTAGACCGGTTTATGTTTAATATTAAGGTTGATTACCCTAGCTTTCAAGAGGAAGTTGATATTGTGAAGGCTACCACAACCGGGGTAGAGGCAACCGTAAATCAGGTTTTTTCTGCGGATGAAATTGAAGCTATACAAGCCTTGGTAAGAAGGATTCCAGTTGCAGACAATGTGGTTGAATATGCCGTTAAGCTCACCAATGCAACTCGCCCGAATACAGAGAATAGCAGTGATTTTGTAAACCAATACATTGGCTGGGGTGCTGGTCCTAGAGCTTCTCAGTTCTTGATTCTCGGAGCAAAGGCTCATGCCGCAATTCAAGGCAAGTATTCACCAGACATTGAAGATGTTCAAGCCGTAGCAGATTCGGTTCTTCGCCATAGAATTGTGAGAACCTATCGAGCAGAAGCAGAGGGAGTTAAAGTGGAGGATATCATTAAAGAAATATCATAATGATCTCCCTTTTTTAATAAGCATAAAAAAAGCCGTCACTTTCTTAAAAGGACGGCTTTTTCTAGTTAGAGTCTAAAATCCGTTTATGGTTCGTCCGTTTCAAAGGTCTGGGTAATTTTCACCATGGTTCCAGGGGCTGAAAAATCTTGAAAAACGTTAAATCAAGGTTTTCGGGTGTCCAATTCTACAGCCGCGGTAATCGAAAATCCAAAGAGTTCTTGGGTTTGTTGAAGCTCCATTTCATTTCTGGTGATGCTTAATACCCAAATGGTGTCCCCTTCCGAAACAATGAGTTGGTCTTCAAAGTTATACTCATAATCTGCAGTAAAGGTTGTATCGCTCTCAGCTTCATATGAATAAACCTTACCTTGATTAAACTCTATGTACGATCCATCCTTTACCGTGTAGGTGGTGTCAAATGAATCTCCATTTTGATCAATCCATGTTTCGTGCATGGTGTAATGGTACCACCGGTCTTCTAGCCAACGCTCATGTTGGTTTTCTTTCGAACAGGAAACAAACATTCCTGCCATTAAGATAGCAGCGATAAATAATCTCATAATGATTTGTTTTAGTTTGGCGAAAGATATTGATATCTCTCATTTTTCAAATTAAATCTCAGAAAGTTTATTTGAAAAAATAAGGTGATAAGTGCTATATGCTAGAGAATTAGCAAATCTTAATAAGCGGGAATGAAGGATAGGGAACGAGCCAGTTATAAGGTGATTTTCAATCTGGCGCCTCGGTTTTTAAGAAGTAAGTAGCTTCAACATATGGGTCGTTGTTCAGAGTATCGAATGGGAAGTCTGTAACTTGGGAAATGGATAATTCTTTGCGGCTAATAGAAACGATGCTGAAGGTATCCACGATTTGATCAGCGATTCCGGTTCCTGTTATAGCTAATTCGTCATGACTTAGAAGTTCGTACGAAAAAGTATCTCTCACATTGATATCTGCCCAATATGTATAAACCGTGGCATTATCAAATGTTAGATATGACCCATCCTTAAAAATTGTTTCTTCCTGTCCTATGACCCCGCTATCCGTTGAAATCAATATCCTTTCATCCTTGTAAACAAACCAAGTGTCTTCTAAATGCTTTTCAGTGTATTTTTCTTTGGAACAGGAGGAAAGTATTCCAACTGTTAAAATGACGCTGATAAATAATCTCATAAAGATAAATTTTGGTTTACTGAAAATATTATCAATTCTCAAAGTATGATGATTAGGACCAAAATAGGAAAACTACTTCCATAAAACACTTATACACAAAAAAAAGAGCCAAACCGAAGCTTGACTCTTTTATGTATTTAGATCTTGTAATCTTAGTAATAACGAAGTCTACGAACTTTGCTTACATATTTTCCAAGACGCATTACTTGGCAAGAGTATCCGTACTCATTATCATACCAAACGTAAAGCACCATGTTTTTACCATCATTGCTTACAATGGTTGCAGGTGAGTCAAAGATTGAACAAGACGAACGTCCAACAATGTCACTGCTTACCAATTCATTGGAAAGAGAGTATTGGATTTGTTCAACTAGGTCGCCGTGAAGGGCAGCTTCTCTCATCAGGTCGTTTACATCCTCCTTAGTAACCTCTTTACCAACAGTTAGGTTAAGAATGGCCAATGATCCGTTTGGAGTAGGAACGCGGATGGCGGAAGAGGTAAGTTTACCTTCAAGACTAGGTACCGCTTTGGTAACGGCTTTTCCAGCACCTGTTTCGGTAATTACCATGTTCAAGGCTGCAGCACGACCACGACGGTATTTCTTGTGCATATTGTCAACCAAGTTCTGGTCATTCGTATAGGCGTGGATGGTTTCAATATGTCCTTTTTCAATTCCGAAAGCATCTTCAATCACCTTCAATACAGGAGTAATTGCATTGGTGGTGCAAGAAGCAGCTGAGAAAATATCCACTTCGTCTGGGTTATAAAACCCTTGGTTAACTCCATAAACGATGTTAGGTACTTCCTTTCCAGGAGCGGTTAAGATCACCTTTGAAGCTCCCTTAGATTGAAGGTGACGGCTTAGAGCCTCTCCATCTTTGAAGACACCTGTATTATCCATGATCAAGGCATTGTTGATGCCCCATGCGGTATAGTCAATGTCTTCGGGTTGGTCAGCAGTAATCATATAAACGGTATGCCCATTGATGATAAGGGCATTGTTCTCAAAATCCTCTTTTACGGTACCTGGGAACTCTCCGTGTACCGAGTCAGAACGAAGTAAGGAAGCTCTTTTGGTAAGAGTTTCTGGAGAAATGCTACGGGTAACAATGGCCCGAAGACGCATTTGCTCTCCTTTTCCTTCTTGAGCCATAAGCTCACGGGCAAGAAGACGACCGATCCGTCCGAAACCGTAAAGTACCACGTCTTTCGGCTCAAGATTGTTTCCTTTTTCACCAAGGAAGCCAGAAAGCTTGGCGCCAACAAATTCTTTTACGTCGGCAAAGTTTTCTTTTTCAGCAATCCATTCTTTGGCAAGACGGCCAATGTCAATACGAGCAGGAGCAAGGTCTAGCTCACTCATGGCCTGAGCAATACTCAAGGTTTGAGCAATGGTGATTGGCTGTCCTACAAAGTCTCTTGCGTACTCGTGAAGACTTAGAATTTCGCTCGGACGTTGGTCCATAAGCTTGTTTCTGAACAAAACGGTTTCAATAGACTTTTCATACGAAAGGTCAGAAATGGTTTTGATGAATTCTACAGCAGCCTTTTCTTCCTTGATCCGGTTCTGTAATGACAAATCATACGTCTCTTTAAATGCCGTATTCATGACGAGGTGTTTGGGTTAAAATTGGCTGCAAAATTAAGGAATTCATTTGGCTTAGGGGAGGTGTTTTTGTAAATCCTGAAAAACCCTGATTATGCTCTAAGTTCCTGGCTTGTAAAGGGGCAGGTGGTTGGGTTTTTACATGAAAAAGGCCGTTTCTCAGAAAGAAGAAACGGCCTTAGGAGTTCTTTATTAAATGGATTTATAATCCAAATGCATAATAAGATTTCATTCCGTTCGGGTAAACCCCTTCAATATAAACCCCTCCAGATTTTCCTTCAAGGGTTTTAACAATGTCATCTACATCTTTGATTTCTGTTTTATCCACTTTTGTGATGATGAATCCTTCTCGAATTCCAGCCCTGCGAAGCTTACCTCCTTGAAGCTCGGTGATCTTAACTCCATACTCGAGACCTAATTTTTTCAAGTCTTCATAGGGAGCCTTTTCAAACTGTGCACCCAAAACATTAATGATGGCATTGGGATCGTTTTTCACTACCTCGGTATTGTTGTTCTTATTCCGAAGAACCAGACTAAACTCTTTCAACCTTCCGTCGCGATTGGCGGTAATTCGAACCTTGTCGCCCGGACGTTTTCTTCCGATGAGTTCTTGAAGTTCGCTTGTTTTTTCAACAGGGGTTTCATCCACTTGAACAATCACATCTCCTGCTTTCAGGCCTGCATCGGCTGCAGCCCCACCTTCTGTTAGAGCGCTTATATACACACCTTTACTTACTTCCAGGTCTTGGGTTTCCACCAATCCAGCGTCAATATCTCGAATGGACACCCCGATGTAGGCCCTTTGTACCACTCCGAATTCCATCAAATCTTCTACGATTTTCTTCACCATATTGGAGGGAATGGCAAAGGAATAGCCCTCAAAACTTCCCGTACGAGTAGAGATGGCGGTATTGATACCTACCAGATTACCATTGATGTCAACCAAAGCTCCACCCGAGTTTCCTGGGTTTACGGCAGCATCGGTTTGAATGAATGATTCAATGGCGGAACGATCATCAATGATGTTGATGTTACGTCCTTTTGCACTCACAATTCCAGCGGTAACCGTTGAGTTTAAATTAAATGGATTGCCTACCGCCAATACCCATTGGCCAATTTTTAAATGATCTGAGTTTTCAAATCGGGCAAAGGGTAATTTTTTCTCATCAATTTTTAACAAAGCCAAATCGGTAGTGGGGTCTGTGCCAATCACCTCTGCTTCGTAGGACCGGTTATCATTAAGGGTAATACGAACCTGATCTGCATTTTCAACTACGTGATTGTTGGTTACAATGTATCCATCATCTGAGATGATTACCCCGGAACCTGAACTAGACCTGGGCATGTTTCTACGGTATTCATCCATGCCAAAGCCCCAAAAGAAATCCCGAAATGGATCAGTGGATGCCTGTGGATTGCCTTCATAATCTGACCGAACATGCACAACGGTATTCACTGTCATTTCGGCAGCCTTCGAGAAATCCAGCCCTACCAAATCTGGCATTTCATCGGAAGACATGAGTCTGGCCGGAGTTGATTCTGTGATAATGACCCGCTCAGGTTTTTCTAAAAAGAGTTTGTATCCGCCTAATGTGACTGCCCCACTGAGCAAGGCAACAGCCAATATTCCTGCGATTTTTTTCATGATTTATTTTGAATTTAGGTAAATAGGTTCTGTTTTTATTCGGCAAATTTTATGCCAGTCAAAGGGCTAACGAGATACTTGTTTTCCTTGTTGCCCTCCGCCTTAAAAAATACGTTCTTTGAGGCGAATCTTATTTTATGGACCTAATTTTTGAAAAATACCACGGGGCTGGTAACGACTTTATTCTGATCAATGGATTTGAATCCCAACCGGATTTAAGCCAAGAACAAGTTTATTCCTTATGCAAGCGCCACACCGGAATTGGTGCGGATGGTTTAATCATAATTAAGCCCAGCGAAGAGGCTGATTTCTACATGGATTATTATAATGCAGATGGGAAACTGGGTAGCCTTTGCGGAAATGGATCTAGATGTGCCGTTCAGTTTGCTTATGCGAAGGGAATTATTGAAGAGTCTTGTGAGTTTTTGGCCTCCGATGGAAAACACTCAGCTTCCGTTCTTGAGGGTGGAAGAGTGGATTTGAAAATGGCCCCTGTGAAGGAATGGGAGGAGCATTTTGATGATTTGGTCATTGATACTGGGTCTCCTCATTACATCAAAGAAGTGTATCGGCTAGAAAAAATAAATGTAATCTCAGAAGGTAGGAAAATCCGCTGCAGCGAAACCTATCAAAACCACGGGATTAATGTGAATTTTGTGGAAGAAAACGATTCCGGGTTTTCTATGCGAACCTATGAACGGGGGGTAGAAAATGAAACCCAAGCCTGCGGTACTGGCGCAGTTGCCACAGCCTTAGCTCTAAATATTTGGGGAAGGGCAGAAAGCCCCATCTCGGTACAGGCACCGGGAGGCCTTCTTGAAATTTCCTTTGAAAAAAACGAAAAGGGTTTCCACAACATCCATCTCATTGGTCCGGCCGAAAGGGTCTATTCTGGTAAGGTAAGAATTCAATAAATGCTGAGGTTTTCCTCCATTCTATTTCTAGGAATATGCCTGATTTTTGTTGGGCTTACCCAGGTGAAATGTGCTGAAGAAGTGCCCACCTATGCCAATTTACAACCAGGGGTAAAATATGTGGGTAAAGAAGCCTGTGCCCAATGCCATGTAGGGCATTTTGAAAGCTTTATGCATACTGGAATGGGCTTGAGTATTGACACCGCCTCGCCCGAAAAAAGCGCCTTGTATGGACAAGATCATCCGGCCATTTATGATGAGTATTCCGATTTATTCTATGCCCCGATTTGGGAAAAACAAGAGTTCTTCATTCTTGAATTTAGAGTTCGAGAAGGTGACACCATTCACCAACGGAAGGAAAAGGTTGACTTTATAATAGGCTCAGGGCAACATACCAACTCTCATCTATTCGATGAAAACGGCTATGTGCATCAAATGCCTTTGACCTTCTATACACAAGATCAAACCCTAGACCTTCCACCAGGTTTTGAAGGTGGACAAAATTCAAGATTTAATAGAATCATCGGGCTAGAATGTATGTCTTGCCATAATGCCTATCCTGAAAAGGTATTTGGCTCAGAAAATAAATTCAAAGAAATCCCTAGAGGGATTGACTGTGAACGCTGCCATGGCCCCGGCGAAATTCACGTAAAAGAAAAGTTGGCGGGCAATATCGTTGACACTTCTCAATTCATTGATTACTCCATTGTGAATCCTGCAAAGCTTCCGGTTAACCTTCAATTTGAAGTTTGTCAAAGATGCCATTTACAGGGGAATACCGTGGTTCAGGACGGAAAGTCGTTTCTGGATTTTAAGCCCGGAATGGAGCTTAGTGAAGTGATGGAAGTGTATATTCCGAGGTATGATGATTCCGATGAAAATTTCATCATGGCAAGTCATGTTGACCGGTTGAAATCATCAGAATGCTTCAAGCAAACAGGAGGGGAATTGGTTTGTTTTACCTGCCATAATCCGCATAAGTCTGTGAAAATTACAGACTCAAATGTATTCAATTCTAAATGCGAATCTTGCCATAATCAAGCAGAACCCAAATGCCAGAAAGAAGACTTGGGGCGGGATTGCGTTACTTGCCACATGCCCAATTCTTCTTCGTCTGATATACCTCACGTGAGTATAACCGATCATAAAATTGCCATTCCCCAAGCCCAGGTTAAAACCGATTCCATTCGTGAGTTTTTGAACTTGTATTGTGTAAACAACCCCAATCCAAGTTCGTACAGTCGGGCAAAGGCCTTCCTCAACCAGTTTGAGAAATTTGACCCAGACCCGCAGTTTCTTGACTCGGCTTGGAGGTATATTCAAGGGGCTAAACTGGAGTCTGAAACTGAGTTTCATTTAAAGATCCGTTGGTATTTTTTGAAGGGCGCTTTCGCGGAAGCCAGATCTTATATTGATGGCCTGAATGCCCAATTGGTCTTAGATCAATGGTTGAATGAAGTTGATCATGACAATAAAGATGCGTGGTCAGCCTATAGAGTAGGAGAGATGCTTAATGCAACGGGGCAGGATGAATTGGCGTCGAGGTATTTTGAAAAGGCCGTAAATCTCGCCCCCTTTGTTCTAGATTTTCAAATAAAATATGGGGTGAATGCCCTGCAGTTGGGAAGGGTGAATCAGGCAAAGGATTGTTTTGAATTCATCCTCGAAGAAAATAAAAATCATGCAGAAGCCTGGAATAACTTAGGTTTTGTTCAGCTTCAACTTGGTGATATTCAGTTGGCTAAAAGGAGTATTCAAAATGCCATTGACTTGAACCCCAATTATGCTTTGGCTTACTTAAATTTGGCCCAAGCGAATATCTTAACCGATGAAAAGGCAGAGGCAATAAAATGCCTCGAGGAGGTATTAATTTTACAACCAAACCACAGGCCTGCCCAGCAAGCCCTAGATGATTTACTTAAGACAAACTAATGGGTCGTAGAAGATTTAAGCGAAGGAGCCAAAAGAAGAAAAACAGGATTGGAAAAATTCTATTTCTCCTCACCCTAGCCTTAGGGGTTTATGCCGTGATTAAGGTGTACGGACTAATTCTTAAAGACAATATCAAAAAGGAGGAACCAGTTTACCTCTATATTCCTTCAGGGGCTTCCTATGAAACCGTTATTGACAGTCTTGAGAAACTTGATGTCTTAAAATCTTTTACAGGATTTGACTTAGTAGCTAAACTGAAGTCTTATCCTGATTTGGTGAAACCAGGAAGGTATAAGATTGGTTCGGGCCTCAGCAATAATGAATTGGTGAATAAGCTTAGAAGCGGAGACCAAGAGGTGGTTCAGCTTACCTTCAATAATCTGGAAGATATCTATGAACTGGCCGGGATTGTTTCGAGACAAATAGAAGCGGATTCAGCCAGTTTGGTTGCTGAGATGACCTCCATTGATGTTGATGATTTTGAGGTTAATTCGGCCACCCTTCCTTCTTTATTTTTACCAAACACCTACCAGTTTTATTGGAATACCGATGCAGATGGCTTTGTTCGAAGGATGGTTTTGGAGTTCAACCGATTTTGGAATAATGAACGGAAATCGAAGGCCAAGTCTATGAACTTGACCATACCAGAAGTGGTTACCTTGGCCAGCATTGTGCATAAAGAAACGGTTAAGCCCGATGAGCGGAAAAGGGTTGCGGGTTTGTACGTGAATAGAATCCGGAAAAATTGGAAGCTTCAATCGGATCCAACCGTGATTTTTGCGGTGAAGAAAAAACTTAACAAAGACACAATCATTCGAAGAGTCCTTTACAAAGACCTTCGTACCGAATCTCCTTACAATACCTATTTAAACCCAGGAATTCCGCCCGGTCCAATTTGCATTCCCCCTTTAGGGGCCATAGATGCGGTATTATATCACGAAGAACATGAATACATGTATATGTGTGCTCGAGAAGACTTTTCAGGCTACCATAACTTTGCCATAACCGCTTCACAACATGCAATTAATAGGGCTAAGTACACCAAAGAATTAGACCGAAGAAATATAAAGCGGTAATTGGTTAGTTTTGCCGCCAAACTGAGAAATTATGTCATTGATAAAATTTGGAACCGACGGATGGAGGGCTATTATTGCCAAAGACTTCACCGTAGATAATGTAGCTCGCGTATCTACTGCCACCGCCGACTGGCTTTTGCAGAATTTTGATAACCCATCTTGTGTAGTGGGTCACGATTGCCGGTATGGAGGGCCAATGTTTGCAGAAACAGTAGCCAAGGTTTTGGTTCAAAAAGGAATTAAAGTTTACCTACATAATTCAGGTCCGGTTTCAACACCAATGGTCTCTTTAGGTGCCGTTAAGCACAAGGCCTCTTTGGGGGTAATTATTACGGCTTCTCATAATCCGCCAACCTATAATGGGTATAAACTAAAAGGGCATTTCGGCGGACCATTACTTCCAAAGGAAGTTGCTGAGGTTGAAGGATTGATTCCTGACAACAACATCATGGCTCTTGACTCCATTGACCTGGATACTTTTAAGAGTCAGGGTAGACTTGAGTACACCAATTTAGAAGATTTATATGTTGATCATGCGGAAGCTCATTTTGATATGGATGCCATTTTGAACTCAGGTTTAAATATGGCCTATGACCCAATGTATGGTGCGGGCCAGGATGCTATGAGGAGAATCCTTCCAGACATTACGTATTTGCATGCTGATCATAATCCGGGGTTTGAAGGTGTTGCTCCAGAGCCCATCTTGAAAAACCTAATGCCTTTCAGAGATCTAATCCAAATGTCTGGAGATATCGACGCCGGCTTGGCCACCGATGGAGATGCAGATAGACTTGGGTTCTTTGATCAGAAAGGAAATTTTATTGACTCACACCACCTCATCTTGCTTTTGATTCACTACTTGGTGAAGTATAAGGGCATGAGTGGAAAAGTGGTGACCGCCTTCAGTGTTACCGACCGGGTGAAAAAGCTTTGCCAGCATTATGGCCTTGAGCAAGAGACCACCAAAATTGGATTTAAGTACATAGCCGGACATTTCCTAGACAGTGATGTATTGCTTGGAGGGGAAGAGTCTGGGGGTATTGCCATCAAGGGCCACATTCCTGAACGGGATGGAATCTGGATGGGACTTACCCTATGGGAGTTTATGGCCAAATCAGGTAAAAGCCTAGAAGCTTTGATTCAAGAGGTTTATGATTTGGTAGGAGCCTTTCAGTTTAGCCGAAATGACCTGCACATTACGGAGGAATTGAAGCAAAAAGCCATGAAGGCTTGCGCCGATGGGACATTTACCCAGTTTGGTGACCGAAAGGTAGAACGGGTAGAAAACATCGATGGATATAAATTCCATTTTGCCAATGATGAATGGTTGATGATTCGCCCGAGTGGTACCGAGCCCGTTTTAAGAACTTATGCGGAGTCTTCAGACATGGAAGGGGTTAATCAGCTTCTTGCCCATTGCGAAAAGGCAATTAAGGCTTTAGCCTAATACAAAGACCTTAATTTAAAAAAGGTAAGTAGGGCCTAGGACTTACTTCCTTTTTTAGTTTTCATCCTTATTTCTGAGATTCAAAAGGAAGGTATCCTTGAAAATCACTCAAAGGTGTTTTGGATGCTTTCCTTGGCCAAAATGAATCAGCATTTAACGCCTTTGATTCGTTGATTTATAGATTGTTGTACCTTGGTAGGAAATATAATCCACCATGTTACGAAAACTAATTCTTTTACTAAGCCTATTTCTCTATTGGCAAGCCTCCTATTCGCAAACCTATGTAGATAGCCTTTTGTATCACCCTACCCAGGACCAAGAGTCTATTCAACAAGTTTTTAATATGGGTGATTTTATTGGCATGTTCATTGGGTATGGATCAACCCTTTCCGGCTGGCATTCTTGGGCCCATTTTGATACCGAAAAGATCAACATGAATCGAATCGGTGGGATATCTCTGTCACACGCTCCATTGTTTTATGAGACCTTTCATTACAACGACTCAATCTTGTTAAGGTATTTATGGGATTATGATTTTTGCTTGCACGCCAGCTATCATAGCAAAACGAACCTTCGTATAGAGTCAAATAATTGTCCAGTTCGGGGGGGCGAACTCAATTTGATGGAAGGCTTTCTTTACCAAGGTGTTCCAAACATCCCGTTTTACAATTACTATAATACTGGTTTACCAGATTATGGATACTTTCAAATTGACTCAACCTGGGGTATTGCGGATACATTTCGTTTTCCAAGTTATTTTACGGATTCCAGTGGTTTTCCAAGGACCATAATTAAGGATGAGAAGGACCAAATTGTTGCATTAGCAGATGAAATTAAGATAAACGGGGTTAACCACCTTCAATTCATCCGTCTTGACAATAATGGGTGGTTGATAAAAGATACCAGCTTAATTGATTTGAGTCAGTTGCCTTATACCACAAGTGCAAGGGGACCGTTTTATAATAAATTCCTGATTTCCAAAAACGGTTTGGTTTACTTATCGGTTCGTCACCGTGATGTTCAATCCTTTTTTATTTTCAATGAATCTTTTCAAATTAAAGGAAAGGCATTAACAATTCCATTAAACTCTCCTTGCCAAAAGCGGTATGTATTAGGCCTTTCACCAAGCCCTAGTCATCCATTGGACTATTTATCCTTGCAGCCCATGAAGGATGGTAGCTTTCTGGTTCTTTCTAATTGGGAGATTCATACGTTCCAGCAAAATATGAATCATAAATCTAAATCTTCAATTTGGAAATTTGATTCCCTGGGTACCCACTTATGGTCAAACTGCATTCCTGTAAATAGCTTTCATCATTATATTCAATTGCGATATGCATTTGAGGTGAATGATTCTACGTATGGGGTCATCGGAACAGAATACGAGAATATTCATAATGGAACTGACAATAATCCTGCAAGAACTCGAGTACTTTATTTTAACAAAAATGGCGACCCAGGGAAAGCCTTAACGTCAGAAAGCGAAGTTGATGAATCCCCCGTAATAATTTTCCCTAACCCTGCATCCCATACCTTAAAAATTGAGGCCAATCATGAGGAATTTAAAGATTTAAATGTACTTGACCCACTTGGGCGAACGGTTTATTTTCAGCCAGTTAGGCCCAGTATGACGATAGATTTAAGTGGGTGGGCAAGGGGTATATATTACCTTAACTTTATTGGCGAAACTGGGCATTATATTGTAAAGACTGTACTAGTTGTTGATTAGAGTAAAAGCGTACCTGAGCTCTTGAAAATTTCCTGGGAATCAATTTTGTGCACATCTGGTTTAGGGCCTGCTCAAAAGTCTGTACGATTAAATTTTTTTCGGTTGAAATTTAATTTTTGATACCCCAAGGTTCAAGTAGGAAAATACCTTAAGAATATCGTGCTTCGCAGGGTGATTCATTAGGAATGGGCGATGCATTGAAAACATATTCAAATTCATTTTGGAGGCTTTGCCTGAGCGGATTTTTATTCTTCGCGAGCTTTAACATGATTATTCCTGAATTGCCAGGATACCTTGAGTCTATTGGTGGAGGAGAATACAAGGGTTTAATCATAGCCCTATTCACTTTAACAGCAAGCATTTCAAGACCCTTTAGCGGAAGGTTAACCGATACCATTGGCCGGATTCCGGTAATGGTAATAGGGGTAGGGGTTTGTGTGATTTCCTCAATGGCTTACCCCTTTGCAACCACCTTATTCGGATTTTTTGCCCTGAGGTTGCTGCATGGTTTGAGTACCGGGTTTAAACCCACGGCAACAGCAGCCTATGTGGCAGACATCATACCCATAAACAAAAGAGGAGAAGCCATGGGCATTTTCGGAACATTTGGTTCTGCAGGTATGGCCTTTGGTCCGGCCATGGGTAGCCCAATTGCTCAAGAATTCGGAATGGATTGGATGTTTTATGCCTCCGCATTCCTGGGCGGATTGTCGCTTTTGGTACTCTTCAAAATGCCAGAAACCCTGGAAGATACCGTTCGGTTTAAGGCTTCCCACCTACAACTTTCTTTAGAAGATGTTTTTGATAGGGGAGTCTGGTTCCCGGGCTTTCTATTGGTCTTAACCGCATTTTCCTTTGGCTTGGTTTTAACCGTGGTGCCTGATTATTCAGACCATTTGGGCTTGGCCAATCGGGGGGTGTTTTTCACGGTATTTACCCTTTCCTCCATATTGGTTCGCTTCCTTGCGGGAAAGGCCTCTGATAAATATGGAAGGTTGCCGGTGCTAATGGCTAGCACCAGTTTAATGGTTGTATCTTTATGTTTAATGGCCTTTGCTGGAACGGGAACCGCTTTATTGGTTGCTGGTGGGGTTTACGGATTGGCCATCGGAATAAACTCGCCAACTCTCTACGCGTATACCGTGGATTTAGGAGACCCCAATCGGAAGGGGAGGGCCTTGGCTACCATGTACATTATGTTGGAAATAGGCATTGGCCTGGGCGCCTTACTGGGAGGCTGGGTTCATGGGAATGAAACCGATAATTTCCCGAAAACCTTTTTAATGCCAGCCGTGTTGTCAGGCTTGGCCGGATTCTTGGTAATTATTCGATACCGGATGGTTAAGCAATAATTTAGTCAATTTGACGAATGGAGCCTGCTCCGCTAATGTCTTTACTAATGGATTTAGGGTTTCCTTTATAGCGGATGGACCCTGCCCCACTAACTTCCGCGTCAAGCTTCTCGGTAACCCATAGTTTGGCCGATCCTGCACCTGAAAGATCCATGTCTATTTCTCGGGTTTCCAATTCGTAAGCGTCTAGGTCAACCGCTCCTGAGATATCCGCATCAAATTCATAGGCTTTCCCTGATAGCCAAAGTTCAGCAGCACCCGAAACATCCACGTTTAGGTGGTTTACATTGAGTGCGATTTTGGCGTCTGTGGCTCCTGAAATATCAATGGAAAATTCATCGTTTTCGATTACTCCCTTTGAGTCTAAATCAATGGCACCCGAAAGGTTAATTTCTGAAAGGTGGGTATAGGTTATATAAATCTCCATTTTTTCAGCTTTCCGAATGTCTTCAGAGATCCAGACTTTAAGTTCACCAGCTTCAACTTCATGGCGAATGAGTTCGAGTAAATTTTCATCGGCAACAACCTCAAGGTCTGGGCTATCTCCTTGCCTTATGTATACATCGAAGAAACCTGAGATTTCCAAGGACTCAAAATGCTCAATGCTCCTTACTTCTCTTTCAACTTGACCATTACCCTTAACCCCTTGAATGCAGGCGAAGAGTATGAAAGGAAGGGCCGCAATGCCAAGGAAACTGAAGATTTTTCTCGAGAGAATCATAGGAAACTAGGATTAGGTTATGCCACGAATTTAAGTAAACTAGAAATAGAAATGTATTTTTTGAAGTTTGAAAGCGCATAGTATTAGTTTTGCCGCGTGAAACCAAGCAAAGACATAAAACCAGGAGATTGGGTTCGGTTTTTAAATGAGGCCATGGAAGGAAGGGTTCTTGAGATTCAAGATAATCGGGCCTTGGTTTTAAGGTCGGATGAATTTGAAGAGTGGGTTGGTCTTAGTGAATTGGTGAAAGAGCTGAAAGAGTTTGAAGCTTTGATGGAAATTCAAGACTTTGATTTTCGGCGGGTGAGAGAGAAAGAAGCAAGGGCAAAAAGAAAGGTTTCGGCTTCAAGCAAAGGCGAGCAGGTTTGGGAAGTTGATCTTCATTTTGAGAATTTGGTGGACCGAATTCGAGGGTTGACCAATGGAGAAATTTTAAACATTCAAATCAACCATTGCCGATTTAAAATAGACCAAGCCATGGAAAGAAAGGTGGATAAATTGGTCATTGTACATGGGGTAGGCCAAGGAGTTTTAAGAGCTGAGGTACACGCCCTATTGCATTCCTATAATTTGAAATTTTACGATGCCAGCTTTGCGAAATATGGACGTGGGGCAACCGAGGTAGAAATCAGACAAAGGCCGTAACTTTGCCGGGCATGTAGCTTGTCGCCCGCCTTAGGTGGGAGGAAAGTCCGGGCAGCAAAGGACAGCCTGCTTCCTAACGGGAAGGCTTAATTATTTTAAGGAGTACTGCAGAAGAAAATAACCGTCCGCCTCAGGCGGATAAGGGTGAGAAGGTGGGGTAAGGGCCCACCAGCAATGTGGTGACATATTGGCTGTGCAGCTCAGGCGCTGAAATGCCATGTATACCTCGGGTTGAAAGCGGTCCGCTTGATCAGTTTACTGAACCGGGGAGGGTAGGCAGATGGATCCATAGGGTGACTTATGGGCTAGATAAATGACAGGCCTTGACAGAATCCGGCTTATCGCATGCAAAGAATTAGGGGTCGCTCATTGGGCGGCCTCTTTTTTTGGAATGGTGAATTGAAAGGTTGAGCCTTTGCCCAGTTCAGATTTAACCCAAATTTCTCCATTGTGTTTTTCAATGATTCGTTTTATAAGGGCTAGGCCTACACCTGAGCTTTCTTCCAAAGCCATATCACTTAAAATCTTTCCGAATCTAAAGAGCTGGCTTTGCTGCTCTGGGCTCAGTCCAATGCCATTGTCTTTGATTTTAATGTGGTACGAATTTTCCAATTCGTCCAAGGTGATTTTCACCTTTTTTATCTCACTTGAATTATACTTAACGGCATTGGTGAGCAAGTTTTGAAAAACAGTTTGAAGCTCTGAGGGGTTGAAAGTTACTTCCGTTTCCTCAAAATCAAGTTTAATTTTTACGTCCTCTTTAAACTGTAAATAGTTTAGGAGTTTTTCAAGGAAAGCTTTGATTTCAAGGGTTTCAGTTTCGGCTGTTTTACCTGCAGCTTTTGAGAAATTCAATACTTGATTAATGAAGTCTTTCATTTTATTGCTTTGTTCCTCAATCATTTGAGAGAACTTCTCAAGCTTTAATTTGTTTTGTTCTTCTTTAACAAAGGCGGCAAGGATTAAAATATTGTTCAAAGGGGCTTTAAGGTCATGAGCTACAAGGTTTGCAAAGTCTTGGATTTCTTGGTTTCTAGCCGCTAATTCTTCCGTTTTTTTACGGAGGTTTTCATTGGCCTTAATCAAGGCCTTCTGTTGTTGTTTAATCTCCTTGTAAGCCGCGGTTAACTCTTGGTTGTTTTCCTTGACAATATCCAGGTAGTTATTGGTTTCGGCCTTCATTTTATTCAGCCATTCTACCAGGGTTTCTGGGTCAATTTCTATGGCTACAGGAAGAACTATTCCAATTTTAACTTTTGTGCCTTCCTTTCCTGTTTCAATTTCGAAGGAATCACAAAGCCGTTTGGCGCCTCTAAGTCCTAGGCCCAAGCCAGAGCTGCTCTTATAGTTTCCAGAGAGAATTTCAGAGAGGTTTTCAATTCCTGGTCCGTGGTCTTGAACAATGGCCACAAGCTCCTGTGGTGCTTCTTCGGTAATGTAGAAGGTGATTTCTCCAGAGTTTCCGTATTTAATCACGTTCCTCACCAATTCAGAAATAGCTGTGGTAAACTTTGAGGTGTCTTGTTTGCTGAGTTGACATAATTCAGCCAAGGTACTTACCCTTCTTCGAATAATGCCAGAATCAGATTCATGGTTGATTTGAATTTCCTTTATATAAATCATAGGTCATTCTTTATGATTAATATGGAGGCATCATCCGTGTTTCGAATCTTTTTATGCATTAGATAGGCTGCAATTACTGGACTTTCTTTTCCGTAAAGTTCAGAAGGGAAGTCTTTGGAGGTTACATTTGAAAGACCATCCGAATGTAAAACTAGGATGGCCCCTTTAGGAAAGGGCAGAATTTGTGGTTTTGGAAGGTTTTGGTCTTTACCAAAAAGCCCAGATTTACTAATAAGGTGCTTCGGTTTTTCCCCATATTGGTAGATTGCGGCTTGAACATTTCCCATCCCGAAAAAAGTAAGCTCCTCTTTTTCATGATGGATTTCCCCAAAGCCTAAAACGCCTCCTCTTTTAGCATTGGCTTCCTGAAACATTCCCTCCCAAAGAGACTCTGGGGAAAGGTTAAAATTTCTTCGAAAATAATTTCCCACGGAAGTGGATGAATCAGCGGCTTCACTTCCATGACCTAACCCATCCATTAATAAGAAATGGGTTTCCTCCTTTGTTTCTTCAATTCCAGTCCAATCACCAGACGTTTTTTGACCAGGAATCGCAAAATTGATCCAATGGTGGTCGAAATGGCTTAAAGGTTTTTTAGGTGCGTCTTTGTTTTTTAATTGGGCGTAGAAGCATGTAAAATCACCTGGAATGGAGGCGAAAATAAGTTTAGAGCTAAACCTTTTTATGGCCCCGAGTCCGCTACCCGAAGACCCACCGGTAGAATAACCATCTTCAAAGCTCTTGGTGAAGTTTTTAATCCCGGGTCCCTGATCGTAGGCCATGATTTCTATAAAACCTGAAAGGCCTGAAAACCTGAAAATAATTTCCCCGCCTCCTGCGTACTTTACTAGGTTACTTCCTAGTTCAGTAATAACAAGTTTGGCTTCGGCTAGGGTAAGAGGTGTGAAATATGGTAAGTCTTTAAACCCATCGATTTCCCTTCTGGCTACTCCCACATCTGTTTGAGCCTTTATCTTAAACCGGAGGAAATTATGTGGCAAGGTAAATTTCACCATTGAGCAATTCTAATTTCTGTTCCATTTCGGCATTCAAGAACTTCAAATTCAGCACAAAGCCTTTTCGCTCCTGGAAGACCTAGGCCTAAACTACCCCCGGTTGAAAAACCATCTTTTAAGGCAGATTCAATTTCTGCAATTCCGGGTCCTTGATCCTTGAAAGTTGCCTGAATTTTACCCTTGCCTTTAGGGCCTATAGATTCCGAAAAAACCACAGTTCCAGAGCCTGCATGGTTGAGCATATTTCTACCCAATTCACTCACGGCAGTTATGAACTTTGTAATGGCCAATGGGCCTAAACCAAGTTTTTTAGAGAGTTCTTTTGCTTGCCTTCTGGCCTCTGCTAGGTCGCGTTCAGTATTAATTTCCTGAAAGATTTCCTCCATGGCTTGGGTCTTCATCTAAGTCAATGTCTTCTTGGGCAGCCTCCGAATTAATTTCGTCTTGCAGCAGCTTCATCCCAAGGTTCATGTTTATGGCGGTTTGAATGTTTTTCAATTCCATTCCAAGCTCAACAAGGGTAATAGCTACAGCTGGCTGCATACCAACAACTACAGTTTTTGCCCCCATAATTTTACTTACTTCAGAAACCATTCCTAAGACCCTTCCAATGTAGGTGTCTACCATGTCAAGGGCCGAAATATCTATAAGCACTCCTTTTGCGGAGGATTTGCTCAGCCTATTGCCCATTTCTTCTTGGAACTGGTTTGCAACCGTATCATAAATGTCTCCTTGAAGGCTTACAACGAGAATTTCATTGAATTCTAATATGGGTATTCTCTCCATTTTACTGGGTCTTTTTAGCCACTACTTCAAGGCCAAGGTTATTGAGGGCTGTGTGAAGGGCATCGGCCATAGATGCCTTGGTTTGGCTATGCTCATCAAGAGAAACTCCAAGCCCAACCATGGTAGTGGCAATTTCAGGGCGGATTCCAGAGATGATGCATTTTCCACCCATAAGGCGTATGGCAGAAGTGGTTTTAATGATGTGCTGAGCGGTCATGGTATCAACCGTTGGAACCCCAGAAATGTCGATGATTACATTTCGGTATCCTGTTTCAACAATTTCTTGAAGGATGTTTTCCATGAGTTGTTGAGCACGCATTGAGTCTAAGGTTCCAACAATGGGAAGGGTTAAAATCCCGTTCCAAACCTTGATTACGGGGGTAGACAACTCCATGATTTCAGACTGCTGAGCCCGAATAATTTCATCTCGTTCCTGAACAAAAGACTCAACCACCATTATGCTAAGTTCCTCGGCCAGTTTATTAAAACCCATCATGTCTTCTTGGTAGGGCTCGGTTTCTTCCGGTTTATGCTTTTCCCCAACCACAATGAAAAAAGCGAGTCGCCAGCCCAGTACATATCGGGCGGTGTCTCCTGGGCTAAACCCTTGAACCACCCTTTTCTTTGCGAAGTCTTGAACAATTTGTTCAAGTTGGCTGGATTCATTTCCAATGATTTTTTGAAAGGAGTTCACCGAACTTATATCTTCCAAAACGGCATCATAAAATGCCCCACATTCTTCAATAAAGTCATCCTTCCGCCTACCGAGCTTCCCTTGGTGCAACTCCAATTGCTCCTGGGTCCACTTTTCTAAAATTTCAGAACGGTAATCTTCCAAATACTTTACAACGATATTCTTTTTTTTAGCGCACATGGTACTGATGTTTTAGAAGGGTAAGGTAGAAAATTAAATCAACCAATGGTTGAATGACCCTTCGGATTGGAAACAAAAAAAAGGCAAACCTGATTAGGCCTGCCTTTTTGAAGTCGAGGTGACAGGACTTGAACCTGCGACCCCACGCCCCCCAGACGTGTACTCTACCAACTGAGCTACACCTCGATGGTGTGAATTTTTAACCAAATTCTTCCTAAAAACCTTTAGGATCCTTGGTTAAATGGGGTGCAAATTTAAGATTATATTGGTAAAATCAAGTCGATATTCTCGAAATCTGCCTACCTTGGGCCAAGGTTTTTAAACGATATGAAATACATCCTTGTCTTTCTTCTTTTCCCCCTGTCTTTATTGGCTCAAAAAGTGACGGTTTCCGGTTATGTAACCGATGCAACCTCAGGGGAAAGCTTAATTGGTGCCAATGTATTTTTACCAGGACTTGCCAAAGGAACGGCCACCAATGCCTATGGGTTTTACTCTCTGAGCATTCCGGCTGGAAAGCATGAATTGATTTGCAGCTTTATTGGCTTTCAGGAAATGAAAACTCCGTTGCTCCTGAAAAAAGACACCACATTAAATTTCAAATTAACACCTGCCTCGGAGGTTATTGATGAGGTGGTTGTAACCGATATCATACAGGATGAAAATGTTAGCTCTACAGAGGTAAGCACCATTGAACTTGAAGTGAATCAGGTAAAGGAGCTACCGGCCATTTTTGGGGAAGTTGATATTTTAAAAGCCATTCAACTCCTTCCCGGGGTTCAATCGGCCGGAGAAGGTTCTGCCGGATTTTACGTGCGTGGGGGAGGTCCTGACCAAAACCTCATTCTTCTGGATGAAGCTGTGGTTTACAATGCGAGTCATTTGCTTGGGTTTTTCTCGGTGTTCAATGCAGATGCCATTAAGAATGTTGAGCTGATCAAAGGAGGAATGCCCGCCAAGTATGGTGGACGGTTAAGTTCTGTACTAGATATATCTATGCGCGATGGCAACAATCAAAAGCATGAGTTTTCTGGAGGAATTGGATTGATTTCCTCCCGGGCTACCGCTGAGGGTCCGCTTCTCAAAGAAAAATCATCCTATATCGTTTCAGCCCGAAGAACATATATAGATGCTTTGCTGAAACCGGTTCTAGACCGGAACCCTGATTTGCAAGGGAATTCTTATTATTTCTACGATTTAAATGCCAAGGTTAATTATCGAATTTCCGACAAAGACCGGATTTTTTTAAGCGGTTATTTTGGAAGAGACCGATTTAGCTTTAAAAGTCCAGATTCAGATTTTCAAGTGGCTGTACCCTGGGGCAATGCCACGGCATCCCTTCGATGGAACCACCTGATCAACTCGCGGCTTTTTGTGAATACCACCGCAGTTTTTAGCGATTATCAATTTGAATTCAATGCCTTTCAAGATGATTTTTCAATTGGCCTATTCTCGGGAATTACAGATTATAATTTCAAGTCCGACTTTACCTACATCCCAAATACCAAACATCAAATTGATTTTGGGATAAATTATACTTGGCATGTTTTCATTCCTTCAAACGTTACGGCCAATTTAGGAGGAACGGAAGTCAATGTTGGGAAGGTTGTGAAATACCGGGCCCATGAATTTGCTGGTTACCTTCAAGATGAATGGGAAATAAATCCCTTGTTCAAAGTAAATATTGGCCTCCGCTATTCTGGCTTTGCCCAGGTGGGTCCGTTTACCCGGTTCAATTACGACGATCAAGACGTTCTTATTGATAGCGTGAATTACGCCAGGGGTGAAAGGATAAAGTACTACGGAGGACTTGAACCTCGGATGACCTTACGGTACCAAATCAATGACGTGTCAAGTCTAAAAGCGGCGTTCACCAAGAATTTTCAATACGTTCATCTGGCCTCCATTTCAAGTCTTGCCTTGCCCACCGATGTTTGGGTGCCAAGTTCAGATGTTGTGGCTCCACAAATTGGTTACCAAGGAGCTCTGGGTTATTTCCGGAATTTCAAAGACAATACTTACGAAGCCTCCGTTGAGGTTTATTACAAATCCTTGGATAATTTAATTGAGTACAAGGAGTACGAATCTCCAGGACCCTCATCCGAAGATAATCCAGATAATGCTTTTACTTTCGGTACTGGCGAGAGTTATGGAATTGAATTATTTTTTAAGAAAAGACTTGGCAAAGCCACCGGTTGGGTGGGTTATACCCTGAGTAAAACCACCCGTACTTTTGAGGCATTGAACGGAGGTGAGCCCTTTGTGGCCAAATACGATCGGGTGCATGACGTTTCTGCTACCTTAAATTATAAGGCCTTTAAAAACTGGACCTTTGGAGCCGTTTATGTTTTTGCTACCGGAAACGCCATTACCCTGCCTGAGAGCAGATATTTTATCAACGGTGAAATGGTGGTTGAGTATGGTAAACGGAATTCATACCGAATTGGGTACTACCAGAGGTTTGACCTTGCCGCTACGTATAAAAATCTAAAAAAGGATAAGAAGTTTGAGTCAAGCTGGACCTTTGCCATTTACAATGTTTTCAACCGTAAAAACCCATATTTCATTTATTTTGATTCAGACGGTGACTTATCTGAAGGAAGCTTTACAACTTCTGCTCAGCAAGTTTCCCTTTTTCCCATTTTGCCCTCAGTAACCTGGAATTTTAGTTTCTAATGAGAAGAGTATTCAGCCTTGTCTTTCTTTTTTCGGCCTTAGCCTGCACCCAGGAAATAAACATACCCTTGCCTGATTCTAAAGATCAGGTGGTGATTGAATCTTGGATTGAAAATGGAAGCCCCGCCAAGGTTATTGTAACCCGTTCTGCAGGATTCTTCGAGCCAATTTATGCAGATTCCATTCAAAATTATGTGGTTTTAAATGCCCAGGTGACCCTAAGTGATGGGGTGAATTCAGAGCTGTTAAGCCTTCAGATTGATGAAAGTGTTTTCCCGCCTTTTCTATATGTCTCCTCTACCATGCTCGGAGAGGTAGGCAAAACTTATGAATTAGAGGTGGTTGCAGATGAGGATACCCTTCGTGCTACCACCCAAATCCTCGACCCCATTCGTCCCGACAGCCTTTGGTTTGAATTGGAAGAAGGCGAGGATAGCTTAGGCTACCTAAAGGCCTTGGTAACCGACCCGGACACCCCTGGAAACCGTTACAGATTTTTCTCGAAAAGGTTAGGAAGAGATTTAATTTACTATCCTATTATCGGTGACTTAAGAGAGGATGTTTTGGTGAATGGGTTGAGTTTTGAAACCTTCTTTTATAGGGGTAATGCCCCATCTGATTCTACCGGTGAAGAATCCGCTTATTTTAGATTAGGAGATACCATTGTGCTTAAAACCACACACATAGACTTTGACCATTATAAGTTCTGGGAGTCAATTGACAATAACTCAGGAGGGAATCCTTTTAGTTCTCCAGGCAATGTTAGGAGCAATGTTTCTGGGGGATTCGGAATATGGGGAGGATATGCCGCCGAATATGATACGGTTATAGCCATTCCGTAATATGGTTTTCTTAATTTTGCAAGCCAATTTTAGAATTAGAAGAAAATGGAACATGTAAAATGTTTGATCATAGGCTCGGGCCCTGCAGGATATACCGCAGCAATCTACGCCGCCCGTGCTGATTTAAGTCCGGTTATGTACACAGGTATGGAGCCTGGCGGACAACTTACTCAAACCACCGAGGTTGAGAACTACCCGGGTTATCCTGACGGAGTTCAAGGTCCGGCCATGATGGAAGACTTTAAGAAACAAGCTGAACGTTTCGGTACCGATGTTCGTTTTGGTTATGCATCTTCGGTGAATTTTTCAAAAGATGGCTCTGAACCCCACCAAGTAACCTTTGATGAATCGGTAACTGTTTCTGCGGATACGGTAATTATTTCTACCGGAGCCTCCGCCAAGTGGCTAGGTCTGGAAAGCGAGAAAAGACTTAACGGTCATGGGGTTTCAGCCTGTGCTGTTTGCGATGGATTTTTCTTCAAAAACCAAGAAGTGGTAATTGTAGGAGCAGGAGATACTGCCTGTGAAGAGGCCTCTTATTTGGCAAAGCTTTGTACCAAAGTTACCATGTTGGTGCGTAGAGAGGAGTTTAGAGCTTCTAAAGCCATGCAACACCGTGTTGAAAATACCAAGAACATTGAAATTCTTTACAATACAGAAACCAAAGAGGTTCTTGGAGAGAAGGCCGTAGAAGGGGTTAAAGTATTTAACAATCAAACCGGAGAAGAGAAGGTGATTCCTGCTACTGGCTTCTTTGTGGCCATAGGTCATAAACCCAATACTGATCTTTTTAAAGGTGTATTGCCCATGGATGAGGTTGGCTACTTGAAAGTTGAAGAACCAAGCTCTAGAACAGGCATTCCAGGGGTGTTTGCTTCAGGAGATGTCATGGATTCAATTTACCGTCAGGCCGTAACAGCCGCCGGAACGGGTTGTAGAGCAGCGCTTGATGCGGAAAGGTACTTAGCCGCAAAAGAAACGGCGGTTGAGGCTTAATGCCAGCCCTCTAATAAATTTGAAAAGCCACTCCAATCGGGGTGGTTTTTTGCTTTTATCAAAATTTATTGAGTCAAGAGTTTTCCTTTACTTTGAGAGGTGATGATTTCCTGCACCCTTTCTAGGCCGGATTTCGTACTTAATTAAAACGCTAACAAAATTTATAGGCATGTCAACAAATCGTATCGGAATTGATTCCGCGAAAGCTGAAAAACTTGCGGAAGAACTAAACTCCTTACTCTCAACCTATCAAGTTCATTATCAAAATCTCAGAGGTTTTCATTGGAACATAAAAGGAAACCAATTTTTTGAACTTCACCTTAAGTTTGAAGAGCTCTACAACGATGCCCAAGTTAAAATTGACGAAATCGCCGAAAGGATTCTAACCTTGGGCCATAGACCCTTACATTCCTTTAGTGCTTATTTAGACGCATCCAAGGTAAAACCAGTTATGGACCTTAGCGATGGACAGCAAACCATAGAAACGGTCTTGGCTGACTTGAAGGTGATTCTTCAAATAGAAAGAGGAATGCTTGAACTTGCGTCCGAAGCTGAAGATGAGGGAACCCTAACCCTGGTTACCGATTACATCACCCAGCAAGAAAAGCTAATTTGGATGCTTTCTTCATACCTAGGTTAAGGTGGAGTTGATTACCATACTTGCATTTATAGCCGCCATTCTTATTGGGGTTTCTTTGGGCCTCATTGGAAGTGGCGGCAGTATTTTAACCGTACCCGTTCTGGTTTATATTCTGGGCATTGACGCAGTTTCCGCTACAGGATACTCCTTGTTTATTGTTGGGGTCTCAGCACTTTTGGGGGCCTATCGATATTTTAGGAGGCAAGAACTGGATTTGAAATTTGTTTTCCTTTTCGGCATTCCTAGTATAATAGCTGTTTACTTTACCCGGGCCTGGCTGGTTCCGGTTTTGCCCGATGAATTGTTTGAAATAGGAGCTAAGGTGATTACCAAGTCTACCTTTCTACTGCTTCTTTTCGCCGTTCTTATGTTGGTGGCAGCCTATTCCATGATTCGCAAGAGCTCTGGAAAGACTCAGGATAAAATGGAAAAGGTATCAAAACCTTGGTCTTGGATCATTGTACTACTAGAAGGTCTTTTTGTTGGGGTTCTTACCGGAATGGTTGGAGCTGGAGGTGGATTTTTAATCATCCCAGTTTTGGTATTGGTAACCGGCTTGCCCATGAAAAAGGCCATAGGTACCAGTTTGGCCATTGTTGCCCTCAAATCTTTGATAGGGTTTTCAGGAGACATGGTGAATTTAGAAATAGACTGGCCTATGTTGATGTCTTTTACCGGGTTCTCAGTTTTGGGAATCTTTGTAGGGGGACATTTCTCTAAACGGGTTTCAGGTGAGAAGCTAAAACCTGCCTTCGGGATTTTCATCCTGGTTATGGGACTATTTATCTTAACTCGTGAATTGTTTTTATAATGGAAACCTGGAAATTTAAAGTGAAAAATGTGAAATGCGGAGGCTGCGTAAGCTCCGTCACCGATGCCCTCAAAGACTTGAAGGGGGTAGAGAAGGTAGAGGTTGACCTCAATGGCGAGGTTGAACTTAAAGGAGAGGGTTTTGATAAGGCCCAGGCTAAATCAAGCCTAAAGGAGATTGGATATCCTCTTAAAGGAGGTTTGTTTGGCTAGGAAATGGATTATTTAGACATCATTGGAAATGCTTACAGCGGATACTTCAATTATCTAACCTCAGAGATTTTAAACCCCTCGTGGCATAATTACTTTTATTGGTTAATTGGGCTGTCTCTTTTGGCTTGGATGCTTGAAGTAGTATGGCCTTGGCGGGAAAAACAAGCTCTTATACGAAAGGATTTTTGGCTGGACGTGTTCTACATGTTCTTTAATTTCTTCCTTTTCTCTCTAATCGTTTACAATGCTTTAAGCGAGGTTGCCGTGAATGCCTTCAATGATTTCTTGGGCCTTTTCGGGGTGGAAAACTTAATAGCCATAGAAATCAACTCTTGGCCAGTATGGGCCCAGCTATTGCTTTTATTCATCCTGGTAGACTTTATACAGTGGAACGTGCATAGGCTTTTGCATAGAGTACCGTGGCTATGGAATTTTCACAAGGTTCATCATTCGGTGGAAGAAATGGGCTTTGCCGCCCACCTTCGGTTTCATTGGATGGAAACCATAGTTTATAAAACCATTCAATACATTCCAGTAGCTATGATTGGCTTTGGGCTGGATGATTTCTTCCTGGTGCATATTGTGGCATTGACCATAGGCCATCTTAACCATTCAAACATCCCGCTCTCTTATGGTCCCTTTAAGTACATCTTGAACAATCCTAAGATGCATATTTGGCATCATTTAAAATACATGCCCAAAGAAAGACCCTATGGAATGAATTACGGACTTTCTTTAAGCATTTGGGATTACCTTTTCGGAACGGCCTACGTTCCCAATAATGGACGAGACATCGAAATTGGCATCCCTGAACAAGATCAGGTGCCCCCCGGATTTATTGGTCAAATGTTCATGCCCTTCAAAAAACATGATTCAGGTCAAGTTAGCCAGGAAACTATATTTGAGAAAATTCCAAAAAAGGGAAATTCCATCTAAAACTCAATGGGTGTTCCAAGGTTTAGGCGGGTAAGTGGTTGAAAATAAGGATTAAGCCTTTTTGATAACACTCATACAATGCCTTGAGGAGGGTCAGGTCATTACCAAGGCTTTGATATTACATTTGGCTTGTTAACATAAGGTGGCTTGCAGTTACCTTAGGTTAAGGCGATGTAGTGTTGGAGCCGCTTTCTTTGAAGGCGGCTTCTTCTTTTTATTAGACCTCCCTCATTCTCAGAACCTTCCCGTTTACTTACAATTCCTTATTTTTTCGGCATGCAAAATCCGCCGAAGAAAATGTTTCAAAGGGTAGCAACTGCGCTTGCTTTTTCCCCAAGACTAGAAGCCAATTTATGCGAAGGAATACGTGTAGCTCAATACTTCAATGCTGAATTGGTATTGATACATGTGGGGGATCAAGACGCCGACAAAAAACGAATTCTAGACGGCCTTTTAGCAGATCATTCTTTTCCTGAAAACCGACTGAAAATTGTTTGGCATAAAGGAGACCCGGTAAAGGTGATTTCCAGGGCTTGCAAGGTTCATGAGGTAGATTTACTAGTTGCTGGAGCGGTACAAAATGAAAACCTACTTACCTATTATTTAGGTTCAGTGGCTCGTGATTTATGCCGGGAAGCTCCTTGTTCAATTTTGCTTTTGGTAAATCCAGCAACCGAGAGTGTGAAATTTCACACCATGGTGGTAGACGGAAAACAACATCCAGAAGATAAACAGCTAATCAAAGCAGCCATGGCTTTTGGTCAGGCCATTGGCATCAAAGAGTCCTTCTTTGTTGAAGAGTTAAAACCCAAAGCCGTTAAAGAACTTTCCAATGAAGCGGAGGAGGATGACCCTATCGCCATGGAAAACGAAAGAGTAAGCAAAATGCTTGACGGCATGAACGATTGCCGAGAAATGGAAATTAACAATTTCCCCATTTTCGGTCAGGGCGGATACACCATTTCCCATTTCGCGCAAAGCAAAAGGGCAGATTTACTAGTGCTTCACGCCCCTGAAAAAAAGCAGGCCCGATTAAATCGTTTTTTCACTCGAGGAATAGAATATGTTTTAACTGACCTTCCAACCAATTTACTACTGTATAAAAACCACGCTGAATGAAGATTGATGCCGGCCTAAAAAAGGATTTCTTTTCTGGTTTTATTGTATCCTTAATTGCCTTGCCTTTAGGGCTCGGCTTGGCCTTAGCCTCCAATGTTCCGCCTACGGCAGGTTTAATTGCCGCCATTGTAGGGGGTGTGGTGGTCTCAATTTTCGGCGGCTCTCATGTAACCATTACGGGTCCGGGTAACGGACTGGTGGTTGTGATTTTAACCGCAGTTACTGCCTTAGGAAACGGAGACCCTTTTACCGGCTATTTGGCCGCTTTGGGTGCCATAGTAGTTTCCGGGGGTGTCATGAGTCTACTTGGCTTCCTGAAATTTGGTAAACTCGGCGATATCTTCCCTTCCTCGGCCATTCAGGGTATGTTGTCTGCCATCGGAATCATAATTCTGGCTAAACAGGCCCATATCATGTTGGGTAATCTAGACCCTAAAGCAAGTTCAAATGCGGAAATGCTTTATACCCTTCCGGCCACTGTATTCAGGCTCTTTTCTGAAACCCATTGGCAGGTGCCAGCCTTGGTGGGTCTAGCTAGTTTAGGAATCATGATTTTTTATTCCAAAATCAGAAAACCCATATTTCAACTCATACCAGCCCCCATGTGGGTTCTTTTGCTTTGCATTGGGTTTTATGAATATTTCCGAATTTTCAAATTAGATTACCCCATTCAGCCTGAGTATTTGCTCCAACTTCCGAATGACCTTAGCCAGGCTTTGGTTTTTCCAGATTTTTCTAGAATAGGTGAAGGGGTTTTTTGGGAAGCCGTTATTGGAATCACATTAATCTCAACCGTCGAATCTTTATTAAGCATTAAGGCCGTGGATCGGCTTGACCCCCAAGCCCGACGTTCAAACGTGAACAAAGACCTCAAGGCCTTAGGACTTGGAACCATGCTTTCGGGCTTGGTTGGCGGACTTCCAGTTGTAACCGTTATTGCTCGTTCTAGTGTGAATGTTAACACGGGCGCAAATTCTAGAAAGGCTAATTTTTTCCATGGCATCTTATTGTTGACCTTGGTCTTGACCATGCAGTCTGTATTGAAAAAAATACCCATGCCTGCCCTTTGTGCCATTTTGGTTTATACAGGTTATAAACTAGCTGAGCCAGCCATATTCAGGCGTATGTGGAGGGCTGGATGGCAGCAATTTGCCATCTTCCTCTTGACCATCGTTATCACCCTTTTCTTTGGTTTGATCAATGGAATTTTGGTAGGAATCTTGGCTACTCTCGTTCAACAAATGCTGAAAATTCACCCTTTACGATTGTTTTTTAGGTATTTGATTTGGCCCAATACTCTGATGTATGAGGAGTCTGAGAATCAATTTATTATTTCGGTAAAGGGGGTGTCTAATTTCTTGAACTTTCCAAGGCTTAAAGAAAAGTTAGAAAGCTTACCCATTGAATCTAGGGTAATCTTAGATTTTTCCCTCACCAAGTATATGGACTCAACCGTGCTCGAGCACATTCAACAATTTGAGTCAGAACGAGAGCGACGAGGTGGTGAACTAGAGGTCATTGGCCTTGATGATTTGGCAGGAAACCGAGGAAAGCCCCTTTCTTTGGTGGGAAGTCGATCGCTCATTAATCCGCTCAACTCAATGAGTAAAAGGCAAGCAGAGGTTCAAGCTGTAGCGGAAGAATTAAATTGGAATTTTAAGGTAAATCCAACCCAGGCTGTGCATAGCCTTGAGAAGTTCCCTTATTTCCGAACCAAGCGCATTGAACATGCATTTAATACTTTATTAGGCGAAACCGAATTGTGCAAGATCAAGGTTCGAGATGTTGAATATTTTGAGGGTGAGTTCATTGCAAAGGAAATGATTCGGTCTACCATGGCTGTGGTGAATTTAGACCAGAAAATACCCGCCTTCACCATTCATAGAGAAAACCTTTTAAGTCGAATTGCGGCTGCAGCCGGATTTGAAGACCTAGAGATTCCGGACTATCCTGATTTTAACAAAAGGTTTTACCTACGCGGAAACTCAGAGGAATTGCTTGAGTTTTTTGATCATGACTTGGTTTTGTTTCTTGAATCTAGGGCCCAGTTTCATATTGAAAGTGTAGGGAATAAGATTCTGGTCTTTGACCGGGAAAGACTGGCAACGGTGTCTGAGCTCAAAGCCTTGATTCGATTCACAATCGATTTGGTTCCTCTTCTTTTAGAACGAGGGAAATCAAACCCTTAGGCTTTTGTACATTTGCCACCCAAATTTCAAGAAAAGTGCTGGGCTTAAAACTTCCTACTGACCCAAGATGGGTGAACATCGCTGAAAAGAACATCAAGGAAATCTTGATAGATCATGCCTTTTGTGAACAGAAAGCTGCATCTACGGCCATCTCATTCATAGTTCAATACCCCGAGAGATCAGAATTGGTTACCGCCATGGGTGAGCTTGTGCAAGAAGAAATTGCTCACTTTAAAATGGTTCATCAGGAAATTTTAAAAAGAGGTTGGGTTTTAGGAAAAGAAAGACCTGACCCCTATGTTCGAGATCTTCAGGCCTTTTTCAAAAAAGGAGTGGGTAAGGAACAGCATTTAATTAATAAGCTTTTAATTGCGGCCTTAATTGAAGCCAGGTCTTGTGAGCGTTTTAGGGTTTTGTCTGAGAATATTACCGACAAAGATCTGGCCCAGTTCTATCGGAAATTAATGGTTTCTGAAGCCAATCATTATACCATGTTCTTAGGCTTTGCCAGAAAATATGGTGACCGAGAAAAGGTGGATGAAATTTGGCAAGACCTGCTTGATTACGAGGCAGAAGTCATGAAGAATTACGGAAAAAAAGAATTCATACACGGATAAAATAAATTGCATGAAAAAAACAGCCTTAAGCCATGTACACGAGGCACTTGGAGCCAAAATGGTTCCATTTGCGGGTTATGATATGCCTGTTCAATATGAAGGGGTAAACATTGAACATGAAAATGTTCGAGAGAAATTGGGAGTTTTTGATGTTTCCCATATGGGAGAGTTCATTTTAAAAGGTGAAAAGGCCCTTGACCTGATTCAAAAGGTTTGCTCAAACGATGCCTCTAAGTTGGTTGACGGAAAGGCCCAGTATTCTTGCATGCCCAATGATAAAGGAGGGGTTGTAGATGACCTGCTTATTTACCGTATCGATGCAGAGACCTATATGTTGGTGGTTAACGCCTCAAACATTGAAAAAGATTGGAATTGGATTGAGTCTCATAACTCATTTGGAGTGAAAATGGAGGACATTTCTGACCAAACCAGCCTTCTCGCCGTGCAGGGTCCCTTGGCCGCCGAAGCCATGCAAAGCTTAACCGAAATTGACCTCAATGGGATGAAGTATTATACTTTTCAAAAGGGTGAGTTTGCAGGGAAGTCTAATGTCTTGGTTTCTGCTACGGGTTATACCGGGTCTGGCGGGTTCGAAATTTATTTTAGAAATGAGGATGCCGAAGATATTTGGAATGCAGTACTAAAGGCCGGAGAGCCTTATGGTATTAAGCCTATTGGTCTTGCCGCTAGAGATACCCTTCGTTTGGAAATGGGTTTTTGCCTTTACGGGAATGATATAGATGATACAACATCTCCTTTGGAAGCTGGACTTGGCTGGATTACAAAATTCACCAAAGACTTTGTGAATTCAGAGGCTTTGAAAGCGGAAAAAGAAGCGGGTATAAAGAATAAATTGGTTGCCTTTGAAATGGTTGAAAGGGGAATACCCAGACAGGGTTACGAAATATTAAATGCCGAAGGAAGCCCAATTGGTCGGGTAACTTCAGGTACCATGTCTCCTTCTCTTCAAAAAGGAATCGGCTTGGGGTATGTGCCTAAAGAATTGGCTTCAGAAGGAAGTGAGATTTACATTGGAGTTCGGAAAAAACAAATCAAGGCTCAGGTAGTAAAGCTGCCTTTTTATAAGGCTAAGTAGATTTGAAATAATTTGTACTTTAAAGGGCGTATGAGAACAAATATCATTCGCCCTTTTTTAATGGCCTTCCTGATTCTTGGTCTATTTACCAATTGGGGCTTCTTTGGTCATGAAACCATTCATGAAAAGGCGGTTTATTCCCTGCCAAAGGAAATGTGGCCCCTTTACAAAGAGCATATTGCCATTTTGATTGAGAAGTCAACCAACCCCGATA
The DNA here is from genome assembly GCA_937139155.1 of uncultured Flavobacteriales bacterium. Lineage (GTDB taxonomy): Bacteria > Bacteroidota > Bacteroidia > Flavobacteriales > JBLHRE01 > CAKZPI01. Next base: position 89,198 of record CAKZPI010000032.1, read on the forward strand.
AAAGGCGGCATTTCTCAAAAAAAGAACCTCCCAAGCATTATATTGATTTAGATGCTTTTCGGGTAAACCCAAAAACGGTTTTCCCCGCCAATTGGGATTCAGCAAAATCATTTCTAACCGAAGATACCCTCTGGGCATATGGGGTGCTTCCCTGGAATATTGAATGGGTTTATTACGATTTGGTAGAAGCCTTCGACTCAAATGATGCACAGGCAATTCTAAGGCTTAGTGCAGATCTGGGCCATTATATTTCTGACGCTTGCGTTCCTTTGCATACCACGGTTAACTACAATGGGCAATTAACAAATCAACGAGGAATTCACGGGTTTTGGGAGTCTAGGTTGCCCGAATTATTTGCGGAGGAATATTTCTTGTACCCTGGCCAGGCTGAGTACATTCACAACCGTCAAGAGTATATTTGGGCAATCATCTTTGAAAGCTTTTCGGCCAAGGATTCGGTACTTGACTTAGATAAGAAGGTTCAAGAGGCTTTCGCCGATGAAGGAACCCAGTCTATTTCTGAGCGGAAAGGGCAGGGGGTCAGAACTCAGTCAATTGAGGCCTCAAGGGCTTACCATGAAGCATTGAATGGCATGGTTGAAAGAAGGATGAGGCGGTCAATAAAGGCCGTGGCTGATTTCTGGTTTACCGCCTGGGTAGATGCAGGTCAACCCAATTTGAAAAACCTGGAGCTTGAAAAGGATGGGGAAACAAAGTTTTTTGGAGAGAAAGTTCTAGAGAAGCTTTGGGGAAATTAATCCTTAATCAAATGGGGGAAGTGTTTTTTCACAATTTCCCGGAAAGCGGTAACCGTGAGGGGTTTATTATAAAACCCAGACAATTCTTTTTCTTCTGAACGTTCCCGATCGTCAGGATTTAAAGAAACGGTAAGCATCATGACCACCACCTTTGCTTTTTCCTCGGGCGGAAGGAGGTCGTATTCTTCCATGAACTCCCAACCATTCATGCCCGGCATATTTATGTCAAGCAAAATTAGGTCGGGTTGCCGCTCATCATTTCTATGGTTAAACTTTAAAAAGGTTAAAGCGTCTTTTCCGGAAAGAACGGAAACAACTCTACTTACAAGTCCGCTTCGTTTTACAACCTTTTTATGCAAGAAATTATCAGCCTCGTTATCGTCAACGAGCAATACATGAAGTCTTTCGTTTGTCTCTAGTCCAGGCTCAAATTCTGGGAGGGTGTTCATTGAATCAGGTTAAGTCTCCAAGGTAAAACTAAATTTACTTATGTCAAGCCCTAGAACCAAAAATTGAAGATCCAATTCGAACCATATTTGAACCTTTATCAAGGGCAATTTTATAATCACCGCTCATTCCCATGCTCAGATAAGACCAATTGAACTCATCGGCGTAAGCCTTATAAATTTTAGACAAGGATTGAAATTCTCTCCCTACTTGGTCTTGGTTGTCAGTGAATGTTGCCATACCCATTAGCCCCTGAACATTTACATTGGGGTATTCTAGAAAGCGTTCATGCCTCAAAAGCTCGAGTATTTCTTCTTCTGAAAACCCAAATTTGCTTGATTCTTCGGCAATGTGCACCTGCAAGAGGCAGTTCACCTTACGGTCAATTTTTTCTGCTCTTTTCTGAATTTCTTTGAGCAATTTCTCAGAGTCTACCCCATGAATTAGGTGAACAAAATCAACCAGGTATTTAACCTTATTTCTTTGCAAATGCCCAATCATATGCCATTGAATGTCTTTGGGCAATTCTTCGGCTTTGTCAACAAGCTCTTGAACCTTGTTTTCTCCAAAATCTCTTTGTCCGGTATTGTAAGCTTCAAGAACATCTTCTTTGGGCTTGGTTTTGGAAACCGCCACAAGGCTTACCTCTTTAGGTAGTTCTGATTTTAGTTTTTCAAGGTTTTTGGCAATGCTCATCCTGAAACTAAGTTTTTTTCGATGGGATAAATGGTCATCCCAGAGCGCAATTTGGGTTCTATATAGGTTGACTTCGGAGGCATGCACAAGCCTGCATCCGCTACCCTTTTCAGGTCTTCAATGGTAACAGCCGGAAGGGCAAATGCAAAATCAGCCTCGCCCTTATCTACGGAGTTTTGCAATCCAATGTGTCCGGATCTACCCCCTTTAAAGAATACCCGCTTATCAGTTCTTAGGTCTATGATGTCAAAAATTGGTCCGAGTACAAACTCTGAAAGTTGGTGTGCTTCCAATGCTTCCACTGGGTTCCTTTTACCCAAGGTGTCTTCAGGAAATTTCCCTAAATACCATCCTTCAGGGGTGTATAGCTTAAAACTTCCTGGTTCTAAGGGGGTTTCTAGTTCACAGGGGGTTAAGTCAATTTGGTTCTCAACAATGAGCTTGATTAAAATTTCAGATGAAAGTCCGCCAGCATCTTTGATCAATCGATTAAAATCATAGATGGCCATTTCTGCTTCATCGATGAAACAGGCTAGGAAATGCTGGGCCGATGGATTGTCAATTTTATCTTGAGCTAGGAGAACTGAAGAGGCTGACCGGTGATGTCCGTCGGCAATATAGCTGGCATCAAATTCTGAAAAATAAGTTTGAATGGCTTGAATTTCTTTAGGGTCTGAAACCTTCCAAAGTTGGTGACGATCTCTATTGGTTGAGGTGAAATCGTAAGAGGGGGTGGATTGGATGATTTCATCGCGCAAAGCGAGCAAATCTTCACTATGTGGGTGGGCAATTAAAACCGGCTCTGCATTGAAGCCCGTAACCTCTAAATACTGCCTAAACATTTCCTCTCTAGAGGTGATGGTATGCTCGTGAATTTTAATTTTTTTATTCAAATAATCCTGAACCGAAGCACCTCCAATCCAGCCTGTAAAAGTTTTTCCACCAGGGATTTGCTGTACTTGCCGGTATAAATAAAAGCAGTCTGTTTGATCTTGAAAATAAACCCCTTCTGAAACAAAGTCTAGAAACCGCTCTCGAACCTTTCTGAATTTGGTTAATCCAGAGCTTTTCCTGCCCGGTTTATTGTATTCAGGATTGATGATGTGGATGAAGGTATAGGGATTTTCATCTAGCTTACTAGCAAGGGCTTTTCGGGCATAGCTTACGTAAGATCTAGAGGCCACCAAATGCACTTTGTCTGCAACGGGGCGAATGGCCTTGAAGGGTTTAAAATCTATCATGAAATTTGGTCTTGCGCGTCAAAAATAAAGGGAAGTAATCAAATCACACCCATTATTCTCACCGGAACATAAAAAAAGAGGCGAATCTTCCGACCGCCTCTTAAAATTCTCTGAAATTCAATTACTGAGCATCACGAAACGAAAGGATGGCTTCCGCCATTTCCGTTCCAATTCTGGCTTGGGCTTCAACCGTTGCCGCTCCAATGTGCGGACTAAGGCTCAAGGCTGGGTTCATCAATACGCGCATGGCAGGTTTTGGTTCGTTTTCAAAAACGTCCAGTCCGGCAAAGCTTAATTTATCAGCGTCAAGGGCATCCAAAAGGGCATGCTCATCAACAACTCCTCCTCTGGCCGCATTGATTAAAACGGCACCGTCTTTCATCATCTCCATTTCTGGCTTTCCAATCACATACCCATCTTTTTGGGCAGGTACATGAAGGGTGACGAAGTCTGAAGATTTAAGAACCTCTTCCTTGCTTACGGTGGTAATATCAAAATTCAATTCTTGTCCGTCAAAAAACTCAAGTTTAATGCTGGCATTTTCCACAAATGGATCATGGGCAACAACTTTCATTCCTTGCCCGATGGCAATTCTAGCGACGGATTGACCGATTCGGCCAAAGCCAATGATGCCCATGGTTTTTCCTCTGAGCTCACGACCCTTGGCATAGGCCTTTTTCATTTCCTTAAACTTGGTTTCACCTTCTAAAGGCATGTTGCGGTTGGCGTCGTGCAAAAATCGCAATCCTGAAGCTAGGTGAGCAAAAACCAATTCAGCAACTGAGTCAGAAGATGCAGCTGGGGTATTGGCTACGGTAAGTCCTTTTGAACGGGCGTAATCAACGTCAATATTGTCCATTCCAACGCCTCCTCTTCCAATGAATTTTAGGCCCGGACAAGCATCAATAAGTTCTTTTCGAACGGTGGTGGCAGAACGCACCAAAAGGGCTGTATATCCTTCTTGGTTGATTACATTGGCCAATTGTTCTTGGGCAACCTTTTGGGTAACCACTTCAACTCCAGCTGATTCTAACTGTTCAATTCCTGAGGCTGCAAGCCCGTCGTTTGCTAATACTTTCATATTGATTCTTATCCGTGTTTCTTTTCAAATTCTTGCATTACATCAACCAAGGCCTGAACTGAGTCAAGGGGTAGGGCATTGTACATGGAAGCTCTATATCCACCTACTGATCTATGTCCTTTCAATCCGTTGATCTTCGCTTCTTGCCACATTTGGTCAAAAATCTCTCCTTTATCCGGGTTGGTCAAAAGGAAACAAGCATTCATATTTGATCGGTCTTCTTTGGCGGCTGTACCTTCAAAACAAGGATTTCGGTCGATTTCGCCGTAAAGCAAATCAGCTTTTGCCTGGTTTCTTTCGGTGATCCAGGGAATTCCTCCGTTTGATTTTAACCAACGAAGGGTTAGCATGGAAGCGTAAACAGCAAATACCGGAGGAGTATTGAACATAGACTCCTTTTCAATATGCACTGAATAATCAAGCATGGTAGGGATTCTACGGTTCACTCTACCCAAGGCATCTTTCTTTACAATCACCAAGGTGGTTCCGGCAGGACCCATGTTTTTCTGGGCTCCGGCGTAAATCATGTCAAATTTACTCACGTCAATTGGGCGGCTGAAAATATCAGAAGACATATCGCAGATTACCGGAACCGAAGACTCAGGAAAGTCTTTTACCTGGGTTCCGAAAATGGTATTGTTTGAGGTAAGGTGAAAATAGGCCAGGTCTTTCGGAATCTCATATCCCTTTGGAATGTATGAGAAATTCTTGTCGGCCGAGCTAGCCAAAGAAACACCCCCCATGGGTTCAGCTTCTTTAAAGGCCTTTTTGGCCCAAGTACCGGTTACTAAATAGCCCGCTTTTCCGCCTTCAGGCAAGAAATTCATGGCAGCCATTAAAAATTGCAGACTGGCTCCTCCTTGAAGAAACAATACTTCGTACCCATCGGGCACATTGAGAATTTCCTTTACCAAAGCCCTAGCTTCATCCATTACCGCAACAAAAGGTTTGCTTCTATGCGACATTTCGATGAGGGATAAACCCGAGTCTTGGTAGTTAAGAATGGCCTGAGCGGCCTCTTCAAATACAGATTGAGGAAGAATGCAGGGTCCTGCAGAATAATTGTGCACTTTGCCCATGACGAGAGCCTGTTTTTAAGGTTAAACTGGGGCCAAAGGTGGTAAATTTTCAGGGAATTAACTTGACCCCTTTTTAAGTCTATTTTATCCAGGCATTAATTTTCGCCCAGGTTCCGAACGTCAATGTTTTCTTCAAAAATCCACTTTCCTTTTTTGTACTTCAAACCGTTGTAAGTGAAGTCAGGGCCGTAGTATTGATACATGCCCTCAGCTCCTTCCACGGTTGGCTGAAGGTTGTCCATCACAATCATTTTGTACCTAGGCTCATACCTCAAAGTTGCAAAAGCTTTGGCTGAGTATCTTAGAATGTATCGGCAAAGGGCCTTTTCATTTTCCTTGATTTGAATCATAGGGTACCCAAAAAAGGGCTCATCAAAGGCGTCAAAAACCAAAACATCAACCAATTTTTGAGTTTCTGTGGCATCTTGCCCATGCCAACCTAGAAGGGTGTAATAATGCTTCCTTTTACGCTTGTGATGAAGAACCTTGTAATAAAGAGCACCATACCATTGGTCGGTTTCCAGCACTTTGTCCATTGCTTGGCTTGTATTGTGTTGCTCAGGCTTTAATTTAAGGTAATAAGGGCTTCCCTTTCGGGGAATGAGGTATAGGTAACCATTGTATTGGTAGCTGCCATTGGTCAAGGGAACTACCCATGTGTAAATTCTGAATTTATCGTTTGGAGCCCTGAGGGCCGAAAGGTTCTTTACCTGATCAAATTCATGGGCATATGAGGCATGGGATTCAAGGGCCCATTCCAGATAATGCGTGAATGAGTCATTGGCGGCCAACCGCTCTTGGTTGGTGCTATCAACCAGAATTTTTCCCCCAAAATGAGCCAGTTTAGACTCTAAACTGTCAAGCGAAATTTGAGAAAATCCGAAGAGTGGACTCAGGAAAAAAGCCAAAAAAAACCCACGAATTACGTGGGTTTGTATTTTATTCCAATGCATGAAATTAAAGGTGTAAGAAGTCTTTTTTCTCAAGCAATTCTTCCTCGGTTTCAACATGGTCTTCATCAGGTACGCAGCAATCTACCGGGCAAACAGCCGCACATTGAGGCTCATCATGGAAGCCTTTACACTCTGTACATTTATCCGTAACGATGTAGTAAACGTCATACGAACCCGGTTCTTGAGATTCATCTGCATCCGCGGTGATTCCGGTCTTAGAAGTTACCTTTCCGGCTAAACCGGTGCCTTCAGCAAAGCTCCATTCCTCACCTCCTTCGTAAATTGCATTGTTGGGGCATTCTGGTTCACAGGCTCCACAATTAATGCATTCATCGGTTATCTTAATGGCCATATTCTTCAGTTTATATTGTCATATTTGCGGCTCCAAATATAGGCAAAACCATAGGGGAATTAAAAGAAAGAAGAATGCGTGATACCCTCGTAAAATTAGGTAAGGTTTTTCAGGAAGATGAATCCTTTTTACAGGCCAATCCTCAAGTTTCTAAAGCCTTTGTGCTTTGGAAAAATGCTTGGCAATTGGCCGAAATCAAAAACAAATGGTTTACCCAAGAATTCATTCAGAAGGCAGTGCAAGACTGGGGACTGGCTTTGGCCGAGGAAAAAGTAGATGCTTGGCTTGAAAGGTATACCCCAAGCAAATCACCCAAAACCGTGGCACTTATTACCGCAGGAAACCTGCCTTTGGTAGGCTTGCATGATTTACTTTCCATTCTTGCCTCTGGGCACAAAGCCTTGGTGAAACCTGCAAAAGACGATCAAGAACTCATGGAAAACGTCATGGCCTTGCTCATGGTGGTTAATCCTAGCCTGAAAGATCGATTGATTTTGGCCAAGGGAAAGATGAGCGATTTTGAGGCGGTAATTGCCACCGGTTCAGATAATTCTACCCGTTATTTTGAATCTTATTTTGGAGAGTTTCCGCATATTTTTCGGGGAAACCGAACTTCCTTGGCGGTTTTAACCGGGGAAGAGTCTGAGGAGGAAATGTCGGGCCTTGCCGATGATGTTTTCCAATATTTTGGGATGGGCTGCAGAAATGTATCCAAGGTTTTTGTGCCTTCGGGCTACGACCCCAACCAATTGCTCAATGCATTCCGGAAATACGAACACCTTGCAGATCACAACAAGTTCCACAATAATTACCTCTATCATAAATCGATTTTTGGAATGAACCTGGATCGTTTTCATGATTTTGGAATCCTTCTTCTACGGAAGGTGCCTGAACTTCACGCGGGTATTGCTACCCTTCATTACGAAGAGTACGAAAGTTTGGAGGCTGTGAACAAGCAAATTGAAATCATTAAAGAGGATCTTCAATGCGTTGCAAAGGCCCATCCGGAAAAAGAATATGAAGTGAAATTGGGAGAAACTCAAAGGCCCCAATTATGGGATTATGCAGATGGGGTTGATACCATGAAATTCCTTACCCAACTTTAGTCAATACGCTCGTAGCAGCCTATGTCAGGACCCGCATCTGCGGCTCGTGAGTCGCCCTTTAAATCAAAGGGAATGTCAAGGCCAATGGAGTTTAAACCTGCGTTTTGAGCAGGAGAAAGGGTGTCAAGTTGAAACTCATCCTGAAAGGGATCTTCAAACTTGGGGTAAAGGTTGAAACTGGAATTCAAGAAACGGTTGGGGTCATTCCGGTCAAAATCTGAATCCACCTTAAGCATTGAGTTTTCAAAAACCGGATTGAATTGAGCATCCGTGTTTTCATCAAAAAACACTTCCCCTTCAAGGTTTCCCCATAGAATGCAATTCCCAAAATAAGCCTGGGTAAGGTCTCGGGTAATAATAGCACCCTCTAGGCTCTCATAATAATTTTTCAAAATCACATTGGGAAATTTTCGAACCGAGGAGTTCCAGTAATTGGCAAAGGTGCAATGCTTAAAGCTGTATGATCCACCTAAGTCAAGCAAAAGGCTCAGGTCTCCACAATTTTTCACCAATAAATTTTCGCCTTCCAAATGGGTTCCCCGGCCAAAAATTCCAACCGAACTCATGTTTTCAATGATGGTATTGGTAACCTTTAAAGTGGGGGCCGTAGAATTGCCCAGGGTGTCAACCAATAGCCCAATGGTTCCATTTCGGATGATGGTATAGTCAATGGTATTGTTTACCGAACCGGCAAAAAGCCAAATCCGATCCCATTGACCAGGAAGGTCTTCATAGAAAGGTTCTAAACGGTCTCCTTCCACAATGATTTCATTTCCCAATTCCCCATCCATGGTGAGAGTCCCAGCGGTATTGACAATAAGTCCGGATTGATCATGGAAATGCATTCGGGTTCCAGGGTCTACGGTTAGGGAGCAACTCGAATCAACCACAGCATAACCATAAAAAACATTGGGCTTGTCATTGGGCAAGGTGAAATTGCAAGGCAAGAGATAGGCATTGCCACCCGGCGGGGGTGCATAGAAATACGCGTCCTGCCCCCAAGCCACAAGGTCTACATCCTGCATTCCATCATCCCTGTAAAACCGAATCGAGTCAGTAACAATTAAGGGATTGTTTTGATTGGTAGGGTCTACGGTTACGTCTACAAAAATGTAAAGGCTATCACCAGCTTCAAGTTCGTAGTCTTCGAATGAATTTCCTGGAATCCCATCAATATTCAATCGGAAAAAGGATTGGTTTCCCCCGGCAAGTTCTATTTTTGCAATCCTGATTTTTTCATCGGTGGGATTTTTTACCCGAAGCGACCGAGTGGAAGACCCCAAGGTGGTAAACACGGTGTCAAACATGACCGTATCGGTTGAAAAACTGAGGGTGTAACCAGAAGAAATCAGGTCATCGGGCTTTTTGCAAGCCTGAAAAACTAGAATAGCTAGTCCGAAAAGAAGGAGTATTTTTTTCATTCGGGGCAAATATACTAGCTGATACGTGAAAAAGTAGAAATTATTTTGTTTCATGCTTTGGTGGTGCAAATATTCGTCTTATTTTTGCACTCCAAAATTTTTAAGGCAGAACCTGTCATGAGAAAAGACATACATCCAGAGAATTACAGATTGGTAGCATTTCGCGACATGTCAAATGGCGAGACTTGGATTACCAAGTCATGCGCAGAGGCTCGCGAGACTGAAACCATTGACGGCGTTGAGTACCCATTGGTGAAATTGGAGATTTCTTCACATTCACATCCATTTTACACAGGTAAGATGAAATTGGTTGACTCTGCGGGTCGAGTTGATAAGTTCCGCAACCGGTACTCCAAATTCAAGAAATAAGATATTCTTCATATCCCATTGAAGGCTGTTTCAGAAATTCTGATTCAGCCTTTTTTTGTTGGTTGATTTTTCAAGCTTTCTCTTAGATTTGCCTACCTAATTTTCTAGCTATGAACTTGGTATTATTTGACGGTAAAGACCGTGACGAACTTCTTCCTTTGGTTTTTCATTGCAGCATTTCAGACCTGCGGGTGGGCATTGATACCCTTCGTGAAAAATGGGAGAACCAATGGAATGGGAAGGTATTCTGCCAGGTTCCAGATTACCTTGGCGGGAAATATCCTGCCCTTCCTGACGGAGAAGTGGTTTATGTCTATGCAGGAGTAGTGCCAAATCCTGAGTTCATTCAAGCCTTAATGGGTCTCAAGCTAGGGGCCAGGGTTTACAAGGATGGAAAATGCATTGCCGCCAAATTGTCAGGAGAATTTCAGGATTCGGAAAGTTCTGACAAGTCAAATAAGTTCGAAAAGGAATTGCTGGTGATTCGTAAGCCTTGGGATGTATTCAAAATGAATGATCAGGTTTTAAAAGCCGATTTTCACCGAATAACCATGGGTAGAAAATCCAATCCCATTCCTGGTTCAAATACATGCATTGGGGAAGATATTTTTCTGGAGGAAGGCGCCAAGGTGGAAGCATCCATTTTAAATGCTAGTTCCGGCCCCATTTACCTTGGTAAGAATGCGGAAATCATGGAGGGCTCTATGGTTCGAGGTGGGTTGGCACTTTGCGAAAGTGCAGTTTTAAAACTAGGCACCAAGATTTATGGGGCAACCACCATTGGGCCATTTTCCAAAGTTGGAGGCGAGGTAAATAACTCGGTAATCCGGGGCTATTCAAACAAAGGTCATGACGGGTTTTTAGGAAATTCGGTCTTGGGAGAATGGTGCAATCTCGGGGCAGATACCAACAATTCAAACCTGAAAAATAATTACAGCAGCATTAAGGTTTACTCTTATGCGTCCAATGATTACCAGAACACAGGACTTCAATTCTGCGGTTTGATCATGGGCGACCACTCTAAGACCGGAATCAATACCATGTTGAATACAGGTACTGTGGTTGGTTCAAATGCAAACATCTTCGGAGGAGGTTTCCCGCCCAAGCACATCCCTTCCTTTTCATGGGGGGGAGCAGACGGAATGGTTCCATTTAATCTAGACAAGGCCAAAGAAGTGGCCACCAGAATGATGGAGCGTAGAGGCATTCAATTTGATGAGCATGAAAACCATGTATTTGAATACCTTTTTCAAGAAACCGAATCCGATAGAAACTGACAAAGTTTCCTGATTCATCCTTTGGCATGCTCATTGACCTGTTAGGGGAACCACCAATAATTTGATCGAATTAAAAAAGCATGAATTCAGATTCTTTCTTTGGAGACAATTTAGGTTTCCAACAAATCATAGATGAAGACACCGAGTTTATTCCCTTGATGACTGACGACGATGAAGATCGTATGAACAAGTCGGATGTACCCGATGAGCTTCCCATACTGCCTTTACGAAACACAGTCCTTTTTCCAGGGGTGGTGATACCCATTACCGTTGGCCGGGATAAGAGCATTAAGCTGATTAAGGATGCTAACAATGGGTCTAAAATGATTGGGGTGGTCTCTCAAAAAAATGGCCAAGAAGAAGACCCCAATCCTCAAGATCTTCACAAAGTTGGAACTGTTGCTCGTATTCTAAGAATCTTTAGAATGCCCGATGGAAATACCACGGTAATCATTCAAGGAAACAAAAGGTTTGAAGTTCAAGAATTCGTTTCGGTAGATCCTTATTTCAGAGCCAGGGTTCAAACCCTTGAAGACGATAAAACCGGCATTGAATTGGGCGAGTTTCAGGCTGTAGTGGCCTCTCTTAAAGATTTAGCCCTTCAAATCATTAAGGAGTCTCCGAACATTCCCTCTGAGGCTTCCTTCGCCATTAAAAACATTGAGAATACCAGTTTCCTGGTAAACTTCATCTCTTCAAACATGAACCTTGACGTTCCAGAAAAGCAGTCGATGCTTGAAATGAACGATTTGGTTCTTCGGTCTAAAGAAGCCCTAAAACACCTTACTCAAGAATTGAAACTTCTGGAAATGAAGAATGAGATTCAGGATAAGGTACGGGTTGATATGGACCAACAGCAGAGAGAGTATTTCTTGAACCAGCAGCTGAAAACCATTCAGGAGGAGTTGGGCCACAATACCTACGAGGAAGACCTCGAGGAAATGAAGAAAAAGGCCAAGGCTAAAAAATGGACCAAAGAGGTTGGCGAACTTTTCGAAAAGGAAATGGGTCGCCTTCAGCGGATGAATCCACAAGTTGCTGAATATACTGTACAAAGGAATTATTTGGAGCTTCTTTTGGAGCTTCCATGGGGTGAATTCACCAAAGATAAATTCGACCTAAAAAGGGCCAAGAAAATTCTAGATCGCGATCATTTCGGACTGGAAGAAGTTAAGGAGCGCATCCTTGAGCATCTAGCCGTTTTGAAGATTCGAGGCGATATGCGTTCTCCTATTATTTGCTTGTACGGACCTCCCGGGGTGGGGAAAACCTCTCTGGGTAAATCCATTGCTGAGGCCTTGGGTAGAAAATACATCCGCATGAGTTTAGGCGGAATGCGCGATGAAGCAGAGGTAAGAGGGCATCGGAAAACCTATATTGGAGCCATGCCTGGAAGGATTATTCAAAACCTGAGAAAGGCTGAATCTTCCAATCCGGTTTTTGTCTTGGATGAAATTGATAAGCTTACCAAAGACGCACATGGCGATCCTTCATCGGCCATGCTTGAGGTTCTAGACCCTCAACAAAACGACACCTTCTATGATAATTACCTTGAAACCGGTTACGATTTATCAAAGGTATTGTTCATTGCTACGGCCAATAACCTTAATGCCATTCATCCTGCTCTTAGAGACCGGATGGAAATCATTGACATTACAGGTTATACCCAAGAGGAAAAGGTTGAGATTGCCAAAAGGCATCTTCTTCCAAAACAGCTTAAAGAACACGGCCTGACCAAGGATGATTTGAAAATTGGCAAACGTGAATTGGAGTTTGTGATTGATGGTTATACCCGAGAATCAGGAGTACGCGGATTGGATAAGAAAATTGCCAAATTGGTTCGGTATGCCGCAAAGTCAATTGCCATGGAGGAAGAGTATACTGTGAAGCTAAACAAAGCCGATGTTGAAAAGGTGCTCAAGGCTCCTAGGCTTGAAAGAACCCGTTACCAAGGAAATGATGTAGCTGGGGTGGTTACAGGTTTGGCCTGGACCCCCGTGGGAGGTGATATCTTATTTATAGAGTCAAGTTTAAGCCAAGGAAAAGGAAAACTTACGGTTACCGGTAACCTAGGTTCGGTAATGAAAGAATCGGCCATTATCGCCATGGAGTATTTGAAATCTCATTGCGATGAATGGAATCTTGATCCGAGGGTCTTTGATCAATGGAATGTGCATATTCACGTGCCAGAAGGAGCCACTCCTAAAGATGGTCCCTCTGCCGGAATTACCATGTTAACCTCACTTGCCTCTTTGTTCTCTCAAAGAAAAGTGAAGCAGAACTTAGCCATGACCGGAGAGATTACGCTACGAGGAAAGGTTCTACCTGTGGGCGGAATCAAAGAGAAGATTCTTGCTGCAAAACGGGCGGATATTAAAGAAATCATCCTCTGCGAGCAGAATAAGAAAGATGTTGAAGAAATTAAGGAAGACTACCTAAAGGGCTTGAAAATCCATTATGTGGATAAAATGGCCGAAGTCTTAAGTATTGGTTTGCTGAAAGATAAGGTGAAAAACCCTAGAAATCTTACCTTAAATTTAAAGGATTGAAAAAATTTTTTGTTTCTTTCCACCCTTAACCAATCATTGCTGCCATGCGCGAATTAAGAATTACACTTTTAGCTTTAGTCGGATTTGGTCTTATGGCTTCGGCTCAGACAAATACCACAACATCTGATGATGACTATTATGTTCAGAGAAGAAACATCCTAGGCTTAAGCCCGATGCACTTCTTTGACGAGACTCTTTTTGTGACCTACGAAAGGCTTCATCAAAATGATCAAGGAACCATGTTCCAAGCAGGTTTTACCCTATTTGAAGATGGGAGCAACCAACGCCTTGGAACCACTTTTGAACTCCAACAAAGGTTCTACCTTTTCGGAAATGACTGGAGTCCTTCACAACGAACAGGGAATTTTGACGGGGTTTACTTCGCCATTTTCGCAAAATCCCGGAACCTGAGGGAAACGGCACTGGAAACTGTCTACAATCCAGACACGGAAACGGACGAGCAACAAGTAATCGACGAAGAGATTTTCGGCCATGTTTCAGGAGGAGTTTTAGCCGGCTTGCGCTTGATTTATTACGATCGCTTTTTCGTTGACCTTTATGCAGGGGGCGGTTTGCAATATGCTTACCGAAATGGAAACGGAGACAATCAGGTATTTAGTCCTGGTTATACCGGAGTAACTCCTCACGGAGGTTTTCAAATTGGGTTTAGCTTCTAAAGAAACCTAGAAATAATTTACAGAAGGGCTGGTTTAATTACCGGCCCTTTTTTGTTTTTTAAAGATTCATACAATTTTTTTCCGCTCTTGTGGTTTCAATTTGCATATTGCGTGCTCATGAGGCAAATTTTATTCATCTTGGTATTTTGGTCATCCATTGCATCTGCGCAAATCGGAGGGCAAACGGTTTACGGGGTACTTGACTTGGCGGGCTCAGCCCATGTTCAGGCCTTGGGCGGAACCTTAATAAACCGCCCAGGTGCTGACCTGAACTTTGCCTTTGAAAACCCAGCCCTTTTAAATGAATCCATGAGGGGTAAAATAGGATTGAACTGGTCTAGTTTTTACGGCGGGGTGAAATACGGTAACCTCAGTCATGTAATGCCTTCCAAGAAATTCGGACAGCTTGGCTTCAATCTCAGGTACATAAATTATGGAAGTTTTGATCAAGCCAATGGTTTGGGGCAAATTACTGGAGAGTTCTCTGCCGGAGATTACGTGTTGGAAGCCGCTTGGTCTAAAAGTTTAGATTCCAATACCAGCATCGGAGTGAAGCCTGAATTGGTTTATAGCTATATAGAACAATATACTTCTGCTGGCCTTGCCCTTACCCTTGGGGCCTATCATAAAACCAAAAAAGGATTTGATTTGGCTTTATTGGTACGACATATGGGGGCTCAGATTGTGGCCTATGATAAGCAAAGGGAACCAATGCCTTTTGAAGTCCTCTTCGGCATCGGTAAATCCCTAGAACATGCGCCTTTCCGTTGGAGCATTACCCTTCATGACCTAAACCGATTTGACCTCCGATACGAAGATCCAAGCCGGGTAAGTAGAGACCCCATTACCGGGGAAATCATCAAGGAAGAAATCACCCTTGGAGACAATTTATTAAGGCATGCCATCTTCGGAGTTGAAATTTTCCCGGAAGGAAACCTTACTGCTCGTATAGCCTATAACCACCAGCGAAGTAGAGAGATGAAAATTGAACTTTACGGAAGAAATGTAGGCTGGTCTTGGGGCATGGGATTAAAATTCAAAAGATTTCAGTTAAACTACAGTCGGGCCCGGTACCATATAACCGGGGCTTCCAACCATTTTTCATTGATAACCACCTTGAATAAGCTCTACCAATGAGTAAAGTAATAGCAGTGGATGGATATTCATCTACCGGCAAAAGCACCCTTGCCAAAGCCTTAGCCAAAAGATTGAACTTTACCTATATTGATACAGGCGCCATGTATCGGGCAGTCACCTTATTCGCTTTGCGCGAAAACTGTTTTGAAGCCATGGACTTAAAGGCTTGTTTGACTCCTAAACTGTCTCAGGTAAGCATAGGTTTTGAGAAAAAAGAACAGGGGCAAGAGGTTACCCTTAACGGGGAAAATATTGAGGCTGAAATTCGAGGGATGAGGGTCTCTAGCCGGGTGAGTGAGGTTGCGGCCCTATCAGAGGTGCGAAGGTTCTTGGTAGATCAGCAAAGAATCATGGGAGCCTCAGGGCAAGGGGTGGTCATGGATGGAAGAGATATTGGCTCAGTGGTTTTTCCAGATGCCTTTCTAAAAATATTTGTAACCGCTGATCCTGAGATTCGGGCAAAAAGGAGGTTTGAAGAATTGCAAGGAAAGGGTGAGATAATCTCCTTGGAAGATGTGAAAACCAACCTGGCCCAAAGAGACCATCTAGACACTAGCCGAGAGGATAGTCCGCTCATTCAAACTGAGGACGCAAGAGTTTTAGACAATACCCATTTAACCAGGCAAGAGCAAGAAGATTTGGCGTATTCCTGGGCTCAGGAATTGCTGTAATTCTGCTTAACTTCTTCTAGAGCTTCTTCCGGGTTCCTATGGTCTTGAACTAGGCTAAGAACCTTGTGAATCACTTCATCTACAACGGCGTCCGGACAAGAAGCACCGCTTGTAATTGCAATCTGTAAAGGCGATTTATTCAAGAGAAATTTCTCGGTTGTCTCAATTACCTTTTCATGCTGATTAAAATGAGAAATGGAGCCGTCCTCAGAAATGCAACCTGCTCCTTCTATATAGTAGGTTGGGAATTTTTCCTCCAATAATTCAGCAAGGTGAGAGGTATTCGATGAATTATATCCTCCAACCACAATGGCCAAGTCTGCCGGAGCTTGCAGCAGGTCTAAGGTTGCATTCTGATTTTCATTGGTTGCATAACAAAGGGTATCGCGGGTATCGGCAAAATGGTTTCTGATTTCCTCAATCCCGTAATGATCCTCCATTGATTTTTTGATGAAATCGGCGATGGCTTGGGTTTCGGTGGCGAGCATAGTGGTTTGGTTCACAACACCTACTTTCTTAAAATGAATTTCTGGATCAAAACCAGGGGTATATTTCCCTTCAAACTCTTTGTAAAAGGCTGGTTTTGATTTTTTCTGAGTCATGTATTCAGACAGGGCCTTTGCTTCATTCATATCGCGAATTACAACCGCATGACTATGTTCGGCTGAATGGCTAAACGTTGCTCTGGTTTCTTCATGCTCATGTTTACCATGGATGATGATGGTATGGTCGGTTTCCCCGAGCTTTGCGGCTTTTTTCCAAACCCTTGTAACGAAAGGGCAGGTGGTGTCAAAAGCGGCGATTTCAATTCCTTTCTTTTTCAGAAGATCCTCAATTTCTCGGGTGGTTCCGAAGGCAGGGGTGATTACAATGTCATCTCCATGAACCTCATCCCAAGGCACCAATTGATTGCCTTCTGTGTCTTGAATGAATTTGAGTCCGCGATCTAGAAGGTCAGCATTAACCAGCGGATTGTGGATCATTTGAGAAAGCAGGTAGATATTCCGGTTGGGGTGGTCATTTAAGGTTCGATAGGAAATCTCAATGGCATTTTCAACACCATAACAAAACCCAAAATGTCTGGCGATGTGAAATTTAACATTTCCAAAATTTAAAAGGGTAGGGCTGGGGTCTTTTTTCTTGGGGTCAGACGCGGAACGAATGTTCTTGATTTGCCCGATTAGGGGCGATTTATAATAAACCGGAATATCAAAACTTTTCATACCGCGAAGGTACGTAATAGACGGGTTTTAGGCTTTAAAAACTCGGACATTCATTGGAGCCTGATTTCCCTCTTTTGTTTCGGAGTGTTTTAGAAATCTCAAGCGTAAAATGGTAATAAAAATCATTGAAATTGTACCCGTTGCTAGGTACTTCCATGGCGTCTAAATAATCGGTAGTGGTAATGTGGTAGGTAAATTCCCCTCCCAAAGACCAGGATCGATCAAGCGGAATTCTCCACCCGAAACCAAGCATGGCTGCAGCATTTAGGGCTGCTTGCTGGGTTTGTCGGGTTTCTTCCCCAGCGCGGATTGACACGGGCTCAAAGAGGTAGAAAGCATTCAGACCAATTAGGCTAAACACCTTCACCTGTTCATTTTTCACCAGGTTGTATTCCAGTTGATTTGTGATTTCAAATAGGTTGGTTCGGTATGACAAACCCCGGCTTTCGTTTGTGTGAAGAGTATCGGCTCCTGCTAGTTGAGCATAGTTAAGCCCAGTTTTCCAAGAGAAACTTGGATTTAAGTACTTCCGTGTAAAGATTCCAATTTGGGGCCGAATTTCCTGGATTAATGATGCAGGGTTGTTGGTGGTGGAAATGTCATTTTGAGAGTTTCCCGAACCCAGTTGTAGTCCAAGGGAACGTGACTGGCCAAAGGATTGACTTCCGAAAAAAAGAAAAGCGAAAAAAAAGAAAAGCGCTTTCATGGCTAGGGCGAATAAGTGTAACGGGTGCAAAAATAAAAGTCTGATAAGCCTATGGACTGAGGCAAATCAGGTTTGAATGCTTACATAGCAAATATGCCATTTTTTTTATTGAGTTTAACCTTTCTGTGAAAGGATTTATTTTCTTACTTTTGCACTCCTTTTCAACGGATAACCGGATGAGTTGGAAAGGGTTGAGATTCAAGTAGAAATTCTTTCGGAAGCATCCCAACATCCGGGCAACCGAAATACAAAAAAGCTCTGAAGACTATGTCAGAGGAAAACAAAAAAGCTGCCGAAACTGAAGCAGCTGCAAAAACAGAAGAGGTAAAAGCTGAAGAAGCTCAGCAAGAAACCTCAACCCCCACCGAAGAAGCTGAAGCCCCAGCTCCCAAGACTCCAAAAGCTAAAACTACCAAGAGGTCAGCCAAAAAGGTTGAAGTTGAGGAAGTAGAGGAAGAAGAGGAGGATGTAAATCCGTTGGAAGATGAGGATGATGATCCCAATGCAAGAGTAACCAGCCCTGATGAAGACAAAGACTTCGACTGGGATGCTTACGAGGATGGATTGAAATCTTACGGAGAGAAGGAAGAAAACCAACTTCGCGAAATGTATGCTGACACCCTTAACACCTTCGAGGAAAACGAAGTGGTTATTGGTAAGGTAACCAATAGAACAGATCGTGAGGCCATCATTGACATCAACTCTAAATCAGAAGGGGTTGTTTCATTGAATGAGTTCAGGTACAATCCAGATCTAGCAGTAGGTGACGAAGTAGAGGTTCTTATTGACAAGCAAGAAGATAAGAACGGTTCAATGGTGCTTTCACACCGTAAAGCCCGTGCCATTAAGGCTTGGGACCGCGTGAACGAAGTCTTTGAAACTGAAGAAATTGTTCAAGGATATGTGAAGTGTCGTACCAAAGGTGGTATGATCGTTGACGTATTCGGAATTGAAGCCTTCCTTCCAGGATCACAAATTGATGTGAAGCCTATTCGTGACTACGATCAGTATGTAGATAAGACCATGGAATTCAAGGTGGTGAAAATCAACCAAGAGTTCAAAAACGTGGTTGTTTCTCACAAAGCTCTTATTGAGGCCGATCTTGAACAGCAGAAGAAAGAAATTATTTCTAAGCTTGAAAAAGGTCAGGTACTTGAAGGTGTTGTGAAAAACGTTACTTCTTACGGGGTGTTTATTGACCTTGGAGGTGTTGACGGTTTGATTCACATTACCGACCTATCTTGGAGCCGCATCAACCACCCATCAGAGGTAGTTGAAATGGACGAGAAGTTGAACGTTGTAATTCTTGACTTCGACGAAGACAAGACGCGTATCCAACTTGGTCTTAAGCAGCTTCAAAAGCATCCTTGGGAAGCGCTTAGCGAAGAAATCAACATCGGAGATAAAGTGAAGGGTAAAGTTGTAGTTATTGCTGACTATGGCGCCTTCGTTGAAATTGCTCCTGGAGTTGAGGGTCTAGTTCACGTTTCTGAAATGAGCTGGTCTACCCACCTTCGTTCTGCTCAAGACTTCGTGAAAGTAGGTGATGAAGTAAATTGTCAAGTGCTTACCCTTGATCGGGAAGAGCGTAAGATGAGCCTTGGAATGAAGCAGTTGAGCCCAGATCCATGGACCGACATTACCGAGAAATATCCTAAAAATAGCCAGCACAAAGGAGTGGTAAGAAACTTTACCAACTTCGGAGTATTTGTTGAGCTTGAAGAAGGTATTGATGGCTTGATTCACATCTCTGACCTTTCATGGACCAAAAAGGTTAAGCATCCAGCTGATTTCACCAGCATTGGTGAAGAAATGGAAGTTGCCGTTCTTGATATTGACACTGAAAACCGTCGCTTAAGCTTAGGCCACAAACAATTGGAAGAGAATCCGTGGGATACCTACCAAACTGTTTTCACCTTGAACTCTGTTCACGAAGGTGAAATTGCCGAAGTAAACGAAAAAGGTGCTACCGTTAATTTCAAAGAAACCGGTGCCGAAGGTTTTGTTCCTACACGTCACATGAAGAAAGAAGATGAAACCACCCTTAAACGTGGTGAGTCTGCTGAATTCAAAGTGATTGAGTTTAATAAAGACAACCGTAAACTGGTTGTTTCTCATACTCAAATTCACCGCGACGTAGAGGTGGCTGAGAAAAAACAAGCGGCCTCTAGCCGTAAAGCTCAAGCCAAAGAAACTGAGTCTAATATGAAGAAAATGGCCAGCAATAATCAAAAGTCTACCCTAGGTGACTTAGACGTATTGAGTCAATTGAAATCAGACTTAGAAGAAGAGGAAGGTAAAAACTAAGCTCTTTTTCTAAAGAATATATAAAAGGCTGTCCTTAACGGGATGGCCTTTTTTGTTTTTACATTGATCTGGAATATAAGCCCGGGTGTATTGTGAGTTTCAAGAGGGTGGGATTCGCGAAAAATCCTAACCGACCCCCTTTTTAGGAAATAAATAACCTAGCTATAATAGTTTCCCTGGCCGTGCTATCCATGGGTTAATCTCTCGCCTGAAAATCTTGCTTGATTTGATAATTTGAACCAATATCCACTTCAAGGGAAGATTATATTTTAAAACTTACCTCCCTCATTTTTTAAGGCGTAGGCTTTCCTTAGATTTCTGGCTTACCTAAAGTAGATTTAAATGAAACGCTTCGCCGCCTTTATCCTTCTGTTTTCCATGGTCCTGTTTTCCTGTTCACCAGATGATCAATTAAACACGCCTGACCGTACCGCCCTTGAGCTTAACTACAATCAGCTGAATCAAAGGGTAGATTTGAAAGCGGAGGCAGTTCCCTTGCAAAGGGTCTCGGCTGCAGCTCCTCCAAATCTTACTCTAATTGCTGAGGTGAGTCCGCCTTCTCTTGGTGGAGATCAATTGCACGCTGCTGCGGTTGATATCAAGGGCAATTACGCATATGTAACCTACCATAAAAAATTTGAACCCTATGGCGGAATCGTTGATGTCATTGACCTCTCAACTCCTTCCAATCCCACCATCGTAGCCCAGCTTCAGATCACCGACACCGATTTTTACACGGTTGATGCCTCCAATTCGAATTATCTAATTATTGCCGGAGCTAGAAGTGTGGATCAAAGTGGATATGATTCTCCAACCAACCATAAGGGTGCCGTGGTTCAGAAAATTAACCTGAGTAATGGATTGATTACCCAAGCCTCTTTGCCCCTTACCGAAACGCCCCTAAACAGCTTTGCAGCCACTTCAACCGATGTTTATGATGGATATGTCATAGCATCCACCGGCGATCAAAATGGGGGAATTTATGCCTTGGATGAAAACAGCTTCCAAGCTTCCGTAAATCCTGATTTTTTCAAAGATGATTTTTACGCAGAATTTGTAAACCTATCTGAAAACGGTAGGGTGGTTTACCTTCAAGGTTCTCAGTCGAATGCGGCCATTATGCATTATGGCGACTTCAACGGATCCAATGGCTTCCATAATATGAGCTCTACCAATATTCCATTTAATACCACGTTCGTGGGAAAAAATGGGGTAGAGATTTTTGGCAATACAGCCTATGTGGCCTTGGGTGATGACGGACTCTTAAGTTTTGATATTCAAACCGGAACGTATCAGGGGCCTGTAAACTACAATGTTCTAGGTAAACCAGCATCGGCAACAGCGGATACTGAATACTTATATGTAGCCAATGGTTTGGATGGGATGCAAGTGCTTGACCGTACCGATGCCAACCTGCCCCTTTTGGGTACCTGGAATTTTGCCGATGAGGCCAATGTGATTAAAACCGATGGAACCTATATTTTTATTGCCCATGGCCTCGGAGGCTTGAAAATTCTCAAAATAGGCTCGGTGGATTTAATTGATTGCGGAAATGCCAATTTTCCTGATTATACCGGCAATTCAAGCCAAAACCTCAATGTAAGCACCCCTACACAATTTCAAAAAGGCTCTGGAGGGGGAGAAGTCAAAAATTTAAACGTGAATGCCGATGGACTTGAATGGTGTGATGACCTAAAAGTGAAACGAAATGCATCGGTATCGGGTTACTTTTATTTTTCAGGTTCTAAACTTGAAATTGAAAGAAGCCTTTGGGTGAATTCAGGGGGTGATTTACAAGTTCAAGGGGAATCCAAAATCAAGAGAAACTCTACCTTGAAAATATTAAAAAAGAATTCGGTGATGAATACTTCACCAAAAACCATGCTTTAATCAACCAAGCAATTTCAGTAGGAGTCTGGCATTTCTCTGTTCTCCCTAAATTCGTAAAACTTTTTCTCAAAACATCGCCAGATCAGAAAATCTTATAAACACCCCACTCTTCTTTCAAACATGCCAAAAACAA
>CAKZPI010000033.1 GCA_937139155.1 uncultured Flavobacteriales bacterium
CCGTTGCGGCTTTACTGACATTTTCCTGGCAAGACCGTTTTCAAGAATCATTGAAGACTTGAAATAGTGTTTGTTCTATCAAGGTAAGTTTAGAATCTTGAGCAAGATGTTTCCAAGGCAGCCCTCAAAGGCTGTTAGAAATAATCGTTCCCTACAAGGAAAAAGTCTGAAAATCAGTCGAACAAAATATCGAATGCGTTTTAGAGCTTGAAGGTTGTGGAACTGGCGTTCCCGCCCCAATTCAAGTTACGCAACCTTGGCTTTTTATCCGGCAAAATCCTGATGAAAATACCGCCAAGCCTAGTTCTTTCAATTCACTAAGTTTAACCTGTGAATCCAAATCCAACAAATCAAACCCCCGTCTGGGGCGAAAACCTCTACGAATACGACGCCGGCTCAGGAGACTACAACTCACCTTACCGCTTTAATGGTAAAGAGTTAGACCCTGAGACAGGCAATTACTACTACGGAGCCAGATATTACGACCCGAAGATTTCTGTTTGGCTTTCTGTTGACAGACTTGCTGAGAAATACCCCTCAATGAGCCCGTACGTTTTTAGCGGGAACAACCCGATTAACTTGTTTGATCCAAATGGAGATAGTATCAATTTGGCAATGTTTCAATTGTTTGACAGTTGGCTAGGGACAGATCTAACAGAGACGGTAGTAAGTGATTTAACCGAAATCACTGGGTTAGACCTCAATGTTGATGATACGGGGATGTTAACTTACGGGGAGGCGATTAACACCGAGGGAACTAGTGTAGACGCAAGGAATTTTCTCAAAGAAGCAATTGACAATAAAAATACTGTAACTGTTGGATTAACTCAAGATAAATCGAGTTATGCCTTTCCAAATGGGTTTTCTGCATCCTTAAATATTGGGCAGATATTATCATTTGTTAATGGCGTTTCCGGCGGATTAAACCCGAAAACCATGGGTTTTGGTATGACTTTATTACATGAACTTGATCATACCATTATCGGCTCGGGTGATTTAGATGGTGGCAACTTGTTTGGACATACGGGCCCCGTTGTTGATAGAATGAATAAAATCAGGAGGCAAATGGGTAGTGATTGGGGGCAAAGAATGTCATATGGTCCAAAACAATTAGGCGATAAGCGATTTATACCATTTGATACCCAGTCTAGGACATTTCTAACTGGAGGCATTCACCCTATTCACCCTGTTAGTAAGTTTATAAAATGGTAATGTTTAGATATTTTTTATTTTACTTCTTGATTATTCATCATGGAGAATTAGAGCAGCATACCATAAATAATGACTATTTAAAATACACATTAGCGGTAGATTTGGTTTTGTCGGAATGCAGTTACCTTGATTCTCTACAGGTCGATTACGATGGGTTCAATGTTGAAGGCTTTAGATTAAACCCTGAATATATTGCCTTTGATCCACCATTTAATTATCCAGAATTATTAAAAGAAGTTTTTAAATCTCCCAACCAATTAATAATATCAAAGGAAATGTATCAGTCAGCTAAACCAGGTGATAAAATTCCTGAAACACTAATTTATATGATGGGTTCTGATTCATGTTCTGACCGAGGAGTAAATCTTGAGGTTTTCATTTCCCCAATAGTGAAAGATTTATTAATGATTTATATTACAGGTCCATCGAAGTACCCGACTATTAGTAATAAGGGAATTGGAGTAGGGTATCATGTATTGTTTGATTCAACAAATATTAAACAGGTTTATAAATCTCCAATTGTTTTTAATTAAAATTAAATAGTCTTTTCTGCTGGTGTTATTATGTAATACAGCTTAATCCTAATATACTGCCACACCTACTTCAAAAATCTCTAACTTTAACTCATGGGGCAAGCTGAGACAGGCAACTACTATTACGGAGCTAGGTACTACGACTCGAAGATTTCCGTGTGGCTGAGCGTGGACCCCATGGCCACAGAACGCAGCTGGCTTACCCCTTACAATTTTGTGCAGAATAATCCGCTTATGAGGGTTGACCCGAATGGGATGTTGGATATTTGGCCTCCTGATGAAAACCTTTCTGAATTAAACCCCACAACAACAGATTACCCTGATTTTAATCAGCTCAGAGAAACGTTAGGGCCTGATGCACAGGACAAAGTGTATAGCTTTACTAGTATGCCTGACTTTGTGGAAACCTTTAATATAACTTATGATCAGGAAGGGCAGGAAAAACTATCAGCGCTATTTTTAGGTATTGAGTTGACTGAGTCACATTCGGAGGAGAGGAGAGCTTACTCTACCGTAGTTGCCGAAGTAACAACGCAATTGTACGATGAAAGCCTTATATCACCTGAAAATCCAGATGGCTTTGTGGACGGGACCTGGTTACAAATATCGCTACCTACGGATCAAATTCCTCAGAACACTAGTTTCACACTTAACCCTGGTTTAGATCCAAATGTTCTACCTAAAGTAGAATTAGGGGAAGGATTAGGTATATATTTTTTAATAAAGCCTGTCATTTATGAACCATTTTAACCAACTTTTATCAATTCTTATAGGGTTAATGTTTGTCACAAACAGCTTAAAAGCCCAGTCAGAAAATGACTATGAGATGATTTGTAAGATTTTATGCATTGAACTCATGGATGATTTGGAATTTCAAAATATTATCACTTCAACTAATGAAATATTTGTTCAAAATACTTCTGATTATTCAACGAATGATAAACGAAAAACAGTTGATATAAATGACACTTTAAAAATTAATATTTGGTTCTTGAAAGACCTGTTTGCAGAGGGTGTGCCATACTATTTAAAAATTACTAAAATTGTTAAAGTGCCAAATGGCTGGGTTGTTCGTTTCAACTCAATTCAAAAATTCGGAAAGCGAAATAATAATCTATTGAATGTTCGTGGAGAGATTCAGGTAACGCGATCTGATTCTGGTATGTTTGTCCAAAGAAAATATGTGGTGTACGACTAAAGTTGTCAGTGGGTGTATTATCAACTCTTCACAAAAGCCTGTTCGGCTCTGAAATTCGGGATATTAAGTATCTAATGAGGTTGAAGAATGTTACGATTGAAGAGCTCCTATGACCATTTATCTTTATGTTTATGACATGAACAAGAAGGAGATCGGCAACTATTACTACGGGGCGAGATACTACGACCCGAAGGTTTCTGTGTGGCTTTCTGTGGATCCGTTGGCGCATAAGTACCCAAGCTTCTCACCTTATGTGTTTACTGGTAATAACCCCATTATGTTGGTGGATCCGGATGGGAGGGAGATAGACCTAAGTAAGTTGACCCCACAACAAAGGTCATCATACAACAACAATATAAAACTTTTAAGCCAAAATAAACTTTTTGCTACTTACTATAATAGGTTGGTAAACTCCGAGACAACCTACTATATAAACAGTGGATCTGGAAGTGGAGGATCTGGATCTTTTAGCCCCAAAACTAATGATATACATTATGTTTCACTTGAGGCTTTGGCTCAAGAACTTTTTCATGCCTATCAATCTGATTTAAGCGTATACCAAAATAAAGATGCCTCTGTACGGGAGGCAGAAGGGGACATCGTCTCATCCAATATTATACTTTCCCTTGATAAAATTTCATCGTTTAATTCTTGGGACGAGGGTATTGGGTTCACCTATATTGACGAAGAAGGAAATCTTGATTTATCCGTTTTAAGTGAAGAATTTGATGTAGACTTTAATATTGCGGTTGATAATCGAATTGCATTATACCAAAATCGGGAGAATGAGTATGGAGCAAAGGCCCCGGAATCTTATGTGCAAGAAAACTCTGGGGTTGGAGCGCTGGCTTTAAAAAAGGCCATGAGAGAAACTAATGCTACGACAAGTGGGTTATCTGGTCCAAGGCTTTCAAATGGTGATTATTATTTAGAGTAATGAAAAGAGTAAGATTTATCTCCGGAATAGCTTGTGTTTTCTTATTACTAGCATTTCAATTACAAAAGGATAAAGTGTTTATATGCAATTCATTAGGTGATTTAAACAATACTTTGGATGTTAATTTTAAAAATCTATCCGATAGCTCCTCTATTGGACTAAAGATATATTTCACATTGAAAATAGATTCTCTTGGTGAAATTCATAGCGCCCATATAAGGTGGTCTAGTAATTTTAATACGACAATGGATTACGAGCTTTGTAGTTTTCTAGAAACCAAAGTTAATGTGAAATTTCTCTACAATGAATATTTTAATTCTAGTTTTCCGTCAAAGTATGTTTATTGTAATTACCCTTATTCTAGAAAACCTGATTCGGTAATTTTGAGGGGCCCCCTTTTGAAAGAAAAATAGTCCTTACAAGGAACAGGATTAATTAATAAAACATGAAAGTTATGAGGGGTCTATGCCAGGTCAATCCTCAAAGACAGTCCTACGACAGGCTCAGCAGCCATTAGAATGAGCCGTTCCTTAAAAGAAACAGGTTTGAAAATCAGGAGATAACAAGTTGTCAGTTGCGCTTTTGGGGTATGAGCGTTGGGGAACTTGCGTTCCAGCCCCAATTAAAGTTAGGTATTGATTTCAGTAAAATATAGGCGAAAATACCGTCAGGCCTAGTTCTTTCAAATCACTAAGTTTAACCAGTGAATCCAAGCCTAACAAATCAAACTCAAGTTAGAGACAAAAACCTCTACGAATACGACGCCGGCTCAGGAGACTATGACTCCCCTTACCGCTTCAATGGCAAGGAGTTAGACCCTGAGACTGGTAATTATTACTACAGAGCGCCTTACATTGGGAATAAGAATAATAGTCCAGGTATTTCAGTTTAGGTATTCTTCTGTCTAGATAGGCTTGATTGATCCAAGGAAATCCTTTCCATGAGCGCTTGGATTCGGCAAGAAAAAGCATAAAAAGAAACGTTTTTACGTACCTAAACCGTAATTTTACAGCATTATGAAAGTTATCAATTATACAGAACTTAGGCTCAATCTGAAAAAATGGCTAGACTTTGTAGTGGACGACTTTGAGGAACTTATTATTAAACGCAAGAATAATAAGGACCTGGTCCTGATTTCCATGGACGAGTATCGTTCCCTAAAAGAAACCAAGTACCTGTTGACCGGTAAGAACCGTGAACACATCCTAAAGTCACTAGAAGAAGCTAAACATGGTAAGACAACCGAAAAAAGCTTGAATGAAGAATGAGGGTCACCTGGACAGCCTCTTGCTGGGAGGATTACCTGTATTGGCAGAAAACAGACAAAAAGAAGGTAAAGCGGATCAATGAGTTGATAAAAAGCTGCCAACGCACCCCTTTTGAAGGCATTGGCAATCCGGAGCCTTTAAGACATGAGCTTCAAGGTTTTTGGTCTAGAAGGATAGACACCGAACACCGTTTGGTGTACAGCTTTGATGCAAATGAGCTTTTAATTATTTCCTGCCGTTACCATTATGGCCACTAGCATAAACCGTTGAGGCGCATCAGCGCCCTCCCCAGTTCTAAGTTGGGTAAAAATGAAACATCTTCCATCAAAATACGGTCAGTTTTCCCGTCATGGTGATTTTTGGAAATCCGTATGTTTATCCAATGAAGGCATCTCTTTCATTCGCTCACCTTTTTAATACCAGCTTGCTTTTGGTTAGAGAAAACCTCTACGAATACGACGCCGGCTCAGGAGACTATGACTCCCCATACCGCTTTAATGCCAAGGAATTAGACCCTGAGACAGGCAACTACTACTACGGAGCACGTTACTACGACCCGAAGATCTCTGTTTGGCTCTCTGTGGATCCGTTGGCGCATAATTACCCAAGTCTTTCCTCTTTTTTATTCACCGTTAATATTCTTGTCATGCCAATAGTTCTTGATGGAAGGGAAACCCGTAAAAAATTGGAGAATCATGGACATTGATTCAAAGTCGATATTTTTAAAATGGCTATCGAACAATGCCAATGGATAATTGAACAAATCAGGAATACCCTACCTTTGGTGATGTGAAACGATAATATATAATTGCTGGACCAAATGGTGCGGGGAAAACTACAGCATCTTACACCATATTGCCCGAAATCTTCGACTGTCACGAATTCGTGAATGCAGATGAAATTGCTCGTGGAATCTCGCCCTTGAATCCGAGTTCAGTTCATATTCAGGCGGGGAGAGTTATGCTTAACCGGATTGAGGAGCTTTTAACTCTAAATTTGTCCTTTGCCATTGAAACCACTCTCGCTACCAGGAGCTTCCAGGTTCTAATCCAAAAAGCACAAGCGAAGAATTACCAGGTTGTTCTTTTGTTTTTAGCCCTTAAAACTGAAGAACTTGCCGTGCATCGGGTGAAAATCAGGGTAAAGGAAGGTGGTCACCATATACCAGAGCCGGTAATTCGTCGTAGATTTAAAGCAGGCTTAAGAAATTTCTTTAACCTTTACCTTCCAGCGGTTGATTCTTGGTTGTTCATTGATAATTCTAGGGAGAAATTTCAAGTGGTTGCGAAGGGAAATAAATTGGTGAAGGTGGTCTCGAAAAGCCAAACTTGGGAAAGTTTAATAAAAACCTATCATGAAAACTGAATTAGATAAATTAGAAGAGCAAGTTAGCAAAGGTCTTACAGCTGCTAGGAAAAAAATGTTGGCTTTTAAAAAGTATAAGGGCACCCCTGTGGTGGTTGTAAAAAATGGCCAAATCATTAAACTGAAAGAAAAAGGCTAAAGTAAACCTAGGACGCTTCTCATTTGCCTCATCTGAAAAGTCAAGGAGCCGGTCAATCCATAACCCGTTTTTCAGGCTTTTAGGCATTCAGCATTGAAATTGTTAGGAGTTCTTGAAGAGGATAATAAAATACTGATAAAAATGGGATCAAGTAGAATTTCTTAGAGTCCGGGTATGAATTCACCTCGAAAACAAAATCTACACAACCTTAACCGACCATGCCCATGGGGAGAAAACCTCTACCAATACAACACCGCCTCAGAAGACTACAACTCCCCATACCGCTTTAATGCCAAGGAACTAGACCCTGAGCCAGACAACTACTACGGCGCCCATTGCCCGAATCTCGGCTAAGCCGAGTGGTGGATTGAATGGGTCCTATCTAACTTTCTTCATGGCCAGTTTGCTTCCGGTACAAGGCATACAAGTCTTTTCTCCGGTCTCTCAAATTGGTTACTGAGCCATAGGCGTGCAATTGACGTAAGAGATCAATATCTACATCTACAATCAAGGTCATTTCGGTGTTCTGAGTGGCCTCGGCTTTCACTCCATTGGTAGGAAATGAAAAATCGGAGGGAGTAAATACCCCGGATTGCGCAAACTGGATGTCCATATTGCTTACCCTGGGAAGGTTTCCTACTGATCCGGCGATGGCTACATAGCATTCGTTCTCAATGGCACGAGCCTGGGCACATCGCATTACACGGGTATACCCATTCTGCGTATCGGTTAAAAAAGGCACAAACAATATGTCCATTCCGTCTTCGGCCATGATTCTACCCAGCTCCGGAAATTCTACATCGTAGCAAATCTGAACCCCGATTCTACCGCAATCGGTATCAAAGACTTGAAAGGAGTCTCCCCCGCTAATGCCCCAGTGCTGAACCTCATTGGGCGTTATGTGTATCTTATAATAGGTGTCTACTCTTCCGTCTCTATGGCATAAAAATCCAGCATTGTACAGTTGTCCATCCTCCAAAAATGGCATGCTTCCACAGATGATGTTGATGTTGTAACTCATGGCCATTTCCCGAAATTTATCTCGGATCTTTGGGGTGAACTCTGAGAGTTTCCGAATGGCTTCCGTTTCAGGCAGGTCGTTGAAAGCCGACATAAGAGGGGCATTGAAGAGTTCCGGAAAAAGGGCGAAATCACTTTTATATCCCGATACTGCGTCTACAAAGAACTCCATTTGATCAAACATCTCCTCAATTCCAGAAACCGAGCGCATTTGCCATTGAACAAGGCCCAAACGCACCACCGATTTACGGGTATTGATGAATTCTTCAGGGTCTGTATAATAGATATTATTCCAACCCATGAGCACAGCATACTCTTCTGAGTTCACGTCTCCCGGTAGGTAGCCCTTCAAAACCTTTTTCACATGAAAATCATTGCCCAATTGAAACCTCAGCACCGGATCAATGATTTCTCCAATTTTAACTTTTTCTATGTACTGCCTTGGGCTAAGCTCAGCACTATGTTCTGCATATTTTGGCATTCTTCCGCCAAAAACAATGCCCTGTAGGTTTAGGTGCTCACATAGCTCTTTTCGGGCGTCGTAAAGCCTTCTACCCAAACGTAATCCACGGTATTTCGGGTGAATAAATACGTCAATTCCGTAAAGCACTTCCCCCTCAGGGCTATGGGTTTTAAATTCAAGGTTTCCGGTGATTTCTGAATAGGTATGAGTTTTTTCAGCCAATTTCTTGGGAACTCGAATGGCCAAGGCGCAACCCACCAATACATCATCCGCACATACCGCAATTTGCCCCTCTGGAAATAGGTCTAGAAGCTTTTGAATGGATTTTCGAGACCAAGTTGAGCCCTCCATATCCGGGTAGGCCTCATGCATGGATCGGTTTAAGGCTTCGAAATCATCCATTACCAAATGACGGATGCTGATGTTTTGTATTTCTCTCATGCTTATTTGCTTATTTCTCTTAATCCAATATGCCTTTCGGCGAAAGCCATAATTAGAACACTAAGGTATTCTATGAAAACCACTGCTCCTATTTGTTGATACGGAATTTGAGCATAGGTGGTATAGGTCAAAACCATTACCCATCCTGCGAAAGCTGAGGTAAGCGGAAATCTTGTGAAAAGCCCCAAACAAAAAAGAGGAAGAAAGTACCAAGGATGCGCCATTTGAGAGAAGAGAATCTGGAAGAATAGAATGAAGAAAATGGTTTTGGGCCAAATTCTATGCCTCGTGTTTTTTGAGAAAAACAAGATGGCTAAGGCCAGAATTAAGCCCAAGCTTAGGTAGGATGCCAAACCCGAAAGCCCCAAGAATTTAAAGAGCCGAAAAAGACTTGAATTGAATTCAAATTGGCGGAAGTACAACTCGAGTCCGGATTGCCAATTGCTCAACATTTCTGATGATAGAAAGGGAAGGCTTATTAGAAGAACCAAACCAATACTGAGGATGCTGATTTTCAGAGCGTCTTTAAAAGGTAGCTTTCTAAACAAAAAGGGTAAAATTAAAACCGGTATGATTTTTACCCCAATGCCCATTACCAAGCCTGATGCCGACCAAGCTTTTCTTTTTCCATCAATGAAAAGAAGAAAGACCAAAAGCCCCGTGATCATCAATGCTTCAAAATGAAGGTTTCCGGTAAATTCAAGAATGACCATGGGGTGTAGCCAATAGATATGGGCAAATTTCGGGTTGATTTGGTACCGGCTCAAGAGGATTTTTAGAAAGGAATAATTGGCCCAGTCAAAACCAATGAATAAAAGCCTAAGCCCTATGAGGCCCAGGTAAAGGTTTTCCCCGGCAAGGAATCCAAAAAAGCCAAAAAAGGCCTGAGAAACAGGAGGGTAAACCGTTGGGTAATGAGCGGAATTCATTTGGTTCAACCAATTTTCTTCACCCAATAAATTCAAATGGTAGGCTTCAATAGGAAGGTATTCATAAGGGTTCACCCCCTTGACCAGAAGAAGGCCGTCCCAAGCAAATCGGTAAAAATCATCACTTAGAAGGGGGAGAGCAGGCAGGAAGCTTATTCTGAGAATCAATCCGATTTTTTCAACCCAAGGTTCAGGGAGTCTAGTGCTTAAACAAGAGATTAAAAACAAGAGACTGGTTAAAGCAAAGAGGGTGATGGGTAAAAATCTAGGCGTGTAATACCCCAATATAAAATACCCCAAGATTAGACTTATGCCTAGGCCCCAAAGCGATTTTTCTCCAATTTTCATTAGGTGAAAATACAGGAAGATTTTAGACCTAAGGCCTTAAATGCTTTTCTTTTCAAGGGATTTTTGCTTGAAGAATAGGTTTAGGAGCACCCCGGTTAACACCAACCCAATTCCGGCGTAGGTGGCCCAAGAGGGAATTTCATGGAAGAAGAAGTATCCGAAAACCAAGGCATAAAGAACGCCCAAATACCGAACCGAGGAAACGGTGGCAATCTTAGAGGTTTGAAGAGCCTTGGTCATGCGTACCTGGGCAATTTGGGTGAATATACCTATGCCTAATAAATAGGCCCAATCAATGCCTTCAGGCATGACCCAATTTTGAGCGGAGATGGCACCTGTTATGGGTAGGCCAATGAGCGGAAAATAGAAGACTACCACCATGGGGTGATCGGTTTTACGAACCTTACGCACAAAATTATATGCAAATCCACTTCCTAAAGCACCTCCCAAACCAAGCAGAAAATAAATGGGTTCCATGCCCGTATCAAATCCTTTGATCAAAGCCACTCCTGAAAAGGAAATCAAGAAAAACACCCATTGTATGGGGCGAACCTTTTCTTGCAAAAGCCAAATGCCGATGATGGTTGTAAAAATAGGAGAGAGGTATTGAAGAATCACGGCATTGGCAAGGGGTAAATGCTGCAAAGAAGTAAAGTACATGGTTAAAGAGGCAATTCCGAATATGCCGCGCAAAATCAGAAATTTCTTATTTACCCCGAAGATTGGAATCTTGTGCCTCAGCAAATAGGTAAGGGTGATTACCAAGGTGATAAGGCATCTGAAAAAAACCAATTCATAGGCTGGGATATGGGGTACATACTTTACCAAAAGGTTCATCAAGGCAAAGAATACCGATGCCACCATCATGTTTTTAACCCCTGATTCCATGCTTATGTTTTACCGGTCCACCGCTTTCTGCTCCTTGCTCGTAATCTTGAAAATCGCTTGAGCCCTGTTCGATGGGCATAGATAAGGAATACCACGAAGGTTACCATAATGAAGGTACCTGATACCAATAGACTTTTTTGCACCCAATCAGATGACATAAGTATGAAGTCATAAACTCCATGCCAAAAAATTGGGTAAGCAACCATGGCAAAGAGGTGGTAGGGGCGGTCTGGGTCTTTAAATTGGTACCTAGCGAAATGGTATCCCATGAAGACCCCAAACATGGCATGGGCTGGCACCGCAGTAAGGGCCCGGGTAATGGCTGTGGCGGGACCATAGCTGGTTACGTACATGATGTTCTCTACGGCTGCGAATCCCAAGGAAACAAATACTCCATAAACAATGCCATCAAACCTTTCGTTGAAATGTCGGTTGTATTTAAAAACAATGGCCAAGGCCAAAAGTTTAAAGATTTCTTCATTGGCTGCGGCGGTAATAAAGGCCCGGTATGCCGCATCAAAGGGAGGAGTTTGTGGTTGGAATGGAGAGATGAAATAGCCTGTGATTAAAATCGGAACCACGGATACAGCGCCTAGAGCCAAGGCTTTTAAGAGCTCAGGTACAGGCTCTCGGTCGTAGGAATCGCGTATATAAACAAAGGTTCCAATGCCCACAATAGGAATGAGGGCGAGGGCAATTAATTCAATCATTCGTAAACCTTCTTGCCCTTATTGAGCCAAATGCCCCAAGATCTAGAATAGGCGTGTACCCGTTCGGTTTCGTTTTGACTGGTATCAACCACAGAATGGCCTTGGTTCTTCCATTCAAAAATACCGCCGTATAGATTGGTTACATTTTTGAACCCTGCTTTTTCAAGCTTTTCGGCAATTTTTTCGCTTCGGTAGCCAACTGAACAGTACACCAAAACCGGTTTGTCTTTGGGCATGTCTTCTATGGTAGAAAGGTCAAAGTTCTCATATCCTACCCAGGTAGCTCCTTCAATATGACTTACCTTAAATTCCTTTTCGGCCCGGGCGTCTAAAATCAAATAATCTTCTGTGGCTTTGGCAAATTCATCTACCCCAATCTCATTTACAGAATGCGAAAGGAGACCGCTGAGCATAAGCTCATAGGCTGAGCTCTCTACTTTTTGAGCCTTTGAAGAGAAGATTGAGAACAAGCCCACGGAGATAAGTATTAGACGTAACATGGTTCAAATTTACGGCTTTATGCAAAAAGATGGGTGAAAATCTCATCAACTCTCTGAACCTGATGCACTTTTATTGAGTAATCGCCAGGGTTTACTTTGTTGAAACCTGAAATAAAGATTTGCTCAAACCCCAGTTTTTGGGCTTCCTTGATTCGTTCTTCAACCCTTGATACGGCGCGAACTTCACCGGTTAATCCGAGTTCTGCTGAAAAGCATGTATTTGGAGGAAGTGGGATGTCTTCTGCTGAGCTAAGAATGGCCGTTGCCACTGCAAGGTCAATGGCAGGGTCATCTACTTTGATTCCGCCAGTAATGTTTAAGAATACGTCTTTTGAACCCAGCTGAAAACCGCAGCGTTTCTCAAGAACGGCTAAGAGCATGTTCAGCCTCCTAAGGTCAAAACCGGTAACGGATCTTTGGGGGTTTCCGTACACTGCAGAGCTTACCAACCCCTGTATTTCAATGAGCATGGGCCTCACCCCTTCAAGGGTGGCGGCAATGGCTACTCCGCTCAGGGGCTCTGATTTTGGGGAAATCAAAAGTTCAGAGGGGTTTTCAACCGCCCTTAATCCGGCTCCAACCATTTCGTAAATTCCAATTTCAGCGGTAGATCCAAACCGATTTTTAGAGGCTCTAAGCAATCGGTATACATGGTTTCGGTCTCCTTCAAACTGAAGTACTACGTCTACCATATGTTCCATAAGTTTTGGTCCGGCAATTTGTCCGTCTTTGGTAATATGGCCAATCAAGATCACCGGGGTTCCACTTTCTTTGGCAAACCGTAACATTTCAGCCGTAACCTGCCTGATTTGCCCTACTGAACCTGGGGCGGCATCCATGAGGTTTGAGTAGAGGGTTTGAATGGAGTCAATAATGACCAGTTCAGGATTTAATATTTTGATTTGCGCAAAAATAGACTGGGTATTGGTTTCAGGAAGGAGGTAGCAAGACTCATTGTCAATGCCTATTCTTTTCCCACGCAAGTGTACCTGATCAGCAGACTCTTCTCCGGTTACATAAAGAAGGTTCTTGTCTATGTATTTAAGTCCCCATTGCAAAAGCAGGGTTGATTTACCAATTCCAGGTTCTCCACCCAGTAGAATCAAAGACCCAGGTACAATTCCTCCACCAAGCACTCGGTCAAGCTCTTTATCTGGCCCTATCATACGGTCTAGAACCCGGGCATTGATTTGGTGAATGGGCTGAGGTTTTTTTGATCTTGAAGAGGAGGATGATTCTTCGGTCATCCAGGCGTTTTTCTCTGATTTCTTCTGAACCAGTTCCTCTACAAGGGTATTCCATTCTTTGCAGGAGGTGCATTGCCCCATCCATTTTGAAAAGGATGATCCACAGTTTTGACAAAAGAACTGGGTTTTTGTCTTGGCCATTTATTTTCTCTTTTTCAGGATGGAACTTGTGCTAAATCCTTGGGTTAGTTCAATGGTTTCAACTCGGCCTCCCCATGATTGAACCTCCTTTCCTCCAACAATGTCTTCGGGTTTATAGTCAGAGCCTTTCACCAAAACATCGGGTTTAAGGCTTCCAATGACTTGGATGGGGGTGTCTTCTTCAAAGGGAATTACGGCGCTTACCGCTTGGAGGGATGCTAAAACTTGAAGACGAGCTTCTAGGGGGTTAACCGGCCGGTCTTCACCTTTTAATCTTCTTACCGAATCGTCAGAATTAAGGCCAACAATGAGCACCTCTCCAAAATTTCGGGCAGCGTTTAAATAGTCAACATGACCTTTATGAAGAATATCAAAGCAGCCATTGGTGAAAACCACGGTTTTACCGGTGAGTTTCCAGGCGTTTCTGTGTTGAACAAGGCCGTGAATATCGAAGATTTTGGCCTGAATAAAGTCTGGATAATGCATGTTTAGTCCTTTTTCAGGTAAAGGTAAAGCAAAGCAATTCCACCTGAAAATAAGGTCATCAAAGTTTGTCCGGCATGTATGATGGTAGCCAAAAGGAGCCCGGTTGCCGCCGAATAGCCCAGTCCCATAAGCCCAATTTTTACGGCCAAATGGTAAGAGCCAATTCCACCTTGCGAGGGAACCACCATGCCCATGCCTCCCACCACAAGCACAAAAAGCCCGTCGGCCGGATTCAAGTGTTTGGTTTGATCAAGGGCAAAGAAGCAGACATAGGTCATGAGGTAGTAAAGCCCCCAAATCAAAAGGGTATGGAAGATGAAGGCTCCTTTTCTTTTCATTTTAAAGGCCGAAAGGAACCCTTCTTTGAGTCCGAGCAGAAAGCCTTTGATTTTCTGGAAGAAAGGAAGACGGAGGATGGGCTTTCTGGCTAAGAAAAGGATTAGGCCCACCAGAACAAAGGTGATCAATACATAGTAAAGGGTAAAGGAGGGCTCGGCTTCATCCGCTTTTCTAAGGTTGAATATTTCGGCGAAAAAATCTCCAATTTGGTTGAATTGAAAGATAAAGGTAAGCCCAAGGCAGATTCCCAACATTAAGGAGTCAATGGTACGTTCAAGCAAGATGGTTCCGAAGAGCTTGTCAACCGGAATTTTTTCTTTTTGGTTTAGGAAGGTGCAACGGGCAATTTCTCCAATTCTAGGAATTCCCAGGTTGGCTAAGTACCCGCCGGTTACGGCTGCAATGGCGTTTGATTTCTTGGCCCGATACCCCATGGTTTCCAGGAGGTAGTTCCAGCGAATTCCACGGCTCACGAAGGCGGCAAATCCCATGCCCATGGAAAGGGCAATCCAGCCTAAATCGGCCTTTTTAATTTCGGCCATGAGCTGATCAACATCGGTGCCCCGGAAGGCGAGCCAAAGTAGAAACAAGCCCAAGAAAGCAAATACGATGATTCGTAGCCTTTTTTTGAGGGATTTGGATTGGGTTTTCAAGATTTAGTTCAATGAATTGTCGGTTTCATTTGGGAAGATCACCCGAGGTTTAAAGCTCTTGGCTTCCTGGGCCTCAATTTGGGCATAAGCTATGACAATTACAATATCACCTGCTTGAACCCTTCGGGCAGCCGGACCATTAAGGCAGACTTCTCCAGACCCTCTTTTGCCTGTAATCACGTAGGTTTCAAGTCGTTCGCCATTGTTGACGTTGACAATTTGAACCTTTTCACCTTCAATCAAATTGGCTGCATCCATCAAATCTTCGTCAATGGTAATTGAGCCTACATAGTTCAGGTCTGCACCGGTAACTTTTACCCGGTGAATTTTAGACTTAAGTACTTCAATAAACATGGGCGCAAAGGTACAATTTATCTTAGGCTGAGGTTGTCAATTAATCGAGTCTTTCCTGCGTAAGCAGCAATAAAAATCCGTTCATGGTTTGAATCCGACCAATTTTCGAGGGGTTCAAGGGTTTTTTCGTCGGCAATTTGAACGTATTCTAAGGAGAGGTTTTTTGATTTGCGAAGGCGGTCTCCTATTAAGGCCAAGGCATCTTGAACGGAGAGTTCCTCTTTTCGGTCTTTCACCTCTTTCATAGAGGCGTAGATGAGGTTGGCTTCTTGGCGCTCTTCGGCGTTCAAACGAAGGTTTCTGCTGCTCATGGCTAAACCGTCTTGTTCCCGAATGTTGGGGCATGAAATTACCTGGGTGTCTAAATCTTCAATTTTCACCATTTTCCGAATTACGGCTACTTGTTGGTAATCTTTTTCCCCAAAAAAAGCATAATCGGGTTCAATCATTTTGAAAAGGCGCTTAACCACGGTGGCAACCCCTTGAAAATGCCCCGGACGAAAGGCTCCTTCCATCACATTGTCTAAATGTCCAAGGTCAAAAGCCTCCGAAACGGCTCCGTCAGGATACATGTCTTCATCTTCAGGAATGAAGAGGATGGAAACCCCCGAAGCTTCAAATTTCTTTGAATCGCCTTCTAAGTCTCTAGGGTAGAGTTTAAGGTCTTCTGGGTTGTTAAATTGGGTTGGGTTTACGTAAATGCTTGCAACCACGCGGTCTGTGTGAATCCGGGCCTCCTCCACCAAGGATAAGTGGCCGGCATGCAAGGCCCCCATGGTGGGCACAAATCCCACAGTATGGCCATCGGCTTTCAAGCCTTGAACCAATTTCTTTATCTCCTTTCCTGATCTACAAATTTGCATGGGGCGAAATTCGCCAAACCTAGGATAATTCTAGTATTAAGCACAGAAAAACTTGAAAAATTCGAGATTTTTTGCTTATTTTTGCAAACCTGTTCTTAAATCACTCAACTACCTTTATGGAAAAGAAAAGAATTCTGTATATCTCGCAAGAGATTGTTCCTTACCTTCCTGAGTCTGCAATTTCCGAAACCTCTCGTTTTCTTCCTCAAAAGATGAACGATAAAGGTCAGGAAGTACGAATTTTCATGCCCCGCTTTGGGTGCATCAACGAGCGTCGTCACCAGCTGCATGAGGTGATTCGCTTATCAGGTATGAATTTGATCATCAATGATATGGACCAACCCTTGATCATCAAGGTGGCTTCTGTGCCTCAAGCCAGAATGCAGGTTTATTTTATTGATAATGAAGAGTATTTCAAGCGCAAAACTACCTTGACTGACAAAGAGGGGAGGCTGCATCCAGACAATGATGAGCGTTCCATTTTCTTTGGTCGCGGGGTGCTTGAAACCGTGAAAAAGCTTGGTTGGGCTCCTGACATCATCCATTGCCACGGCTGGATGTCGTCCTTGGTTCCTCTTTACCTACGCTCCATTTATGCAGATGATCCAATTTTTGAAAATGCCAAGGTTGTTTACTCAGCCTACAATGATTCTTTTGAAGGGTCTTTGAGTTCTGATTTGAAGGCGAAATTGACCTTCGATGGCATTGACAAGAAGATGATTGACAATTTAGAAGATCCTAGTCATGACCAGCTAATGATGTCTGCCATTGAGCATTCTGACGCAGTGATTGCTGCTTCTGATGAGCTTTCGGATACCGTGGTTGAGGCCATGAAAGAAACCGAATCAGAAACCTTCGAAGTTTTGGGTGCCACCAAAGACACCTATTTCGAATTATACAATGAAATCTATAATCAAATCGTTACCGAAGAAAGCGTCGTTTAATTTCTTGTAATGAATATACATTCTTTGAAGCTGCAACTTCTGTTATTTTCAGGAGTTGCAGCCTTTGTTTTAGGGAGTTGTAAAGATGAATCCTCGGTTCTAGGTCTCGACCTGTACCCTGAAGGGGATCAGCCCAATATTGAAGCCCTAAACCTGCGAAACATCCATTCTTATGTTGTTACGGAAGACTCAGTAGTGGCCGCCGGTACGGGTGCCAATTTGCTTGGGATTTTGAATGACCCTGAGTTTGGAATCACCCATGCTTCCTTCTATGCCCAGGTTCGAACCAGCTCAAACAATATTGATTTCGGAAATAACCCCATCATTGATTCGGTTGTACTAGGCCTAGGTGCGGTGAATGTTTTTGGAGACTCTACCTATGCTCACGATGTTTCCATTTACGAAGTGGTGGAAGACATCTCAGACGATTCCTCCTATTATTCAAACGTTTCATTTCAAATTGAACCTACACCTTTAGGCACTTATTCTGGATCTATTTATGTAGATGGTTCTGACTCCATCAGTATTGGAGGGGAAGAAATGCCCAACCACTTAAGACTGCCTTTAGACAATAGTTTCGGCCAAAGAATTTTAGATCAATCAGGATTATCCACCCTAGATGATCCGGACGCATTCCTTGAATATTTCAAGGGGATTTATGTGCGAGCCGAAAGCTCAACCCCAGCTCAAGGTGCCGGAAATCTAATTGCTTTTGGCCTGACTGGAAATCTTTCAAAAATCACCCTGTACTACCATACCGATGACCAAGACTCATTGAGCTTTGATTTGGTGATTTCTGACAATAGTGCAAGGGTGAACCATTATGAACATGATTTTTCAAATACGGTTGAACTTCAAGCGGCTTTGAATGATACGGCTTCCGCCGGAAAAGACATGTTCTACCTAAAGAGTTTAGGAGGGGTTAGACCCATCATTCTCTTACCAAATTTGGTTGATTTGCAGGAAAAGGGAGCCTTGAACAATGCCCATTTGGTGGTGCCTGTAATTGACAACCCGAATGAGGTGGTTGATCAGCCCACTCGTTTGAGCATTGTGCAAATTGACTCTACCGGGAAAAGCCTGTTTCTGCCTGACTTCTTTGATAATGAAGTTCTTTTAGGAGGGTTTTATAGCGAATCGAAAAACGCCTATACCTTCAACATTACAAGGCATATTCACCAGGTGATTCAAGAAGAAGTTGAAAATAGACCCCTAGCTTTTGTTGCAAATGGTGGTGCAATTCTAGCAAATCACGTAATATTGGGGGGTGTTAACCATCCGGATCCATCGAAACGGATTCGACTGGAATTGTACTTTACCAAACCTTAAGAATACTATGTGTGGAATTGTTGGATATATAGGTGAAAAAGAAGCCTATCCTATTTTAATCAAAGGGCTGGCTAGACTTGAATACCGAGGGTATGATAGCGCAGGTGTGGCCATGTTGGAAGACGGGGAGATTTCCCTATTCAAAACCAAAGGAAAGGTTTCTGACCTAACCGATAAGGTAAACGGTCATAAGCCTGAATCTACCATTGGAATAGGCCATACTCGTTGGGCTACTCATGGTCCGCCAAACGATGTGAATGCCCATCCTCATACGTCCAATTCTGGAAATTTGGTCATCATTCACAATGGAATTATTGAGAATTACGATGCCTTGAAAAAAGCCCTGACGGAAAAGGGGTATACCTTTCAAAGCGATACAGATACCGAAGTATTAATCAACCTTATTGAAGAGGTCAAAACCAGTCAGAATGTACCCTTGGCTGAGGCGGTAAGAATGGCCTTGCATCAGGTGATTGGTGCTTATGCCATCGCAATTCTTGAAAAAGACAATCCAGATGTAATTGTAGCGGCCCGTAAAGGGTCTCCGCTTGTTGTTGGGGTAGGTGATGGAGAATTCTTTCTAGCCTCAGATGCAAGTCCGTTTCTAGAGTTTACCCGAAATGCGGTTTACCTTGAAGATGGTGAGATCGCCATTCTCAGAAGAGGAGAAAAGCTTCAGGTGAAAACCATTGAAAACGACGAGATAGAGCCTTATATCCATGAGCTTCAGATGAATCTGGAGGCCATTGAAAAAGGCGGTTATGAGCACTTCATGCTGAAAGAAATTTTTGAGCAACCCAAAAGCATTTACGATACCCTAAGGGGGAGGCTTCTTCCAGATCAACAGCTTATTGTGATGAGTGGGGTGGAAGAGTATGCACAGAAAATGCTCAATGCCGAAAGGTTTATTTTCATTGCCTGCGGAACCTCATGGCATGCTGGCCTTGTGGCGGAGTATATTTTTGAGGAGTATTTACGCATTCCGGTGGAAGTTGAATATGCTTCTGAATTCAGGTATAGAAATCCAGTGGTTTCAGAAAAAGACGTGGTTTTTGCCATTTCTCAGTCTGGCGAAACCGCCGATACCCTGGCCGCCATTGAATTGGCTAAAAGTAAGGGGGCAACCATTTTCGGAATCTGCAATGTGGTGGGCTCTTCAATTGCAAGGGCATCTGATGCAGGGGCCTATACCCATGCCGGACCAGAGATTGGGGTGGCTTCAACCAAGGCTTTCACGGCTCAGGTTTCCGTGTTAACCTTAATTGCACTTAAGCTTGCTCAAAAGAAAGGAACCCTACCCGTTAAGCGCTTTGTAGATTTATGCTACGAATTGGAAGGGATTTCAGCCAAGGTTGAAAAAGCACTTCAAACCGATGCTTTGACCGAAAAAATTGCGGCTGAGTTCAAGAACTCAAGAAACTTCTTGTACTTAGGTAGAGGGTTTAATTTCCCGGTAGCCTTGGAAGGAGCCTTGAAATTGAAAGAAATTTCCTACATCCACGCCGAGGGTTATCCTGCGGCCGAGATGAAGCATGGGCCCATTGCCTTGATTGATGAAGAAATGCCGGTTGTAGTAATTGCTACCAAAGGACCGAATTTTGAAAAGGTGAAGTCAAACATTCAAGAGGTTAAAGCCCGAAAAGGAAGAATCATTGCCATTGTAACCGAAGGAGACACCGAAATTAAGGATATGGCAGATTACACCATTGAAGTGCCGGAAGTAAGCCAATCATTAAGCCCGATTGTGAATACCATTCCGCTTCAACTGCTTTCTTATCATATTGCAGTGATGCGTGGTTGCAATGTAGATCAACCTCGGAATTTAGCGAAGTCGGTTACCGTAGAGTAACAGCCAATCCATCAACATACCAAAAAGCCGAGGGAGTTTCCTTCGGCTTTTTTTGTGTCATATGGTTCCGCGTCTCAGGGCAATCAAGTCAGAAAATGAAAACCCTTTCCGAGGTTAATTGTGGAATTGCGATAAACCTTTATTTGTTGTTAAACCGGTTCATGGCCTCATTGATCCCCATTAGGGCAAATGATTCAACCGCATTTTTGCAAAGCTCCAGTCTTTCTTTTAAGGCTTGGTTTTCTTCTGTTGACCATTCGCCTAGCACATAGTCAACTTGCTTCCCACGAGGAAATTCATTTCCAACCCCAAACCTTAGTCGCGGGTAATTTGGATGTCCGAGGGTGGCTTGAATGTCTTTGAGTCCATTATGCCCTCCATCCGAGCCCTTTTTCTTAATTCGAACCGTTCCGAAAGGGATGGCCAAGTCATCGGTGATCACCAATAGGTTTTCAATGGGGACCTTTTCTTTTTGCATCCAGTAGTTCACGGCCTTCCCCGAAAGGTTCATGAAGGTGGTGGGCTTAATCAAGACGAGGGTACGGCCTTTTATGCGGTATTCTGCACGATCTGCATACCGATCAGAGGTAAAAAAAATACTGGATGACTCAGCGAGCGCATCCAGTATTTTGAATCCGATATTATGTCGTGTTTCTTGATATTTTTCCCCTGGATTTCCCAGTCCGACAATCAGAAACTTACGCATAGGTCAAATTTATTCAGCAGCAGCTTCTTCGGTTTTAGCTTCTCCGCCTTCACCTTCTGCTCCTTCTTCATCCTCGTCTTCTACTTCCGGCTCATCGTCAACAGAACCACGGGTACGGTTGATGGCTACGATTACAAGGCGATCTGGGTTCACCAATTCGAAATTATCGGTGGCAACATCTCCAATACGGATGGATTGACCGATGCGAAGGTTGGTAATATCCAAGGTAAGTGAATCTGGAAGATCTTTAGGGAAAGCTCTTACGGTAAGCTTTCTTCTTCCTAGGTTTAGTTTACCACCATTTTTCACCCCAATTGAATTACCTTCAAGACGAACAGGCACCTGGATGGTAACCTTTTTATCTTCAACCAATTCAAGGAAGTCAACGTGAATTAGCTCATCGCTTACCGGATGCCATTGGGCAGCCTTGATGATTGCAGGGTAAACCTTTCCATTAACCTCAATCTCACAGCGAAATGCTTCAGGAGAGTGGAATAATTTTTCGATTTCCTTGGTTTGAAGTGCCACATGCACTTGCTCTTTTCCGCCATAAATTACACAGGGCACAAGACCGTCTCTGCGAAGGGCTTTGGCGTCCTTTTTCCCTACGCCCGTTCTTGCCGAGCCACTGAACTGTACTGATTTCATAACAACAGTTTGGATTAATTAAAATATAAAATGAGAGCTTATTGATTCGTGGTTAAAAACCTTATTGATAACGTCTGCAAACAAATCGGCAACAGACAATACCTTGATTTTCGGGCTGTCTTTCCGAAGGGGTATGGTATCTGTTACAATCAATTCTTCCAAGGGTGAGTTTTCGACTCTTTCATAGGCCTTTCCTGAGAGAATGGGATGGGTACAAATGGCTCTTACCGAGGCAGCCCCTCTATCTTTCATGAGTTCAGCTGCTGTAGTAAGGGTTCCTGCAGTATCAATCATATCGTCTACCAAGACAATATCTTTTCCTTCTACATCCCCAATCACAAACATTTTCTCAATCTCATTGGCCGCCCTACGTTGCTTGTAGCAAATCACAACCTCACCTTGCAATTCTTTGGCAAAGGCATTGGCGCGCTTAGATCCACCCATATCCGGAGACGCCATGGTCAGGTTGGGTAGGTTCAATTTTTTAAGGTAAGGCACGAAGATGGCTGAGGAGTACAAGTGGTCAACAGGTACTTCAAAAAAGCCTTGAATTTGATCCGCATGCAAGTCCATGGTCATGATTCGGGTTGCTCCGGCAGCGGTAAGCAGATTAGAGGCCAGTTTGGCACCAATGGGCACTCGGGGCTTATCCTTCCGATCTTGTCGGGCCCAACCAAAGTAAGGCATAACTGCCACAATGTTTTTTGCTGAAGCCCGCTTGGCGGCGTCAATCATCAACAAAAGCTCCATCAAATTTTCTGAAGGAGGGGTGGTGCTTTGAATTAAAAACACATCAGCGCCCCGCACGGTTTCATCAAATGAGGGTTGAAACTCACCATCGGAAAACTCAGTAATGCCCACCTTACCTAAGCTATTGCCATAGGCATCTGCTATACGCTCGGCAAGCACTCTTGTCGCTCTTCCTGTAAATATTTTTACCGTTCGTTCCATGGGCTTTTACCTGATTTTGAAAGGGGTGCAAAGGTAGAAAATCTTTTCAGAGCACAATCATTAAATAGGGTATGATTTTTCTTAGGGTACTGACTTGAAAATCAGGCATAAGCCCAATTGTGCCTGCAAAGAAAAACCCTGACAATTTAGGGAAATCATCAGGGTTACTTAGCCGGTTGTACCGAAGGTGGGAACAGAAAATCAAGAAAAAATATATCGTAAAACATTAAAAATCAGAGCCTTAAAAATTTAGAATTTGGCGATATTGGCGACGGTTTTTGGCGACGGTTTTGGCGACGGTTGCGCCTAAGTTTTAATAACATGAGCTCATTTGCCATCAATCAAC
The DNA here is from genome assembly GCA_937139155.1 of uncultured Flavobacteriales bacterium. GTDB lineage: Bacteria > Bacteroidota > Bacteroidia > Flavobacteriales > JBLHRE01 > CAKZPI01. Next base: position 22,808 of record CAKZPI010000033.1, read on the forward strand.
TTGCTCTGCAAGGAGATGATCTGATCTTTAAGCTTATTGTTTTCTCGGCGTAATCGTTCGTTCTCCTCCTTTACTTTTATCATCATCTCGCTTGCCTTGCCCTCCGGGTACCCTGCTTTCACCACATGCATTGACTTGCCATGATTTCCATTGTTGGTAATCTCAAGGCAATCAAATATTTCAGGACCTATTTCAGTCGCCAGGCTTTCGAATACATCTACTTTCATATTCTCTTTTCTCATCATTTGAGAAAAGGTTCCTGAGCCAATTCCTATTTGATCTGCAAGGTAGTTTTGGCTAAGCCTTTTCGATTTCATCAAGTCTTTTAAACGCCCATAATCCATAGTGATTCGCTTTGTTGTTGAAAATTTATCGCTTCATATTTTGTGTAATTCACATCATATATCTATAATTGCCTTATCAAATTGTATGCGAAGTGCATCATGAGGCGAAATTTTTACCCCAAATATAAGGTTAATTGTGTTAAATATGAGTAGAAAGTACAGGATCAAAGATTTGCTTAACCAGATGAGTCAGGGAGATTATAAAAAAGCCCGTAGGGTACTGCCTAAGTATTTAGGGGTTTCTAAGAGCACTCTTGACCGATGGATTTATGCGCCATGGAGCGACACCATAGATATTCCTGGTGAAAAATTGGTAATGATCGCCTCGTTTTTCGGGGTTGAACCAGAAGACCTGTTCACAGAAAGGCCTGAAGGACTTCATTTCTCAGATGTTATTTCTAAAGGAATTAAGGAAGAGAAAGACAAGCTAAACCTAACCTAATACATACCACTATGAATTTTTCAACCCCACTTACAGAGGTTTTTAAAACAGCACCCCTAAAAAATCAAATAACAGAGGGGCTAGCTGACCTTTTGGCCGAAACTCAAAGAAACGCGGGATATGCCCATGTTGATAGGTTGGTGACAATGTATGATGTAAACCGAACGGCTCGCGGATTTAGTGACATTGAACTTAAAGGAGCTGAAGCTAAGGTTTTAACAATTAAGGGTGTTCAATGGGTCCTAAGTGGTCAGGCATGGAAACATTTTAAACTTGATCAAATAGGAAGCCCTTCACAGCTCAGGGTTTTAGCTGAGGCCATTTCAATTCAAATTGGAAAAATTGTTTCTTCAATTAACCAGGATAGAGTTGATCCAATTGTTCTTGAATTTCTGCATAACTCAAAAGAAGAGCTCCAAAACCTAAGGCACCAGATTAATAAGCTTCAAGCCCTTTATAAACGTCACTTTTATCATGGATAGAAGGCTTAAGAGAAATGAAAGGATAATCCGGATGTTCAACCGCCTGCCCGCCCGATTGGCTTGTGGCCAAACCAGCACCGAGTACCTAGGAGAATCATTTGGCTTGAGTGACCGGCAAATTCGAAATATTATAAAGTCAAAACCCCAACCAAAATCTACTACATGAGAGAAATTGAAAGCCTGAAAAGGCATATAGGTAAAAACCTAGAGTTTTTGAAATCAAAAGGATATAAAAGAGGGGTAGCTCTTAACCAGGTCATGCTAAATCATCTTGCGGTAATTGAAGCAACTATTTCTAGAAGCAAGCAAAAAGAGGCAGATCTAATGGTGAGTCTAAGCAAGCAGCTTAAGGATGTCTCAAGGCTAAAAGAAAAGGTTAGGACTTACCGATTTTTCTGCATGCTGTTTCTTGATAGATCTTTAAATGACCTTAGAGAGATTGAGGCCTCCACGCCTGATGATATTTTAGATGATTACTATTCGGCTCTTGCGCTAAATGAGTTTGGCCGAGACAAAATGCTTGAGTATTATTTAGAGAGCCTTAAGAAGGGCCCTAGGCTGGCTTACCAAAACATCCTTGCCCCTTTGCTTAAATCACCAATACGGGTTGTATTATGAGCGAGTCAAAAACGTTTTGGATGGATGAGCTGGCCGAATGGTTGGTTGGTAGATTCGGAATCAGATTCAATACACTAACGGCTGAAATTGAGTTTTTTGACCCTGAAAGGGAGGTTTACAAGGCGTTAACTGATAAAGACTTTAACACCATCCACTATTACGCTGAAAAGGAATTTGATACAAGAGATGATAAGCGGGTAAGAAGAGCCATGATGCACCCTGATCTTGTTGAAACGTACAATCCTATTCATCAGTATCTAGAAGATTTGCCCCCATGGGACGGCCATGATCATATACTTGACCTGGCTAACACCATTCAAGTTGAAGATTCTCAAATTGAAGTAAAAGGTAACCTGCAAGAAATTTGGGTAGATTTCTTTACCAAATGGCTAGTGGCATCTCTTAGTCCTTTCTACAAAAACAGCGTGAACCAAACCTGCTTGGTGCTTGTGGGTAAGGAGGGTAAGGGTAAAACAACTTGGCTTAATAATTTGGTGCCAAAGGGAATGGAGGAGTACTTGGCGGTTGGACATTTGGTTCCGAAAATTACTGAGCAAACCACAGCAAACCTACTTACAGAAAAATGGCTTGTAAATATTGATGATCAGCTTGATGATATAATGAAGAATGAGCTGAACTCTTTAAAAGGAGTTATAAGCGCTCCTTCAGTTACAAACCGAAAGCCCTACGCAAGGTATATGAGAAGAAGAATGAGGGTTTGTTCATTCATGGCCAGTATTAATACTACTAGGTTTCTTACTGAGGGCGAAAACAGAAGGTACCTAACCTTCATGATTAAAAATGTTGATTACAAAGTAAAGGTTGACATGAACAAAGTCTGGAGCCAGGCTAAGCACCTTATTAATGAAGGTTTTCAGTTTTGGTTTGGCCCAGAAGAAACAAAGCTAGTCAATCAAATCAACGAGAATTACAGACGGTCATCAGAAGAAGAAGAATGGTTAGGCTTATTATATGAGCCGGCTGATAAAGGTGACCTAGGGGCCGAGTTCCTTACCGCCTCAGAAATCTTAAAAAACCTTCGCCTATTTGCCGGGCCTCAATTGAAGCAATATTACCTGTCTAAAGCCTTAAGCATAAAAGATTTTCCAAGGGCAAGCCATAGAAAAGAAGGCATGCCTGTGTACGGGTATTGGGTGAAAAAAACGGCATATCACAAAAAGAGAGATCATGGGTATCAGTTCGAATAAAAAATCAAACGGACCTGTATCTGTGGGTTCAGTAATGGTTTTTAAAGGCAAGGAAACTTCGGTTGAGCTCATCTTTAAAACACCGGGGAGATTAATTGACCTGGGCATGTGTAACTGTCATTTATGCGGAAGTCTTTGCTCGGTTGATGATTTAAAATGTAAGGCTTGTAATAACCCTTTTGAAGTTCATAGAAAATGAAGACAGCTTTTCCATATCTAAGGTTTTTTCCTGCTTATTGGCCAAGTGGTAAAATTGGTCATCCGGTCAGAAGAAAGGAAACCGGAGTTTACCTAATCAAAGAAAACAACCAAATTGTTTACATAGGCCAAAGTAAATCATGTGTATACAAGGCTTGTTACAGACACTTTCAAAAGTGGGTTGAAGTAAATGGAGGCCAACGAAGAGTTTCTTATAAAGAGACTATTGATCAGAAAAAATATCAAATAGCCATTTTACTAGTTGAACCAAGTTTGGTTGATCAAATTGAAGCATCTCTAATAAAAGGCTTTACACCCAGAGACAATTATCAGTTTATTGAGCCTAACCCAATAACGGGTAGGCCAGATCAAATTCCTTTTTAATAAATTATGAAGAACAATGCCAACGGTTTGGCTAAAGTGCGTTGCCGCAAATACGCACACAACTATCAAATTAGAAACTATGCATAAAGAAAATCCACAAGCTCAACATACAGCCGACAACGGCAATGCAACTTTAGGTGTTGTTAGCGGCTGTGGCTTTCAGACACACGAATTAAAAACTTGGCCTGAGTATTGGGAAGCCGTGAAGAGCGGAGAAAAGACTTTTGAAGTACGTAAACACGACAGGAATTATAAAGTTGGCGATTGGCTTTTCCTTGCCTGCTATAATCCAAAAACGGAAAAGTACGAAGGGCGTGGAATGATCAAGTGCGAAGTAACCTATTTATTGCCTGGCGGCTCATTTGGAGTTGAAAAAGGCTTTTGTGTGATGGGTATTAAGGTGCTCAGCCATTGCCGCCAACTCAATTTATCATTAATAAATAAACCATCATGAAAAAGTTTCCAAAAAAGACCATGGCAAAGCTGCCTGAATCTGAAAAGTTTATTGGCGAGGGTGCCAACCCTAAGCACTTAAACAAAGAGCGCAAGAAGCTCTTCAAGAAAATCTTTAAAGGCGTGAAAAAATGAGAAGAGGAGTGAAAATTGTTGACAGCAACGCTGAAATTACTCAAGGCAGTAGAGCTGATAGGCATTGGCTTCAAACCGGATGGAAAGAGTACTTCAGAAGAATTAGACCAGGAATTAAATTACCGGCCGGATTTAAAACCAATGATCCGGATGTGGTGGTTGATAGGTTCAACTTATCAGGAATTGGCTTTGGTAACTGGCTTAGCGTTGAAGATAAAATAAACTACCTGAGCTCTCTTATTTTGGCCATGTATGATCTGAATAAGGTCTTGAAATTTGGTTATAACCTGGGCTTTGGAAGGTTAGGTATTTCTTTCGGTGCTAGAGGATCTGGCAGGGCTTTAGCTCATTATGAGCCAGGATCTGATATCATAAACATTACCAGGTACAAAAATGGCTTAAGCCCAAAGAGTGAACGGTTCTTTTATACTGGCGGGGTTGGCTCATTGGCCCATGAATATGGCCACTTCTTAGACTACTTTGCCGGCTCTACCTTGGCGGTGCACAAAAATCTTTACAGCCTTACCAATGGTGATAGTGTAGATAGATCAAGAACCGGTGCCAGGTCTGAGCTTAGAAGGGCCATGGATGAAATATTAGAAAAAATCATCTGGAAAACTCCTGGTGAAAAGTTCTCAAGATATTACAAGCGTTTGCTTGATGCCGTCGGCAACGGAAATAAAGGTGTATACTACCGGCAAAGAAATGAGCTTTTTGCCAGGGCTTTTGAATCTTACACGCTGCTTAAGCTAAAAAAGCTTGGCATTAGAAACCACCTGTTAACCAGCCCCAAATACACCCCGCAAATTTACCTTACCGCCTCAGAAATAAAGGCCCTAGAGCCATTGTTTGATAACCTGGTAACCTTGATCAAAAACCGAATCAAGTAAGCAGTTATTAAAAAAGCCTATATTTGCGGTGTGCAATCTTTATAAAAGCTGGGCGTGAGCCTCGCTAATTCATCGCAGGGGCTTTTTTTATGACCATTTGTTAATGACATGCGGTTCTGTACCCCCGTGAGGAAGTTTAATGGCTCCTCCCCCCCCAGCTTTACTGAGGTTGCACAGCGGGAAAGGCAGAACCGTTTTTTTCTGCCGAAAGCAAATCAATTTAATATGTGCAACCAAAATGATTTCGACTTAGAAAAGTCACAAGAATGCCCACTTTGCGGCAAAAATGGCACCGGCAAGGCTATTTCAGATGCGCTAACTGAATACCCCGGAAGCATTGTAATTAAAACCTACCGTACCTTACTAGAGTTGGCCATTGAAAATGAAGGCTTCACCTTACTTGATAGCAATGAGAGGTCAAATGCTTACGCAATTCTGTGGAGGCTTAATAGAATCTTCATGATTTTAGAAGGGCACTTTGGCCATCAAGACCCAGATCTAGATCACCATTTTGAGGTGATGATGGGTTAAATTTTTAAATTTGCCTTGGTGCAATTCACTTAAAACATTGCACTAGCCCCCAAGATAGATCTGTAGCGGTTCTTAAATCTGGGGGCTTTTTTTATATACCTCACCACCAATAATCAGGGTTGATTCATTTTTAATTTCAAACAATTTGCCTTTTGGGCTTAAACTAGTAGTGTAGTTACCCTGGGTTTTATTGTGAAAGCTGAATTTTGCTTCATAAACTTCTTCCTGGTCGCCAATAGTTAAAGCATAGTAGTCATCGCCTTTCGGATGCCCGAAAGTTAAAGTCTCTTCATCAGATGTCCAGGTTCCGGGAATGTATTTAGAATTTGCTTTCATAAAAAGTGGAATTATAAACCTATAATAGACTTAGATCTTTTCAAAATCATCATTACTGTCAGAAAAAAGTTTATCAAAAGAAAAAAGGCAGCCCCAATAAATACTGAGAAAAGAACAGAATCGACTGTGAACAAATACGATATAAAATAAACCAACAAAAACAGTAGGGCCACCAAAACAGAGTAATGTATAGTGACAATCATTTCATTTAAAATGTCGAGTCTTTTACTGTCAAATTTCGTTAGATTACGTTTAGGATGAAGTATTTTCAGCTCCCGGTTTCGAGCTATAAAAGCATCCCTTTTTTCCTTTTCTTTTGACACTAATGTGTCAATAAGGATTAAAATATTAATTAAAAATCCTGAAAACACCGATATTCCAGTAATGGTCTTTTCCAAAATAGCTTGAGATTTACCAGGGCATAAGTAATAGGTAAGAAATACAGATATAATGATAGGAAGGCCGTAGAATAACGAAAAGTCAAGCCAGCTGATTTTACCGGTTCTATTATCATAAAGAACCTTTAGGTGGTCTTTAATTATATCCTTCGGATTAGCTTTACCTAACATGTTGTTTTATTGTGTTTCAAAGGTATTCAAAAAGGCTCTAGCTACCTTCAAAAGTTCAATTTCATTTGGATATCCATCAGCATCAACGGTAACCTCGTTAGACACATCATACCTTATTTTAAAGCTTTCAGGCTGATCAAGAGGTATGGTTCTTAGAATTCCATCAAGTGATATTTTGACTTTTGTTTCATGCTCTCCATTAATTCCTAGGTCAGAAAGTCCAGACCAATTTATCACAGTTGACCCAGATTGGGTTAGAAACCGTTTTATTTCATTTCCGATTGGTAAGTTTCCTCTATTTGCGATGAACTTAATCTGAGTTTGCAACTCATTATCACCTCTAAAACCTAATGCATCTGCCTTATCCCTTGGTAGGCGTTTACGGCTAAAAAATAGCTCCTCAATCGGGTTTTTGTCAATTAACCTTAACAGTAAAGCAACAGAAGAGCATCCCTCAATTTTAATTTGCCAATTGCCATATTCTTGTCTGAAAACGTGTCTTATTTCCTTTTTTAATCTAGTTAAAATACCATCATTACCATAGTACTGTAAAGCTAAATAAGCCCTACCGCCCGTATCACATGATATTAAACCGAAATATGGTTTTGCGCCACTTTGATCACTCCTTTTTACGCCTTGCTCCTCACCTTGTTGAGATATGAGAATTTCCTTAAGGCCATACTTTCCATGATGAATTTGGAAAGAAGCTTCTTTAAGGTCTTCGAAAATCACAGGGTTTTTATATCTGCTGTAGGTCTCCTTTTTATCCTCATCTATAATGAATGAGTCAAAAACCTCATTTGCGAAATGCCGGACAAAATCCCAAAAAGGAAGTGTTTGGTTTTCTTGATCAAAATCATCAACGAGCCTGAAAATGCGCTCATCTCTATCTTGTTTAAATGAAAAGCTGAAAATTTCAACTTTAATGTTTTGGGCCATGGTAAAAACGGTTGGGTTAACACAAAGAAAAGTTTTTTTTCAAAAAAGAACTTACTACACTACTACAAACATTTTAAGTGTTTAGTATTCAGATAGTAAGACTTTAAAAAATGTAGTAAAAGTGTAGTAAAGATGTAGTAATGTAGTAGATGCTCTTCCTTTTTTATCCATTTTTTGGAAATGGTTACCTCATAGCCCTTATTTCATTGCATGAAAACTCAGGTATTCAGAAGTTTACATCAGATTTCAAATGCCAAAACCCCAGGCAGGTTGGTTGGGTTTCATTTTACTGTCTGGGGTTTTTTAATCCACACCTAATTATGTCAGAAAATCCGGTAAACGAATCAAACCTCCCTAGCCCTAGTACCTGGTTAGATAAGGTTACAAGCCGAAAAGATTACCAGTTTACAGCAAGGGTTGGGTCTCCTTATAAAGAAGTTATTGCCCAGGCAATGGACGATAAGGACCACAATTTTAAGCAGTATTTATTAGAGCTTATAGATCTTGGTAAAGAGGTTAAAGAAGATCTTACCTCAGGAAAACCAAGTCAAGAACCCATTACTCTTGACCAGGCTATTAAGCATGTGCAAGAAGTAGGGATGGACCAGGGTGTATTTTTGGCTCGATTATCTAATCATCAAGCTGAAATTGTCAGAAAAACACTTAACTCAAGAGACATTTCATTTGAGAAATTAATTCAAGACCTAATTGAATATGCCGAATCACAGCACCCGGACAGAAAGTGAAAAAGAAAAGGTTAGTAAGACCTTAGAAGCAGTATTTAAAGATCAAAGCAAGGCCCGGGAAAATGTGGAAGAACTGGTTTGGTTATTAATGGATACCATGAATGAAAACCGGATTATGCGTCAAGATTTTGAACGCGTGGTCAAGGAGTTTTCTGTAATAGCTGATTCCCTAAATATTAAAGAAGGTCAAAAGCCTTCATTAATGAGCCTAGGCCCCAAGATTATGGGTCTTCTTCAGAAGCCAGAAAAACTAAAAGACATAGGCAGCTTAATAATTGAGATGAATGAAAAGTACGGTTAACCAAAAAATTAGAGTCTTAGTAACTCTAGCGGCCTTCATTTTATTGGTTGCCCTGTTGCTATGGCTGAGCTCAAAAGTTGTTAAAATCTCTAAGCCTACTACCTTACCAGTAGAGGCGGTCACACCAAACCCCTTGATTTTATGAGTGAAAATCAAGAAAATCCATTAATCCTAGAGTCAGGCGCTGAAAACGAAGAAACGGTTGATTTCTCTTACCTGATGAGTCAGGAAACAGAAGAAAAACACAACCGAGAAACATTAGAAGATGAAACTGAAGATGATTCTTGGCGGGAGGTTGTTGATGAAAACTATCAAGAGGAAGATGAAGGGTTTGAAAACCATGAGCCCCATGAGCCACTAGACCCTAAAGATGCTGCGGAAATGGTTGTTATGGCTCTAGACTTGGCATCTACATTGGGGCTGGGTTATCAGGCCAAGAAAAGGGAGCTTAAGCGTCTATTCAATGAAAGCCCTGATGCCAAGAAATTTATAAAAAAAGCTTCTGTTAAGTATAAATCAGGAGGTGAGCCAGATGGTGAAATAGAGGAGAAAATATTCCAGGCACTAGAAGAAATTGACCGAAAACAAGAGGCAATACCGTTTTCGGAGGGTGAGAAAAACAAATTAACGGGTCCGCTGGCTAAAGTTTTATCAAAATACAATCTGAAAATGTCACCTGAAGGACAGTTAATAGTTGCTTTGGTGGTTATTTTCTGGGGCCGTGTAAGTACAGTTTATTTTGAAGATTAACCAATTACATAATTATGACTAAGTTGACTGAAAATCAAATCAATCACCGAATCTCTTTACTTAACGAAGCTCTAGAAATTGTAAAGAGAAAGACTAAAACGGCTATTCGAAGCGGGTTAAAGGAAATGGCCGCTAAACCTGGGGTTCCAGGAGACTTGAAAAAACTACTTAATAAGGCTTCGTACCATGCCGGCATTGGTAAAATGAGGTCATTCATCATTAGGCCTTTACAGCATAAACTAGACGAGCTTGAGAATGATCTAACCAAGGATCAGGTAGAAGAATGAGCGAAAAAAGGATAAATCTTGTTACCATCTTGGTAGGAACCAGGGGAACTGGCAAGACTACCTTTTTAAAAAAAGCCTTTGAGGCTCACAGAAAAACGGTATTAGTCCTTGATACCTTTGATTCCCCTGCTTGGCAAGACTATCCCTTGGTGAAAATGGATCAAATCGGTCACCTGAAATCAGGGGTTAAAGCCAGGTGTTTTTCATCAGACACAAATCATATGATGAAAGCAGTTGAAGCCAAGGCTTACAATTCTACCTTGATTTTTGAGGATGCCACCAAATATGTTGGGAGCAAGTTAACACCAGATGTTAAAAGGTTTGTTCTTGACAGCAAGCAAAAAAACCTTGACCTGGTGTTTGTATTTCACTCCTTGGCATCGGTTCCTTCGGATCTAATTCGTATTTGCGACTTGATTACCCTTTTTAAAACTAAGGATTCACTGAATTCCTTCATTAAGCACAAATACCCAGAAGAAGGACTACATAAAGCATTTGAGCGAGTTAAGGCCCATCCAAGCAGATACTATAATGAAACGGTAGAGTATGGAGGGTAAGAAATACACACCCATGTCAAAAACAGACCTAGCCCACCGGTATGGGGTTAGTTTGAAAACCTTGAATGCCTGGTTATCTCCGCACCAAAAAAAAATAGGTCACATAAAGGGAAAGGCCTTCACGCCTAAACAAGTAGAGACTATATTTAAGCTTATAGGCTGCCCAGATTGATTTTTTTCGGTGGATAAAATGTTGATTAATTTACAAACCACTTTCCTTTTTCTCGCCAGGCCTAATGTTTCAAGGTGTTTTCATAAACAATTGAAAATAAGCGGTTGATAAATGGTAGAAAATGTGGAAAAATGGAGGTTGGATGCAGCACAATATCGCCAGATATTTGAGGAAACCGAATATAATACAGGGTTTTGCGTTGCGTTCTTTCTTTTTCTTACTTTTGAAGTCGATTTCTTTTTTAAATGATTGGGTTAGAAATTCCAGTGTCATTTAAAACAAACTAAAAAGGCTCCAATTTACCACTGGAGCCTTTTTTATTTCCAAAGCATTTAAGAAACCCCACCTGATTTGTTGCCAGTTCAACAAAAAGGGATTAATGGGTACAGGGGAAAGTCCCCTGGATCTTAATTTCTAATTAATCATTTTATGAAAAAGAAATCGAAAATGATTAATGGAAAATTACACCGGTTGGTGATATGCACTTCACGTTTGGTAAACGGGAAACGCATAACACCGAAGAAAGGCAGGTACTTTGCCTTTTGGGTACCGGTGGATTAACTTTCATTAATCAGCCTTGCAAGCTAGAACAGTCGAAGCGATTGTTTGTTTGAAGCTTGGAGAAATGGGAGGTCGTTATCTGGGATGGCCTCCCTTTCTTTTTTCAAAAGTACAAAAGAATTTAATTTTTGGGTCCTATAAACTAAATTCTCAAAGCTTCACATTCTCCGTTTTGACGGCCTTTTTTGTCAATAAACTTACCTTAATCGCTTACCAGGCCCCTTACTGGTAAGCATGTGGTCAACTTGTTTAGATGTTTGTCATCTCAATATTTGAACCAATTTTCTGACCATGAAAAAATTAATCGATTGGAAAATGATTGTGACTGGCTTAGTTCTGGCCGCCATTGTTTTCGGATTCAACTACTTCTTCGTTGAATCAACCCTTGTAAACGGCGAAGAGACCTTTTCTCAGCGCAAACGCTTAAGGGTTAAAAGAGGGTAAATCATGAGAATTGACTGGGAACTTGTTATTTCTGTACTAATTGCCGCCATTATTTGGCACGTGATTACCAAGTTGTTATCAAGAACAGAGGTCTTTTATTCTGACGGAATGAAAGCTGTTCAGCGAACAACCTACGCCTGGGACTGGAACAAGGGTAACGGTTAACCTCACCAACAAAAAAATCTTCAAATCAAAATCAAGATGAAAATCAAGAAGTACTCGCCAAATGACCTTATGGCCTTAGCCAAAGAAGGTAAGTTGGCTCCTTACGAAGGAGGGGCAGCCGAAATTGCTCTTCTAGCCAATGGCCGCGCTGGATACGGTGGGCCAAATGAAAGAGGTGGTTACATGCGCGGACGTGTGATGACCATTAACGTGACCAATGCAAATGCAGCTTCACGTACCCTTTTGCTATGTCCTGGCTTAGATTCAGGGGCTAGTGGTTTGATTCAAACCGGAGCCTTTAATGATGTTAATGGTGACGCAGGCCTAAGTGCATCTGGCTCACCACAGGCAATTGAATTGTTTAATCAATTCATTCAAAAGGTTCCTTCGCTTATGTCAGTGATGAAAATCAATTCTGATGTAGCAGGCCAGATTGAGCAGATTTTGACCGTTAAACATGAGTCTCCCTTTAAATCAGCGGAAACCAAAACCTTCCCGTTGTCTCAGTATACTGATGAGTATGCAAACAAAGAAGGGGTGGCTACTGTGGAAGAGGATATTCAGTTTGATGATCAAACTCGAATTGAACTTCCAATTGTAGGAAGCTCTACGACCACTCTTTCGCTGTTTTTCAGTGAAGTGTTCAATGTAGCTGGAATTTTTGCTGATCAGTGGCAGGGTAAGGCTTCAGCCGCTCAGCTTCCTGGTAGAGCAAGATAATCTGACCAATGACGGAAAAAGAAGTCATAGACAAGCTGGCTAGCCACCCTGAGGTGGTTGGCCGGCTTTTATCAAGGTTTGGGTACCCATCCATTCATGATCCTCATGTGTTTGCAATGGCTTACCGTGAACACGGTGATGATTTTGTGACTGAAGTGTACCGTGAGGTTGGTTTTGGGGGTGGGATGAACTTTACCGATAAGGGTATAGTTGCTGACGACACTCAAAACACCGGTTGGAATGCCTTGAAAGGGATTTTCTCAACTTGGCTTTTGAAGCTTAACGAATTTGACCAGGGAATCCTGAATCAAGGATCCGTTAGTACACCTGAAGAACCTAAGCCAGCAAAGGAAGAAAAGGATCTAGGAGGCTACCTGAACCTAATTGCCGTAGGAGGCCTTGTTTTGGTAGTTCTAGTAGTAATCTTGGTTGCCCTTCGCCATTAAAATGAAGGGGATTAAGGATATTCAGTTTTCTAGGGAGATTAACGGATTAGCCGTCTCAATTCCTGATAAGGGTGTCATATTAATCAACCCTGATAGATGGGGAAAACTGCCGTATGAAGAGAGGCTTTACGTGCTTCTACATGAGTACGGGCACATCAAGGGTAAGACCTTCAACGAGTTTGAGGCTGACGAAATAGCCTTCAAGCATTATGTAAAAATGGGCTTAGATCCAGATGGAGCGGTTAGGGCTTTAGAAGCTTTAAAGAAAAACGGGCGGTGGGTCAATCCTGAACACAAACAAAGAGCCATGATTCAAATTCAGCGAGTAAACAAGCATAAACAATCAAAGGGAATCGCAGCCTACCAAGGTTGTCAGGTTGCCTCTTTTGCTGGTGGCATGGCCGCACTTCAGTCTCTTGGTTTTATTAGCCAGGGGTTAGCCTCCATATTAACGGCTGATGAGAACTTAGAGGCCACAAAAGCCCAGGCCGGGGCATCCATTGAAAACGCAAGAGCTCAAGTTAGCATTGCTCAAATGGCTGCCGAAAACAAGAAGTCATTAATCATTGCGGCGGTGTTAATCACACTTATTATTGCCGCAGCAATTGTATTTAAATAATGGCTTGCAGTGTTAAACAATATACTAAGATTACCCAGATTTCCGGGAATCAAAATGCCAAGCATACCATATCCTTGACCAAGGCTTATGATATAAAAAATACTGGATCTCAGGATGCCACCTTGACTTCAATTGTTAATCAGGTGGCTGTGGGATCTTTTGTGCTGGCCCCTGGTGAGGTTGCTTCCTTTGAGTGGATTAAAGGATCAACGTACAACCAGGTATGGAACGTTAATCATTCGGTGATTGATGGGTCCGAGGAGGTGACATTTTATGAGACTAGAAATGTTGGGAACTAATGGCAGCCGGAGCACCCATATCGCCAGGAGGAGGCTTAGGAGCAGGCCAGCCAGTTGCAAGTTACAACGAAGATAACTTTGATACTGACGGAATTGTAGCCTCATTTGCCTTGAGCGAAAGTCCTGATCAGATTTTGGGCGTTTACCTGAACGGTCAGCGTCTTAATGAAGGGGCTGGTAATGATTACCAGGTTTCCGGAAGCGATGTGAATTTTGAATTCACACCCCCATCTGGAGGCGTAATCATAGTTCATTATTTCTCAGGAGCAATTCAAGGTCCGGTAGTGTATCAATTGCCTTTGATTGGAGTCAGCGAAACACTTTCAAACCAGCAACTTTATCAGAATGATGACTTTATTGGAAAGTCTGAGCAAGATTTAATGCTGTTCCTGTCAGGTCAAGATATCTGGACCGGTTTTCAAAACATAACCTTTAATTCTGCTACGGGTACCATTGATTTTGGTACTCAAGTTAGCGGGTTAATACATGGCAATATAACATGAAAAGGCAACTAATTTTATTCCTACTAAGCTTATTCGCTCTATCAGTACAGGGCCAGGTTGACAATCCTTTCTATTACAGGTGGCTTAACGGGGCGGTTTTTGACTCTCTTGAGCTAGCCGGCCCTTTGTCATACCGAGCCGTCACTAAACCTGTTTTTACGACAACAACCGGCAACGATGCCTTTCAAGTGCAATCGCTCATAGGTAGAGGAACCTTCCAACTTGGTGGCTTGAATAACAATACGAATATGACCAGGAATACAATAAGTGGTCAGTTTGAATTCACCTCCTTTTTGAATGGATCGGGAAATCTTGAAACATCAGGCTTCGGTAATATGTACCGAGGGGATGGAGTAACTCGAGAGGGATCAATTCGGTTTTTCACCTTTGGCACATCCATTAATAGTGGGAATGATATCGCCAAAACAACCCGCTTTGCAATAACCGAAACAGGTGTTTCCGTTTTTACCAATGTCGACAATTTATACACTAGGCTTTATGATGTGATTGATGAGCGGCCTGACAGCACCTATGCCCTTCAGGTTTGGAGTGAAACTGTTGGTGGCCCTGGAGGTCTTGGTGGTGGATTTTATGCCGAGGGGGATTCAAAATTCACTGACAATTTAAGCGTGGATGGCCATATTGTTGTGCCTAAAGTTAAAATGGTTAACTCCAATGGCCTGCGTTTTGAAACCTTTAATTCTACGGCCTCATATCT
>CAKZPI010000034.1 GCA_937139155.1 uncultured Flavobacteriales bacterium
AAAAGGCTCTACCACAACCGATCTTTGCCTTATGCGTGAAGCCGAAAAGGCAGCCAAAGAAACCAGGTGGCAATCCGATATGTCGGCAGCCGATAGCCAAATTGGCTACATCGTTTATATATTCAAGAAGAATTAATGAACTATCCTGAAACGCTGGATTGGCTTATGAGCCAATTGCCCATGTTTCAAAGACAAGGAGCGGTTGCCTTTCGAAAAGACTTAGACAAGGTAAATGCCCTTATTGACCACCTCGGTCATCCTGAAAAAAAATTCAAATCCATTCACATTGCCGGAACCAATGGTAAAGGCTCTGTAGCCCATGGTTTGGCTTCCGTTCTTGTTGAAGAAGGATACAAAACAGGACTTTATACCTCCCCTCACCTTCACGATTTCAGAGAAAGGGCCCGAATAAATGGGAAAATGGTTCCCGAAGAATTTGTGGTTGATTTTGTAGAAAGAAACCGAGACATCTTTGAATCCATCCAGCCCTCATTCTTTGAAATGACGGTGGCTTTGGCCTTTCAATATTTCGCTCAAGAAGAAGTGGATTTTGCAGTAATTGAAGTAGGCATGGGCGGAAGATTGGATGCCACCAACATTATTGACCCTGAGGTTTCGGTGATTACCCAAATCGGGCTTGACCACCAGACTTTTCTAGGAGACACCCTGGCTGAGATTGCAGGAGAAAAAGCCGGAATCATCAAAAAAGACCGCCCAGTTGTTATTGGGGCCTACCATGCTGAAACCTATCCAGTTTTTGAAGCCCTTGCCAAAGAACTAAAATCTCCTATTTACCGAGCCTTTCAAAGTGAGTACCCATGGATGCCTAGTGATTTAACCGGTGATTTCCAGAAGGAAAACCAGGCCACCTTGCTTACCACTATTGATGTTTTGAATGAGCTTGGATATATGGTATCTGATAAGGCCATTGCCACCGGACTAACCAAGATTCGTAAGAATACCGGCTTTCGGGGTCGGTGGGAAAAGGTTGAATCTAAGCCTGATTTAATCCTTGACACTTGCCATAATCCTGATGGGGTTAAGGTGGCTATAGCCGAAATCAAAAAGGGCCGCTATCATAAAATACATTGGGTTTTCGGAATGGTATCTGACAAGAACCCCCACCCAGTGCTTTGCTTACTACCCAAGGATGCCCAGTATTATATTTGCAAGCCGGATGTTCCAAGAGGCATGGATTTAAACGAACTTTCCGGAAACTTTTCTTTGTTCCAGCTCCCCCATCAGGCCTATGACTCGGTTGCTAAGGCTTTGGAGGCAGCCAAAAAAGCAGCCAATCCAGAGGATTTAATTCTGGTAGGTGGGTCAATATTTCTTTTGGAGGACATTATACCTTTGTATCCTCTATAATTCAAAATTGAAATGAATTTTCGGGATTCCTTTTACTTTCCCATTCTATGCTTCTTAGGATTGGTTTTCCTCTCTTTAAGCCTCACTAAGAGTTTCTATGCCCTTAATCACCCTCCTTATTCGGTGCATCAATGGAGGCAAACCGATGTGTACTCACAAGCCCTGAATTATTACCATGAAGGGATGAACTTCCTTGAACCGAAGATTCACTACCAGGCAGGCAAGGAAGGAATGGGCGTTGGCGAACTCCCGCTTCTACCCTACCTTACAGCGGCTGGCTGGAAAATTAGTGGAGAGAATTACTGGCTTGGAAGGTTTTTAAACTTCATTCCTTTTTTAATTTTTTCAGGTTTCTTGTTTTTCTGGACTTGGAAAAACTTAGGTTGGAAAACCAGCATATCCACCTTTTTCGCCTTGTACTTCTCACCCATCATTCTGTATTACTCTACCAATTACCTGCCAAATTTCTTGTCTTTAAGCCTGATGATTGGGGCTTATTGGGCCTGGCTTAAGTACTACAATCATTCATCTTCCAAATTCTTTTACTGGGCCCTTGGTTTGGCATCCCTTTCCGGTTTATTGAGAATCACCATGTTGATTGGCCTGGCGGGTCCGTTAATCATATGGTTACTGGAAGGCAAAAGCCAATGGGATTTGGGAAGAAATGAGGAGAAATTCTTTAAGAATAGAATCAAAGCCTTGATCCTTTTATCCGCCCCCTTTGTTTTGGTTGGAGCTTGGTATTACTGGGTTCACCAGTACAATTCAGCCAGCGGTTCTCAGTATTTCCTCACCAAAATAAAACCCATTTGGGAGAGTCAAGATCTAATTGGAGATGCTAAAAGAGGGTTTAGGCATTTGCTCTCGGGGGTTTATCCTCCTTGGGGCTGGGCCTTAGTTTTAATGAGTGTTTTGGGTTTGTACTTTAGCAGAGATCGCGTTTCAAAGGCCTTATTGGTTTCCTTGGCGGGGATGGGTTTAGGATTGATTGCCTATTTCATTCTTTGGTTCAAGCATCTTGACCACCACGATTATTATTTCTTAGAAGTTCATTTGCTCCTCATTCCATTAATAGGTCTTGGATTGCACGGAATTTTCACCTCTTGCAGGCCTTGGGTTTGGACACTTGCTTCTGTTTTCATTCTAGGGATTATGGGAACCGGCATGGTCCGGAACCAAATCAAATACGTGGATAAGGGATGGCTGTATGAGCAAAAATGGACCCTATCGAATTGGGAAATCAAACGTTTTGAGTGGTACCATTGGGATTATGCGAAAAACCGGAAGGCTTTGGAAAGCATGCGACCCGTTTTAGACTCCTTGGGCCTCGATCGAATGGATCGGGTGATATTGATTCCAGACCCGAGCCCGAATATTGGTCTATCCTTTCTTGATCAAAAGGGGTTTACCAATTTATACAAGGGAAAGAAATCGTATCCGGAAATGATTGAACAGCAATTGAAATGGGGAGCTGAGTACCTCATCATATCCCATCCTAAGGAAGCTGAAAAGCCTGAGCTTGCCCCTTATTTAAACCATGAAATTGGAAGGCATGAACATGTTCGGATTTATGATTTAAGGCCTTAACCTCATCGGCGAAAGCAAAAAAAAAGCCACCCCGAAACGAGATGGCTTTCCGCTCAACTTAAAACATGAAACTTACTGAACCGAGAAGCGGGTAGAGTAAGACTCCTTGTCAAGGTTGATCTGAATCAAATACAGACCTGAGGCAAAATCTTGGGTATTCAATTCAAAAATTGAACCCTGGAAATTGGTAGTCAAAATTACCTGGCCCTGAAGGTTCAGAACCTGAATTTCGGCATTTACCTCTTTTCCGAAATCTAGCTTGGTATTCACGGTAGCTGGATTTGGATAGAGCTTGATGGAAGCAAGAGACGCATCCTCAAGGCCAATTGTATTTGATGGGCAATCATCCTGATTTAAAACTTGACCTCTTAATTCACCATTCATATTGGCATTGGTGTGAATGTTCAAGTACACATTTCCGGCCTTGGTTTCAGCCGTTTTGGTTGAATCAAAATCAACATAAGCAAAGCCGCTGTTCATATTAAGAGACTGGGTAAGATCGGTAATCACGGGTCCGTTAGAGCCCGATGCTGCATTGTGCAAATGAGCTCCGGTGATGCTTCCGGTTAAATCCGTGGAAGTAAACATTACATGGGCCTTGGTGTGCTCACGGTTTACAGAAAAGATTCCAGAACCGTAGGCATCGGCAGTAACTGCAGGAACTTCTTGGTTTCCACAGGCAGAATAGGCATAACCGTCATGGGCATTTCTAAAGATTTGTCCGCGAACCTCACCGTTCGGGAAGGCGGCAGTATGTACATTGATATAAGCCTCACCGGTAATCATGATTTCCACCAAACTAGGCGAAAGATCAGAACCTGTAATGGAACCTTGAATTCTATTTCCGTTGATGTTTGAACTAAGGTTGGTTACAACAGCACCTGAACTTCCAAGGAATCCTTGGTGAATGTGAACTCCGGTGATTGGACCACTAAGCTTGTTTACTACAATGTCATAGTAAAGAGAGTCCATACCATCCGAGAAATACATGCTTGCAACTCCTTTACCAGGTGCTTCAGCGGCAGGTGCTTCTTGAGCTCCGTTAAGGGTAGCATCAAAACTCATATTCTTTTCTTGAATCAATTGGGCTCTGATTTCCCCAGCAGGATTATCTGCGGTATGAATGTTTAGGTAAATATCACCAGCCAATAGATCACTTAGGTAGGCAGAAGGCATAACTACTCCTTCAATATTGAATCCATCAATAAATGGGGTAAGGTCTTCTACAACTGCACCGGCCACTCCAGGGGCACCAACATGAAGGTGAGCACCGGTAATGGCTCCGGTTAATCCAGTAGCTTGAACCTTAAATTCAAGGAAAGATTGGTCGGCAGAAAGGTTGAATACAGCTCTACCAAATCCGTTTCCAGTGGCGGGAGGAACTTCTTGAGCTCCGTTGGCCTCATTGGTAAAGGTAGTAGAGGTTTCGAAATTGATTTGGCCACGGATTTCTCCGGTTGGGTTGGCCGCTGTATGCAGGTTTAAATAATACTCACCACGGATGAACTTTCCAAGATCAAATCCTGTAATGAATCCGGTAACCTTGTTTCCTTCAATTCCGTTTGAAAGGTCATGTACAACGCTTCCGCTGGTTCCAGGAAGTCCTTCATGAACGTGAATACCTGTAATGCTTCCACTCAGGCCATCCGCTGTAGCGTTCACAAAAATGGTATCAAGGGTAGGATTCAAAGAGAATCCAGCTACTCCTAGGGCAGAGGTCATCACTGGAGGAACCTCTTGGTCTCCGGTCATTTTAGCCGAGAAAAGCATGTTTTTAGTGAACTGAGGATCGTAAGGTCTTTCACCATTCTCGTAAGATAGGTGGGCAAAACCTACATCTCCACGAAGTACTTGTCCGCGTAGTTCACCGCCCGGATTGGCCGCTGTATGTAGGTTTACATAAATTGAATCATGTCTGAACTGAGCTGAATTGCTGGTCATGAAAGCTGGCATATCCGCAGAAGTCCAGTAACCGAAAGCGGCATCGTCAACACCCGTTTGACTGAAAAGTGGGGTTAAGTTGTAAACCACAGGACCGTTAACACCGGTTTCTCCTACATGGAAATGAGCCCCGGTAAGCGGACCGGTAAGGTCAGAAGTCACCATCATGATGTGGGCATTTGACTGGTCGCGGTCAATGGTAACCAAACCAGAGCCTCGGGCCGTGGTGAAAACAGAAGGCACCTCTTGTTCCCCTTCAAGGGAGAAAGAATAAGCCTCTCTAGCAAGACGGTAAACCTGTCCGCGAATTTCACCTGCCGGATTTGCAGTGGTGTGAAGGTTCAAATAAGTTCCACCTGAAAGCATGGTATTTACAATTCCAGGATTGATGGAAGAACCGGTAATCATGCCTTTGATTCTAGACCCTTGGGTAATTCCAGAGCTTAAATCAATGGCTACGCCTCCTGTATTTCCAAGAGACCCAAGGTGAATATGAGCCCCGGTGATTGAACCTGTAAGCCCTTCTGCTTGAACCTCGTACCATAGGGTATCCATGGTTTGAGAAACTGAAAACCAAGCAACTCCAGTTGCATTTGAACCGGAAGGAGCAGGAATTTCTTGAGCCGTGTTTAAGAAGGCATCAAAATTTAAATAAGGACTCATTTTAACTTGTCCGCGAATCTCACCCGCTGGGTTGGCCATGGTGTGCACATTCACATAGATATTTCCTGCCATCATGCTATCTAGCAAACCGATTGGGCCTGCAGAAGTTTGAAGGGTACCTGAAATTCTATTTCCTGAAATGAAAGAACTTAGATCTACAGCAACAGGACCTGCTTGTCCGGCAGCACCGAAATGCAGGTGAGCAGCCGTAATAGCTCCCGATAAAGAGTCTGCAACAAGTTCAAATTCAATTTCAGCTTTGTTATGACTCAGGTTAAACACAGCCGTACCAAAGGCTTGGTTGTTTACCGAATGTGTTTGTTGCGCAGTGTCAAGAGTAACATGGAAAGCTTGGTCTTTTTCAAGCACCAACTGCCCACGAATTTCTCCGTTCGGATTCATAGCCGTGTGCACGTTCAAGTACATTTTCCCTGAAAGAAGCTTGGCTACGGTAGCGGGCGTAAGATCGGAACCGGTTAGGGTATAAACGATTCGATTTCCCTCGATACCCGGACTCAGGTCAACTACCACCGGACCGTTGGTGCCAGCAGCACCTTCGTGGATGTGGATGCCTGTGATAGCCCCTGAAAGTCCGTTTACCGAAGCATTAAAATAAGCAGTGTCTCTAGCGGAGTTAAAGGTGATTGACGCCACTCCAAGGGCGTTTGTGCTTACCGAAGGCACCTCTTGGTCGCCAGTCATCTTGGCTGAAACCATGAGTTTATCGGTTAAATGTCCTGCAAAAAGGAAATTGCTAAAGAGCAATCCCATGCAAATGGATAAAAACTTAAAGGTTCGTAAGAATTGATGCATAATCAGCGTGAATTGGTTTTTAAATTTTCAAGGGCACAATCTTGCACCCGCTTCACACTGACCTACGTCAGAGATTTATCTGTGGATTTTTGAAAATGGGAAAAATCCAAGAATGGGAGAAATTAATCACGCTGAATACTAGGCTATTCCTTACTTGAAAGAGCAATAAGAAATTTCAGGATTTTTTTCTTCAAGCCGTACCTGGGTCATGGAAACGGTGAAGACCATATTGTTTTTTTCAATCTGAGTTCCTAGTCCGGTGGGGTCTGTTTTAATTTGATGAAACTCTCGAATTTTGCTTGGATTTGGTTTGGGGTTATTGGTCAGAAACTGACGGAAGGCAGACTTTCTCCACTCTAAGATGTGCTGAAATTTCTTAGGAATGGACACCCAAATATTAGGAATTTCAGGTTTATGAGACTCTCGGGTCAATTGGTTTCCATCCCAAGTTATTTCGGTGAGAACCTCCTCTTCAATGAGGAGCATTTTAAAACCGTTAATGCCTTCAAAATTGGCCTGTTCTAGATATTCATCAACCGAATCAAAATCAAAGGGGTCAAGGGCCACCAAACCTCTGCTTTTTCGGTAGGTGATATTGGGGTCGCGGTTGTAGTTTCCGTTCAAGAGCGAAACGGTTAAACTTGGTGAGGTAGCAATCCAAGTGCCACCTGCGTCTCCATCCGCCGGAAAAGTTACCTCTCCCCTCTTTGAGGCCCTGGTATTTGGAAAGCTAGCCGGCTTTCGGTCTGCAAATTCATCTCGGTTTGCCGTTAAAATAAAGCCCTTATCCGAGGGAATATAGGTAACTGTACACATGGTTCAAGCCAATTTCCACGAAGGTAATGAGACTAAAATTAGCCTACAATGACTAATTAAAGAGGTATTGAAACTCTTTTGGATATTCTAAAATATAGGAATGATTTCGTTCCAGTTTTTCCTGGGGCCCCAGGGTGGTTTTCCACCGGATGATTCCCCGCACTGCATCTACCTTGGCTCCCTCAGCTGCTCCTGGAGTGATCAAGATGCTGGAATTGTTTGAAAAAGGATACTGATCTTCGATGACCAGAGTAATCTCCGATGATTTCCCGTTGTATACCTCAATTTTCCAAGCGATTTCTTCTTTGATTTGCTTACCAATGTTCAAGAGTTTGAGGTTTTCTTTATCGCTTTCGCGGGAAACCACCACAGACTCATCCCTGCCCAAGGAAACTTCAAGGGTATCCTTCAGAATTTCAGTATTCAAATAGGTTTTGCCTTGGTAGGTACCTTGGTAAAAAATATTGGCATTGGCTGAGAGCAGGTTTAAGTATTGCCAATCAAGAATATGGGCCGTGAGAAATGCTGAGGATGAAACCCTTGGAACTACATGGAACTCATAGAAAGCCGGAAGGCTGTCTTGTTGAATTCTCAAGCTTACCTCCTCGCGGTTGGAGGGAATGGTATAAGAGTCTTCAATTTCATATTCATTGCTGATCATGGCTTTTTTCAGGGTATTGGAAATAAAAATTCGAGGGTTTGAAATGGCCTCCCCTTCATCGGATTGCCGAGCCCCCCGAGCATCGGCAGCAATGCTAGATATATTTCTTTGAGGTGAGCGGTGAATCTCTTCTCTGGTAATGGTTCTTCCAGAGCCATTATCTGGATCAATCAAAGGCACTGAATATTCAACTACCTCAACCATGCCGAGCATTGCAACATCCGGCGAAAGCTCAATATTCAAATTTGTTGCCCCACCCGGATGAATATAAACCCCGTGGATGGTTTTGGTTGCGTAGCCAATAAAACTAACCTCAACCGTAAAGGTTCCATGCCTAAGGTTTGAAATTCGGAAGTTTCCGTCAAAGTCCGAGGCCGTTCCATTAATAACTTCATCCCCTTGTTTCACCACCACATTAGCTGTTGGTATGGGCTCTTGGGTATGTTCGTCATAAACCACCCCCTCAAGGGTTAAGCCCAAATCAGGGTTTGAAGGCGCAAGCCGCCGCTGATCCTCTTGTCGACGGGTAATGTACCAACGGTCTAAAACAGGAACTTTGGCAGATTGAGAAGGATTGGCCGTAGAAAGGGTAATTTTCACGTCCTTCCAGTCGATTCCTGTGCTTTGAACAATGTTTGCTTTAAAATCCACCAACAAGGGTTCTCCCACAGAATTTACCCTGAAATCGTATTCCGGTTCCCAGCCTGCAGAAGAAAGAAAATAGGAAAGCTCAATTTCTTTTACACCCGCCTCTTGGGCCAAAACTTCAATCAAGGCATAGGTGGATAATTTTTTCTGAGTATTGGCTTGCCCCTGTGAAATCAAATATTCTGACTTTTTAGTTTCCAGGTCTTTGATTTTGAGTTTGAGATCAATTTTCTCTTTCCGAATGGCCAGGACCCTATCTTGGTAGAACTTAGCAGACTCCTGGATTTTTACCACCCTAGACTCCGAAGGGCTGGCATAGACTCTTTGGTTTTTCAAGATCAGGTCTTCTTCCAGCGTAAGCGAAGTGTACTGGGCAGAAACCCTCATAATTTCAATGTCTATTTTTTCCAGTTCATCTTCAATGACAATTTGGTCACCCGACTTAAAAAGCGATTCTTGCTTTTGTTTGGCACGAACGGACCGGATGGTAACTCCGTCAATTCCTTTTACCTGGATTGACCTCTTTTCTAGGTTCACCGGAAGTCCTTCAACCCGAATAAATTGAATTCCTTTTTGAAAGGCGAAATCACCTTTATGGTGAAGTTCAGCCCCTGAAAAGAAAACCTTAACCGATTTCAGTTCCGGATTAAATTGGGTAGTATCTGTGGCTTGCGCCGAAAGGGAAAAAGCAGCAAAAAGGAGGAGAAATATATTTTTCATGGTCTTTGTCTTAGGTTCTTAA
This sequence comes from uncultured Flavobacteriales bacterium, assembly GCA_937139155.1. Lineage (GTDB taxonomy): Bacteria > Bacteroidota > Bacteroidia > Flavobacteriales > JBLHRE01 > CAKZPI01. Next base: position 9,240 of record CAKZPI010000034.1, read on the forward strand.
CTCAGATAAACTACCTGAATAAATGTTGGTACTGAACCGGATACTCAAGGGTATAGGTATACTTGTACTTCACCTTTTCACCTGGCTGCAGTTTTTCTGACCAAATCAGGATGCCCTTGTTCTGAATCACCTTGGCTCCTGGGGCTTCTTGAAGTTCAATCTTGATCTGACTATGGTCTGAGAAAGGAAACTGATCTTTTACAACCACCCGAACCTCTTGGGGTTTGGAATTAAAGACTTCTATGGTCCAGGCCACCTGCTCTTTGGAAGTTTTTCCGAGGTTAAACCATTTTAGATTTTCCTTGTCGCTAATGCGGGATACCACAATTCCCTTATCTCTTCCCAGGGATATTTCCATGGTATCGGTAAGCACGTCGGTATCTAAGAACGACTTCCCTTGAAAGGTACCTTGGTAGAAGATTTGCACCTCCCCTGAAACAAGGTTGAGTTCGTCCCAATCGCTTAAAAGCGCCACCAGATACCCATCTTTTGAAAGCCTTGGAACCAATTGAAATTCATAGGTCACTGGCTTTAGCTCTTGCTTGAATTGAACCGTGTAAATCTCTCCGTTAGACGGGATGGTATAGGGGGTATTGATTTTATACTCATAATTCAGAACCGCAGTTTTCAAGGAGGTTGAAATATAGGATGGTGGGGTCTTTAGGTTCACTTGATCCGCGGATAACTGAGGCAGGGAACCTGATCCTCTAACCTTGATTCCATCAATATAAACATCGGAATTCCCTCCTCTAGAACCTCGAATATTATAGGATTGGCTCATGGCCTCGTTTCGAATGGACATGCTTCTGCTAGGTGCTGCTTGACTTGAAATGGTTTCCACCACAGCCACCTCTTTTACCTGGTTGGCTGCTTCATCCATAACCACATCCACGGAAGTGAACTCATCCAGGCGCACATAAAGGCCAACTGTGAATTTTTTGAACCCTAAATAATAGGCGGAAAGCTTATAGTTTCCCACAGGAAGGGGATTGAATTTAAACCGCCCTTCGGCATCTGCTTGTCCGGCATAAACCACCTTTTCATTTTGTGTAAAATGAAGATTTGCAAAGGGCAGAGGCTCTCCGCTTCGGTCAATCACCACCCCTTTTACCCCGCCAAAATGCCTGAGTTGATCTTTGTTTTCAAGCGGATCGGGTTGGGTGATGTACCATTTCACCAGACTGGGCTTTTTGCCCGATTGCGAGGGAGAGGAGGAAGAAAGCGTGATTTCAATGTCTTTCCAATCAAAACCTGAGGACTGAAAAATCTCTGCTTTATAATTAATTTCAATGGGTTTGTTCAGTTCTTCCACCCGGAAATCATAGGTAGGATTCCAGCCGGCTGATTCAATGAAATAAGAGAATTCAAGGTTTGTTTCCCCGGTAAATTCAGACTCAAGTTCAATCAAAATGAAAGCCTTAATCTCCTTTGACTTATTGAGAGAAATCTGGTTAATAAGGATTTCACGCTTTCGTTCTTCCATCCGCTTCAGGGCAATTTTTATATCAATCTTCCGATTCTTGATCTCGTTGAATCGGGCCCGGTAGTAAGCCGCTGCAAGCTTGACCTCCTCTACCTTGGCACCCTTTGAAGACCCCAGGTCTTGGTTGGCCAGAAGGAGTTCTTCTTCACCGGTAAGAACATGATACTCTTCTGAAATCCTGGCTCTTTCAATGTCTATTTCTTTGATTTTTTCAAGCACATCTTTTTCGGCTTGAGATTTTTTGAAAGCAAATTTTTCCTGATCGGTGCTCACCGATCGAATCAGAATTCCCTTTTGTCCTTTGACCTGAACCGTTTGGGGGTTTAGATGAATGGGTAGGCCTGAAATTTTAACCAATTGAATGCCTTTTTTAAGGCTAATTTTTGAGCTATGGTTTAGTTCTGCACCTGTGAAAAAAACGGTAGCTCCAAGGAGTTTTGATTCAAGATTCAAGGTGTCTTTTGCAGGGGAAACAAAGCTCAAAGCAAGCAAAGCGAGGGATAGTAGTTTTCGCATAGGAGGAAATTGAGGTTAGGGGGATTAAAGTTTCAGTTCCAAAAACCTTACCATTTTATTTAAAGACTTTCTTCCTCCAAGCTATGGAAAAAACCTGATTTGAAAATGTATATTCACAAGCAAATACTTTGACCATGGACACATTATCAACGGCCATATTGGGTGGGGCCTTAGCCGTCATCATGATTGGTATGGGGCTTTCCTTAACGGGACAAGATTTCAAGCGAATCTTAGAAGCTCCGAGGGCGGTATTCCTCGGGTTTTTAGCCCAAATCATTCTCTTACCCTTGTTGGGCTTGGGCTTGATTGAGGTTTTGAATTTAGAGCCACCCATTGCCATGGGATTGATGATTCTGGCAGCATGTCCTGGCGGTCCCACCTCAAATTTGCTGAGTTTATTGGCCAAGGCAGACCTGGCCTTATCGGTGAGTTTAACCGCCTTGAATAGTTTGGTCACCTTAATAACCATCCCCTTTTTGGTTCAGTTTTCTTATCAGGTGATTTACGCAGAAACCACTCAGGTTCCACCTCCTCTTGAAACCATTGCGCAAAGCTTGCTGATTGTAATTGCTCTGCCCCTATCCATTGGTATGCTTACGCGGAAGTTCAAACCCGAACTAGCCAAGAAGCTAAACCGTCCGGTACGCATAGCCTCTGCCCTTTTATTGGCCCTGGTAATTGTGGGCTTGGTGATTAAGGAGCGGGAGAATTTTGTGGATTATTTTGCTCGAGCAGCCATAGCCGCCTTATTGTTGAACCTTTTAGGCATGGGCATAGGATTGATTTTAGGGAAGGCTGGAAGGCTAAACTTAAAGCAACAGCTAACCATAGCCATTGAGAGCGGCAACCAGAACGGCACCTTGGCCATACATATAGCCGTGGTTACCTTAGGAATGGAAGACCTGGCCATAACCGCCGCAGTTTATAGCTTGATTATGTATGCAACGGCTGTGATTCCGGTAAGTTTTGGGATGAAGAAGTTCCGATCAGGAATTTAGAAAGTCTTTTTTAAAGCGAAGGAAGGTTCGGTGAATTCCGGGGCTTAGTCCTTCCCCATACATGGGATCTAGAAGGAAGGAAATCTCTGATTTCAATTCAGGGTATTTTTTGGCAATTTTCAAAATCTCTTCAAGGGCTGTGATTCGTAGGCTTGGAATGCTACCTCGGTTTTCCCAGGTCCCCATGCAATGATCGAAATACCTTGACTCTTGTTCTTCATCTAGACTCATTCTTCTCAGCACCCTAAGGATGCACCTTTGATGTCCTTCTGGACGGTGAGGGAAAACCTCCAGGAAATCATTGATGAAAGGAATGAGTCGGTCATCGTTTTTGGATATGGAATGTTCAAGAACCCAGGTTGCTCTCCATGAGATGGGCTCTTGGTTTTCGAGGGCAATATTCACGCATTCCAGGAAGGTTGATTTGTTTTCATGAACCTTTTGGTAGAATGCGTTTTTATCAAATCTTGAATTTAGAATTTCACGAACCGTCATGCCTGAAAAGTACGGAAAGATGGAAATAAAAAAAGGAGCAAATCTAGATTTGCTCCTTGGCGATATATAGTGACACTCGCGCCTAAATCAGCTTACGAGCGATTAGGTTAATTAGGAAAAGAATGACAATTGCCCCTAGGGCGCCCGAAAAAATATAGGCTAACAATCCTGAACCGGGGTAGATATTTAAAAGGCCGAGCAGCCAGTATCCAACCGCAGCGCCAATAATTCCGATAAAAATATTTCCCAGGATGCCCAAACCAGAGCCCTTATAAAGAACTCCACCGAGCCATCCTGCAATTCCTCCTACTATAATTGTTGCTAATATTCCCATGATAAAGATTTTTTAAGGTTATGTGCCTAGGAGATGGCAAGCTGCGTTCCGAAAATGAAACCACCCTGCGTTGAAATCATAAAAAACTGTATTTCAATTGATTGCAAGCGACAGATAGCTTCTAGGCCATATATAAAAAGCCCAGAACTATTTTCGATATGAAATTTGGGGTTTCATATAGGGGCGGGCTTGGGCGGGCTTGGGCGAGCTTGGGCGAATTGCGATTCGCCCTTACGCCCTTACGCCTTTTTGGGGTTATTGATGATATAGTTGGTGATATTGATATAGGATGGATGGTCGCGGATGATATTCTCATAATAATTCCTTTGCCATATTTTATAGTTTAGGTTTTGAATTATTTCCGTGGGCCGTTTGGGCAAGTGGGCACCGGGTCTTTGAATTTCTTCCTTGATTCTTTTGATGGTAGCAATCTTAAATCCGCGGATTACGGCCCCGACGGAATTGGCTGGGGACCTGAATTTGCCGACCTCCTTTTTAAGCTCCGGCGGATTTAGATTCTCGGTTATTTCGAGAATCCCATGAATATGATCCGGCATGATGATAAAGGCATGCACCCGTACATTCCGCCTAATTTTGGATGTATTCAGCCATTGGTCGTGAGCGATGACCCCGAAGGAATTGAGAATCATTTGTTTGGACGATATTTCCCCAAAAATTCTGACCCTGTTTTTGGTATTGAAGGTCAGAAAATAGAATCCCTTTTGCGCATAATCATAGCCTTTCAACCGGATAGACCTCCGGTTATGGAGTTGCGGGTGGTAAAATTTCATGGTTCTAAGATTTTTAGTTCTCAGAAAATTATAAAAAATAATTGTCGGGGCGAATTGTGGGATGATGTCGGGGCGAATTGCAATTCGCCCCGACTTAGGTAAATTCATTTATTTTAGATCATAATTAATTCCACACATGAAAAACCTATACTTTTTCATTCTTGAATATTCCCAAGTTCACCCCATTCGGTTTTGGGCAATGGTTTCTATTCTGGTTCTCGGGTTCATCTTGGCCTTGTTGTTGGTTTGGTTTTTATTGAAACGAAGAAGGCGAAATTCCAGTCTGCCTCGAGATCGTCAGGGAAATATTATGGGTGGAAGCTTTTCTTGGAAAGGCCGGGTGATTTATAAAAAAATCCATTTAATTCATGTATTTGTGCTAGGATTGGTTTCTGTAATTTTTGTATGGAATTACTCCTCCTCCCAACTATTTGGAACCAAATTCGGCGGCAAGGAAAACTTATGGATAAGTGAATCAAATTATATTTTTGGCCTTGACGTTTCGCATTACCAAGGTAAGATACGGTGGAGTGAGGTTCAAAAGTCTTCCCATCCCATAGAATATATTTTCATTCGCTCTACCATGGGTTCCGACGGGAAAGACAAACGATTTAAAGAAAATTGGAAAGCCGCTAAGCAGCATAATTTTATTCGTGGCGCCTACCATTATTACCGGCCAAACGAAAACTCCGCTGAGCAATTTCAAAATTATAAATCCGTAGTGAGGCTTAACTCAGGCGACTTCATTCCTATTTTAGATGTGGAAGTTGAAAGCCCGTATGGGCGCGACAATTTGAGGAAGGGCGTTCTCAATTGGCTACGACTGGCTGAAGTTACATATGGAGTAAAACCTATGATTTACACCGGACTAAAATTCTACCAAGACATTTTGAAGGGTCATGTAGAAGGATACCCATTATGGATTGCCGCCTACTCCGGAAAACATCGCCTCAAAGGCGAAAACTGGGATTTTCATCAATTCACAGAAAGGGTCAGAGTTCAAGGCATCTCCCATCTAGTAGATGGAAATGATTTTGATGGAAGCCTGGAAGATTTGAGGAGATTTTGTTTGGACTGAGAGAGGTCTGTTTCTGGTTTGGGTCGGGGCGAATCCTGGAATCATGTTGGGGCGAATTCTGGATTCATGTCGGGGCGAATTGCAATTCGCCCCGACGCATAATCATAATTGAAGCCAAACTAATTTTTCCAGTCTTTTAATTCATGGTTTAACAGGCTCTCAAATTTCCCCTCAGCTGGCAGTCTATTGGGGAACTCATATAGCATCAGCTTAAATCCGTCTTTCCGTTCGGCAATTATTTCATAAAACTTATCGGATCTTTTTCTAACCCTGAAAAATTTTACATTCTGCTTATCAATAACTTGAGGCCCCTTGAGCTCTTGTCTAAACATGTATTTGGTACCAAACTCAATCTTTCCATTCAAAATTCTTAGTTGGGTTTCGACATTCGAAACATAAGTTAGAACGAAGGCAACAGAATAGAGCCCTCCAATGAAGAGTGGATTATATAAATTAGAAACTGAATTATCAATTTCAAAAAAAGCCAATTTTATAAGCTTGGTTGAAGCAATGGTAAATAGAAGTGCGGATGCCATACCAGCAAGAGCTCCAAACCAAGGGATTCTATGCTTACTTGAAACAATCATCAATGAAGGGATTTCCTTTCTTTTTTCATTTTTTTCTACTAAAACAGGCAAGCCTTCTGTAAACTAAACGAGGGTCCAGGCGAATTGTGAGATGATGTCGGGGCGAATTGCATTGGGCCCTGGTTTCTATAATTCACCCCAGAATCACTATACATATCGAGATTCGTTTTTTACAGTCAACCGACTATCTTATTTTTCTTGAGCTAGTTTCGATAAAAGCTCGATTTGAGCATCAATGGCTTGGTGGGTTTTCTGAATTTGAACTCGATAGGCATAGGTTTTTTCCGCCAAAGACTTCCTAATCAAGCTAAACCCATGAATTCTCAGTTCGGTATATCGATGCAAAATATCGTTCTCTTTTCGGATTTCATCGGGGAGGTTCTTCATTGCCCTTATCTCATTCATCAGGTCTAGGTTTTCTTCCCATGCCGGTATAACCTTAAAATCAAGCTCTGTCAATAAATCTTTATCTGACAATTTATCCAATTGCTGGTAAAACCCAAGGGTATTGGATTCATTCTGGTAAAACTGGCTCATTCGTTTATCAAATTCAGGATTTGATGAGCCAACCCCTTGAACCAAACTTGGACTTAGTAAAATTCCAACCGTTATAACTCCAGCACCAAGACCAATGCCAATACCCCGAAGGTGTGGATAAAACACATCTTTCTCCCCTTTTAGCGCTTTAAGCACCTTGCCTTGTTTGGCTTGCACAAACCAATAGGCAGCACCGCAAAAAAGGAGAGGTATAACCATTCTTGGAAGAGAGTTCATGATCTCCTCCGGAAGAAAGAAAAGGGCGGTAAAGAGAAAAATAGTAATCAGCACACCTACAACCATGGTTTGGGTCCCAAGACTTGTTTTACCCATTGCTTTAAAATTAGACCCAATTAAATACCCCCCAACCACTGGACCTCCTAAAAAGGTAGCGCCAAAAATGGCGTTTGAAGAATATAGCTTCCCTTGAACTTCTGGCTCCTGTTCTAATTCTTGATCGATCATTTCACTTTTTTTCACAGAAATGCTAAGGTCTTTCTTAGACATTTCCATTGGTATTTTCTGGGTTAAGATTATGGAAAAATTTCTTTTCAGAGAAATTATACTATTGTCGGTGCGAATTGTGAGATGATGTCGGGGCGAATTGCAATTCGCCCCGACCATGGTAATTCGCCCCGAATTACTTCATTAGTAACGAAGAGTCTCCGTAGCTCAAAAATTGGTAGTCATTGGCTAAGGCCGATTCATAAACTCTGCGCCAGTCTTCACCTATGAAGGCGGCTACAAGCAAAATTAGGGTGGACTGTGGGAGATGATAATTGGTGATCAAGCCCTTGCAAACCTGAAATTCGTAACCCGGATAAATGAATATCTCAGTTTCTCCACCTAATTCCTCCATTTGGTTTTGGTCCATGAATTCTAAAACGTTTTTCAAGGAATCTTGAAGCACTGGAGGGGCTAAATGGTATGGGTCCGTTGCTTTTATTCGAAACTCAGTAATTCCTTCATGCAAAAGGGCTCCGAACCAGAACAGGCTTTCCAAACTCCGCATTGAGGTGGTGCCAACAGCTATGATTTTTTTCGCCTTTAACAGGGATTCAATGGTTTTTCGGTGAAACCATATCTTCTCGTTATGCATGGGATGCTGTGTGATGTCCTCTGTCTTTATAGGCTGAAAGGTTCCGGCCGAAACATGGAGGGTTAGGTATTCCATCGGAATGTCCTTGGATTTCAGTTCATGCATTACCGGTTCGGTGAAATGTAGTCCGGCAGTAGGGGCTGCCACTGCTCCCTCCATTTTTGAATAAATGGTTTGGTATCGCTCAAAATCTTCCTCCTCGGCCTCCCGGTTCATATAAGGAGGCAAGGGAATCTTACCAATGGCTTCCAAAAGTTCGCTGAAACGCCCTTCCTTCCATTGAAAAGTCACCTCTTGATCGCCCGTGCGGGTAGCCTGAAGGTTTAGGGTATCATGGGTCAAGGTGGTTTCAAGGGGCCATCTTTTGGCATTTCCAATCATGCATTTCCAGGTACAAGATTCGGTAGCATTCATCACCTCCTCATGCGACCAAGATGGAGAAAGGGGCTCCAGCAGGAAAACTTCTATGCGAGCTCCCGTTGGCTTGTGTAGAATGATTCGGGCCGGAATCACCTTGGTATTGTTGAAAACCAGGGTGGATTCTTCAGGAAGCAAATCAGGTAGCTCCGGAAATTTATGGTGTGTGATCTCTCCCTTTTTGTAAACCAATAATTTTGATTTCCCTCTCTCTTTTGGAGGATGCTTAGCAATGCGATGGTCAGGAAGATGGTAGGTATAATCGCTGAGATTCATGGCAGAGAATTTTTCCCCAATGCTTGGGGGAGGCCAAAAATAAGCCCTGTTGGGGCGAATTGCAATGGATTTGTCGGGGCGAATTGCAGTGGTCGGGGCGAATTGCAATTCGCCCCAAAAAAAAAACCTCGCGTCAAAGACGCGAGGTTTCCTAAAATCCGTGGGCCCTACTGGATTCGAACCAGTGACCCCCTGCTTGTAAGGCAGGTGCTCTGAACCAGCTGAGCTAAGAGCCCCTTAGATTGCTTTCTTGTTCTGAAAGCGGTGGCAAATATAAATCTTATTTTAACCGCTCAAAGAAAAATTTGAAAAAAATTAGAAGGGGAAAAATTTCGGTATCAACCACACCGCAATCGTCCCAACTATCAAGCTTAAACCCAGCCCAGTACGGGTGAAGTCTGTGAATTTATACTGACCTGCCCCGTAAATCATGGCATTGGTTTGGTACCCAATGGGGGTCAAAAAACTAGCCGATGCAGCTAGCATTATACCGATTAAGAAGGGCATGGGACTCATTTCCAATTGATTCGATATGGAAATAGCTAATGGGGCCATAACTGCTGCCGAAGCGGTATTCGACATGATCTCAGTTAATATGGCAGTTACCGCGTATAAGGAGGCTAAAATCCATACCGGACCCAAGTCTCCGAATTTTAAAATTAATCCTCCCGCCAAGGTCTCAGCCAAGCCGGTTTTTTCCATGGCAATGCCCAAGCTCAAAGCTCCCGCTAAAAGAAATACCACATTCCAGTTGATACTAGTATAAACTTCCTTCATGGCTAAGCTCCTGGTCAAAACCAAGGCTACCAATGCTATCAAAGCGGCTAATACTACCGGCACCCCTAAGGCAGCTGCGGTAATCATGGCCATCATTATGCCCAAGACCTTAAAAAACCCGGGCCGATTAAAGAAATTCACATCCTCGGCCGAAAGCATGGCAAATGGAGCCTTTTCCTCGGTTTCCGCCCGCTTGATCTGTTTTAAATAATGCGATTTGGCTCGAGCCAAAATAACGTCCCCAGCCTGTAGTTTTATATCGTGTAAATCATCCGAATAAACGGCCTCTCTATGGCGTATGGCCAAAGGTATGGCCCTGTATTTCCGACGGAAGTCTAATTGCCGCAAGCTCTTTCCCTCAAGAGATGAGTTTGAGGTTACAACCAATTCAATTTGAACGGTATCGTCTGGGTCATCTACCTCTTCTGTGTTCAGCTTTAAGCCCTCCAATGCAGTTATATGCCCCAAGGTCTCTGCATCGCACCTCAGCTTCAATTTATCGCCTACAGCCAAAACCATATCGCCCGCAGGCATATTAAAACGATTCCCGTTTCTGCGAATCTCTACGATATCTATGTCGAAGTCTTTTACCCAATCCAGGTTCATGATCGACTTTAAATGGGCCTTGCCTTCTGCAGTAATCTCTACTTCGGATAGGTAAACCGGAGCCCCAAAGGCCGCCTTCCAATCTCCTTCCGCCTTACGCACTGGCAACAAACGAAATCCAATCAAAGCAAAATAAGCCAAACCGGCCAATCCCATTACTGCAGCAACTGGGGTCATGGCAAATAATCCTATCGAATCTATGCCGTGGTCTTCAGCTATTCCGTTCACTAAAATATTGGTAGAAGTACCCAACAGAGTTGACATACCCCCCAATATGCTGGCAAAGGATAAGGGGATAAGCATTTTGGAAGATGGAATGCCGGTGGACTTAGCTACCTGCAAAACCACAGGAATAAACACGGCTACAACCGGAGTATTGTTTACAAATGCCGAAGAAACCGCTACGGCCAACATCAAGCCCAACATGCCCAAATAATAATTATGCTTCAATAGCCTGGAAAGCTTGGGTCCCCACAATTGCATAACCCCCGTTTTTAACAAGGCTGCTGATATGGCAAACATGAATGCAACGGTTAAGGTGGCCGGATTGGAGAATCCTGAAAGCCCCTCATCCACCCCCAAAACCCCTGTAACCACCAAGGCCACAACAATCATTAGAGCTATTAAATCAACTGATAACCATTCTGTTACAAACAGTATTAAGGCGGATATAATGATACCCACAACAATCCACGCCTCTAAGGTCAATGCTTCCATAGGGCACAAATATACTTACTCTATCGGATTAGTAGAGTATTCTTTTTGAAAAGCTTGAAAATCTAGTTTTCCCCAAGTTCAGACTCGCGGTCGATGATCTGCGCCAAATTGGAGGCCTTGAGTTTTTCAACGGTTTCATTTCGAACCTGTAGAAATACATCCCGAATTCCACAGGTTTCCTCGTCTTTGCATTCTTCGCACCGTTCGTAATACCGATAGGTAACGCAAGGCAAGAGGGCTATGGGTCCGTCGAATAGACGCATGATTTCTGCCAAATTCACCTCCTCAGGATCCTTGATCAGGTAATATCCTCCTCCTCTCCCCTTTTTCGAATTCAAATACCCAGCATTTTTCAGATCCAGAAGAATGGCCTCAAGAAATTTCTGGGGTATGTTTTGCTCCTCCGCAATGGATGAGATTAGAACAGGACCGTGCTCTTTCCTCTTAGCTAGAAAAAGCATGGCATTTATGGCGTATTTGGTTTTCTTTGATAACATGAGCGGCTAAAATAGGAATTCAAAAGATTGCAGGAATAAATATCATATTTGTGCCTCCATGAAAAAGCCCAATCTACCCAAGGAAAAATGGGACATCCTTCAGTCAAAGATTCAAGGAAGTCTCAGTCATTCAGATAGTTTAAGAAAGCTTTATGCCACCGATGCATCGGCCTACCGGGAGCTTCCTCTGGGGGTAGTTTTTCCAAAAAATTCTCGAGACCTAAAGGTTTTGATTGATTTTGCCCGAAAAGAAGGGCTTTCTTTGATTCCGAGGGCGGCTGGAACTTCACTGGCCGGACAAGTGGTTGGAAATGGAATTGTGGTTGATATTTCTCGGCATATGACCGAAATTCTGGAAGTAAACCAAGAAGAGTCATGGGTATGGGTTGAACCGGGAGTAATACGAGATGAACTTAACCATCATTTGAATGAATACGGACTTTTTTTTGGTCCGGAAACCTCGACCTCGAACCGATGCATGATTGGGGGGATGATAGGAAACAATTCCTGCGGCTCTCGTTCTCTGGTTTATGGGTCTACTCGCGAGCATCTTTTAGAGCTTAAAGGATTCCTTGCCGATGGGTCTTTTATTCATACCAAACCCCTAAGCCTGGATGAGTTTCATGCCAAGTGCAAACTTGAAAATCTAGAGGGTGAAATTTATCGATGGTTTTCCAATACTCTGGGAAAGGAAGATTTCCGCCAAGAAATTGAAAGGGTTTTTCCGCACCCTGATATTCCGAGAAGAAATACGGGTTACGCCCTGGATATTCTCGCAAATACCCAGCCTTTCGGCGGAAAGGAGGTATTCAATCTTTCAAGCCTTTTGGCCGGATCAGAAGGCACCTTGGTTTTCACCACCGAGGCAAAGCTCAATTTAGTGTCCACCCCGCCTGAGTTTAAAGCCCTGGTGTGCCTGCACTTCAATAGCCTAAACGCTTCCCTAAAAGGAAATGTGGAAGCCTTAAAAGTTAAGCCTCAAGCTTGTGAACTCATTGATCACTACATTCTTGATTGCACGCTAAACCACTCGGTCTATGCTGACTATGCCAAGTTTGTGGAGGGTAAACCCAAGGCTCTTTTGGTGGTTGAATTGGCGGAAAACTCAGAAGAAGAGCTCGCCCAAAAACTTGAGGAGCTAAAAGAGGTTTGCCTCAAGCCTGAACTGGCCTATGCGGCTCCTGTGCTCAAAGGTGAGTCTATGACAGAGGTCTGGAACCTGAGAAAAGCCGGTCTAGGACTCCTTTCCAATATTCCGGGGGATGAGAAGCCGGTGGCAGTGATTGAGGATACGGCGGTTTTGCCCATCGATCTTCCTGAATACATTGAAGAGTTTAACCAACGTATTTCGGCTCAAGGCTTGTATTGCGTGCATTATGCTCATGCCGCTACGGGTGAACTGCATTTGCGCCCCATCCTCAATCTAAAATCTAAGGAGGGCAGAGCTCAGTTTCGGCAAGTGGCTGAAGACATTGCCGCCTTGGTTAAAAAATATAAGGGCTCCCTTTCCGGGGAACATGGGGATGGTAGGCTCAGGGCAGAATTCATCCCATACATGCTTTCTGAAAAGGTGCATAAGACTTTTGTAGAACTTAAAAATGTATTCGATCCCAAGCGAATCCTGAATCCGGGAAAAATTGTGGAAGCTCCGGCCATGGACGAGAGTTTGAGGTACGAGGAAGGCCAAGAAACCCCCGAAATTTCCACCGTTTTGAATTTTGATAAATGGGATGGATTCATACGTTCTGCAGAAATGTGCAACGGGTCTGGAGATTGCCGTAAAACCGAAATTTCTGGAGGAACCATGTGCCCAAGTTATATGGTTACCAAGGAAGAAAAACATACCACCCGGGCCAGAGCCAATATGATTCGGGAGGTGTTTTCAGAACCTAAGGTAAATCCGGCGAAAGCCTTTCAAGACCCAGGTTTGGAAGAGGTAATGGACCTTTGTTTGAGCTGCAAGGGTTGTAAGTCTGAATGTCCAAGTAATGTAGATGTGGCCAAGCTCAAGGCGGAAATATTGCATCAAAAAATTCAGGAGAAAGGGGGTAGTTTCCGACAATATCAATTCGGCCATTTTGCCGATAATTTCAGGAAAGGAAAATTAGCGCCCTCTATTTTCAATGCCCTTTCGGGGATGGGCCTTACCAAAAGAATTCTGGGGGTTCACCCAAATAGATCCATGCCGAAATTGGCCAAAAAAGATTTCTTCCAAGGGCATGAAGCCAAGGCGAATTCTTCAGGGAAGGAGGTGGTTGTTTTCATGGATGAATTTACCCGGTACCTTGAACCAGAAATTGGATGGGCTGCGGTGAAAGTTCTGGAAAGCCTTGGCTATTCCGTTCTTGTACCTAAAGCCCCAGAAAGTGGAAGGAGTCAAATCTCAAAGGGTTATTTAACGGAAGCCAGAGACCTTGCCAAGGCTCAGGTTGAACTGTTTGCGCCCTTTGCTGAAAAAGGAATCCCCATCCTCGGATTGGAACCTTCGGCGGCCTTGAGCTTTCGAGATGAATATCCAGACTTACTAAGGGATGAACTAGCTCAAAAAGCCAAGGAGCTTTCAAAACAGATTTTCCTATTCGAAGAGTTTCTTGCCCAGGAATTGGATGCTGGAAAACTGAAACCTTCCCAAATCAACAATACGGGTTGGAAGCTGAAAATACATGGTCATTGCCATCAGAAAGCCTTAACGAGAATTGGAACGGCAAAGAAAATTTATCAACTCATTGGAGCAAAAGAGGCCCGATTGATTCCGAGTGGTTGCTGCGGAATGGCCGGTTCTTTTGGGTTTGAAAAGGAGCATTTTGAAACCTCCATGAAAGTCGGAGAATTGGTGCTTTTCCCAAGCGTTCGAAACCTGAAAGAGGATGAAATCATGGTGGCAGCCGGAACCTCCTGCCGTCATCAAATATTGGATGGAGTCTCGAAAAAGGCGCTTCATCCGGCCGAGGTATTGGCAAAGGCCCTGGATTAAAATCGAACCGAAACCGTTCCAAGAATGGCGAAGTTCCTTTCTGGGTTTTCGGTATAGGTGAGTCGCCAAACCCCTTCCAAGCGCAAGACTCTGAAGATATTTTCCAACCCCCCTCCTAGTTCAACATACACAGGATTTGGAGCAGAAACCGGAATGGCATCCACCGCTAAGGCTTGATTTTCTGAACGAATGGTTCCGTACACCGCTTTGGCAGAAACCACTTCTCTTAACTTCAAAAGCCGAATCAAGGGGAGCCGGTTTAAAATCAATCCGTCAAAATGATGCTCATAAGCGCCCATCACAAATTGATCGGCTACAAATTCATAATAGTCAACCAAGTTTAAAGATCGACTCGAATAAATGAAGGTTTCATTTCCCGGAATGATGGAAAGCAAAGGATAGGGAACTTGCCCGAAGGTTTTCCCTCCTTGAACAAACAATTGCCCGGTACCTATGGCCCCCATGATCAAGGGTTGCCTATAATTGAAGCTAATTTGGGTATAGCCAAAATCGGCTTGAAACAAGCCTTTAAATCCCTTGGTAAACAAGAGCTCAATATTTGGGTGATTTCGCTGAATCTGAACCCGATCAACCCCGTCGCCAAAAAAGGCCCTTCCGGGTGAAAACCGAATTCGAAAGTTCACCTCTGTGGTATTGTAGGTATTGGCCGTGTCGGGCTGACCCGTTTGTTCAGAAGGCACTAAGTAGGAAAGATCCAAGGCACCCTCTGGAGATACCAACCGGTTCTCAAAGCTACCGTATAAAGCAAGATTCTCTTTGGGCTCGAAAGAAAAATAGGCTGTAGAGGATTGCACCATGGCCAAATCGTCTATTTTTTGCCTAGAAATCAAGCTATTCATCAAGGTCATTCTTCGGGCGGAAGCCCCTCCCAAGCCAAATCTTTCTAAATCTTTATAATACCCAGCCCCTACTTCAAATCGCTTCTTGGTATCAAAAAGGTATTTGGTTCTCAGTCCGTATTTAAATCTTTGGTCTCTCAATCCATAGGTCAGCTGACCATAAATCCTCAAACGGTCGTCAATGTCTTGATAGGTCCGCCCATTCAAGGTTAGGCGAGTGCCTTCTACCTCATTGTAGGCTACCATTTCCCAAATCGGCCCAATGTCAAAGCCTTCGGTTTCATAATACCCCGTAAAAACAAGGGCTCCAACCTTGACCATGGTTTTGTACATGGGCACTTGGCGCACAGAGTCTACCAGGAAGAAAATGTCTTTTTCGGTTTGGGTAAGCGGACTTGGTCTCAGGTTTTCCCATTCTTCTTCTGAGTAAACAAGGGCTTCATCAGGAGGGTTTTCAATTACCTGATCTAGACGTTCATCAATGTTTTGAACTGGAGATATGAACTGGCTATACTCAACCGACCGTTTTCCGTAGATGCCCTTCACGTTTCTGGAGTCCATCAGGGCGAAATCCATAAGCACATCTTGGTGTTTGGGCACCCAGCCTACTCCCTCCTGAAATCTAAATTCTTGATCAATATACAGGTCAGTTACCCAGTTGAAATTAGCCTCATCGCCCACATGCATTTTCATCGACTGAATCGCCCAAGTTGAATCGTGCACCCAGAACTCTCCCTTGAAACATAGGTCTTGTTTCCTTTTCGGGATGAATTGAATCTGGTAACATTTTTTCCCGTCCACATAGGCCGAATCGGTTAGGAAATAGGAATACGAGAAAAGGCCAAGGCTAGAAATGGGCGAGGTAAATCCTTTTTCAAAGAGAACAATTACGTTGTCATAAACATCCACCCCCGTATACAAGGCGGCAAGAAATTCGCCAAAATTATCGGCATCCTCAAAACCTGCTACTTGAGCGGCAATTTTTTCCCGTTTAAGGGTATTTGGCTTTTGCCGATAGTATACATCGTAAAGGTTTTCAATAAAGAAGAAAGGCAGGTAGTTTTTACCGGACACCTCGGAGGTATCTAAATAATCAAAGACAAAATGAAAGGGCTTAAAAATCCGCCGATTCATAAAAGTTTGGTCGATGTTATTCAGGTCAAATTCAACCTTTTCATACTCCCTAACGGCGTATGACTCTAGGTTTGTAACCCGGTTTTCATCCTTATTTTTCCATATGTTTCGAAGCATGGGGTGAGCAGGATTCTCCCAGTCTTTATCTACAATTTCCACCACAGTAACTTCCCCCAGCTCCTCAGCAAGTGGGGTAAGGCTCACATTTAGCTTGGTACTTTCACCCTGATTCACCCGAATCACTTTCTCTTCGTAACCTATGAATGAAAATTGAACGGTGATTACCTTTTCAACCGTTTGGAGTTTATAGGAACCGTCAATTCCGGTTATGGTGCCCGCTGAAGTTCCTAGAAACTGAACATTGGCAAAAGGAAGGGGCTCATTTGTATTGGCATCTTTAACCACCCCATGCACCTGGGTGAGTTGAGCATTTACAGAAGCTGATACTGATAGGAAGCAAAAAATGGCGATGAATATCCGCACCGAAAAAATTTTTGCAAAGATAGAAGAATGAAAGGCATGTTTACGGAATCAAATCTTGGGTGAGCTGAGGCAGTGCTCCGTAGGCATACCAGTACTTAATGCGGGCTATTTCGAGCTTTTTTTGCAAGGTAATAAGCTTAATTTCAGCTTGCACCAGAGCATTTTCTCTTGAATTAACCAAGAAAAGCGAGCTTTCTCCGGCTTTGAATTTGGTACGTTCAGCCCTCAATAGTCTTCGGTAGTTTTCAACGGCATTCTCAAACAGTTCTACTTGGTTCTCAAGGTTATCAATCTCTAAAAGCACTGAAGAAACTTTATTTTCTAAACTCCAAGATTTTTGATTGAATTGGAATTCAGACTCTTGAACCTTTAATCGGGCAATTTCAAGATCTCCTCTAGCCTTGCGTAAAAACAGGGGGTATGAAAAGGAAATCCCGAATTTATAATTGTTGGGAGCGTCAAATATGACTCCTTGACTACCTAAGAAATTATAATTGATATCGAGTTCAGGTTTTAGGTTCTCTTTCTTGAGCCGCTCCTCAACTTGAAGGTTTTTAATTTGAAGACTGGCCTTTAAAAGTTCTGGGTGGGCCTTCAAATTAGGCTGCTCTCCCTTTCGGGGATTGAAACGGCTTTGAGAGTCTTGGCTTAGGCTTAATATTTCAGGAGCCTGTGCAATGGGGGAAACCTGAATGGGTTCCTCATCTTGAAACCAAAGGAAGCTAGAAAGTTCAAGCCTTGATTTCTGGAAATTAATTTTCGCCTCTTCAAGGGCTAGGCTTCTTGCCTGTACCTGAACCTTGGCCTCTACGGTATCTATGGCCGGAAGATCGCCTAGAAAATGACTTGACTTCACCCCCTCAAATCGGGCCTGGGCCAGCCCCAAGGCTCTTTGATATACCTGAACCTGATGGTAAGCCGCCACCCAATCCCAATAAGCCTTAAGTCCTTGAAAAACCAATTCATTCAACCAATGATTGGCTTGTGCTTGAGTAGATTCAATCTTGATTTCAGCCTGTGCCAGGTTTGCTCTTCTTTGGTCGTAAAAAAGCCCATTTCCCAATGGAATGCTTATTCCGGCATAACCCAAACCCTGGTCGGGAAGGCTGTTTTCAGGATTTAGTCGTATTCCTAGGTTTTGGTCGTAACCTGCCTTAAACTCCACCCCGTATTTTGTGGGAAGACTTAGGGCCCCTCCCATTAGCTGGTAATAATTTTTTCCATCAAATTGCTTTTGTTCGGCTTGGGCCGAAAGCTTAGGATCAAAGCCTCCCTTAGCCGAAAGGTATTCAGCCTGACCCCTTTTCAAAATCAAATCGGCCTGTTTTGATAGGGGATGGTATTTGAGAAGGTAAAAGAGAAAATCTTCTTGCCCAATTTTCAAGGAATCATTTTGGGCATTTGAAAAAGTAAAGGCCAATATGGAAATCAAAAGAAGTTTAATTCTCATCATTTCGTTTCCTTTTCTTCGGTTTTTTGCGGTTTGTAATAATCAGGCGGGAAACCATTGAGTTGACGCCAGATTTCATACCAAACCGGCACTTCTTTGAGCAAGGCAAGGCCATTTGCCCCAGACCCCACTCTAAGTCCTTCAGGCCATTCTTCCTCCTCCGGATCTGGGGCTACCAAGATTCTATACTTCCCATTATCGCTGGTGAAATTATCAATGGCTACCACTTTTCCTCCAAAGGTTCCATACGAGAGATTGGGCCAGCCTGAGAAAACTACTGAAGGCCACCCGTCAAACATAAATCTTACCTCCTGCCCTTTTTCAAGCAAAGGAAGGTCCATGGGCTTTACATACATTTCAACGGCAAGGTCGTAATCGGTTGGCATTACGGTAACCAAGGCCTCCCCCTCCTTAATGGTTTCGCCAAGCCCTGAACGAACGGCTTTCGTAATGTAACCCTTCTGTGGTGCCTTTACATAATAATACCCTGAACGAACTGAATAGTTCATGTACTGGTTTTGGAGTTTGGTAACATCTCCTTCCGTTTCATACAAGGCACTCATAGCTGCATATTTCTCAGACTCAGCTTTTGAAAGTTTTTCCTGGTACTGATTTCGAATGGAGCTTAGTTCTACCTGGGCATTAATAAGTTCATTCTTGGCGGATAAAACCTTGTTTTCCGCTGAAATCTTTTTGGCAAGGCTCTCTTGAACCTTCAAGCGTCTCGCTTCTAAATCGGTCAATGACTTTAGGCCTTGTTTGTACAATTCCTCCATCCGTACGAGCTGCTCTTCAGCAATTTTCAGGTTGGTCTTTGCTGCTTCCAGATCAATGCTATCCGACTGAATTTTGAGTTTGGCTTGCTGAATATAGTTTTGAGCTTGCTTTTCTTTCAATTCCTGGGTTTCAAGCAAGGCATCAATTTGAGCGTCCAAAGATTTCACCTTTTCCATATACGCCCGAACGGATGATTCTTTTGCGCTGATTTGATCCCTTGTGTTTCCTAGCAAATTGGGGTCAAAATATTCATCCTTTATTTCGGAAAGAAATAAAATGGTATCTCCCTTATTCACCAAGTCTCCCTCTTGCACAAACCACTTCTCAATTCTACCTGGTATCACAGATGGAATCGTTTGAGGCCTTTTCCCGGGCTGAAGGGTAGTAACAAAGCCTTTCGAACGAATGTTTTGGGTCCATGGAAGTGCAAGCAGAATCATTAAAGCCACCAGCATTACAAGTAAGAGTCGGGTAAAAATCAACGAGGCTCGAACCGTTTTTAAGAGCTTGAACGATTTGTATTTGGTTTTATCTACCCTATGGTCAATGCTATTCTCGCTTAGGTTTAACATAGACTAAAGGTTTTTTAGGGTTTCCCCGAAAAGGGCCTTGTTCTCTTTAATTTCATCTCGTTGAAAATCTTGAACGCCCTCGCCCAGAAGAAGGGTTCTTGGGAATTTTGAAATCATATTCCAATCGTTGGAAATAAGAATGACCGTTGAATCATTTTCAAAAAGGAAGTTTAGAATTCGGTTTTGGTCCTGAGAAGGAAGTTCATTAATCCCGGAGTCAATTAGGATGAGTTTAGGGTTCCCCACAAGAGCTCTGGCTATTCCTATTTTGATGCGAATTGACTTGGGAAGGTTCATTCCCTCAGACATGAGTGGAGCATTATAGCCAAGGCTTAAGTCCTCAACAAAAGACTCCAGGCCTACCAATTCAGCCAATTTCTGAATCTCCGTACTTTTTACATTTTCTCTTCCCAGTCCTATGTTTTCGGCTAGAGTTCCTTGAAAAACTGAGTCTCTGGCCAGATTATCGCCAATTTGTTTCCTTAAATCATCTAAGCCCCAGTTTCCCAGCGGAATCCTATCGAAACTTAATGACCCTCCAAAGTCTGTGTATAGGCCTCCTAGTAATTTTAAAAACAAGGATTTACCCAAGCCGCTTTTCCCCGAAAGGCAAAGTTTTTCACCAGAATTGATTACCAAGGACTTTATGTCTAGGAGGTTTCTATTTTGATCTGGAAACCGATAGGTAAAGTTTTTCAAATGAATGGAGAAGCCCTTATTGGATTCCTTGCCCTGGCTTTCTCCTTGATCATTTTCAAGGGGTAAATCTGTTACATATCCTATTTTCTCAAGGGCTGTTAAGACATCGTAAATGGTCTCCATGGCCAGAATCAGTTTTTCTGAGGATGCCAGAACAAGAATGATGATGATCTCTGCAGCCACAAACTGGCCAATGTCCATTTCTTGGTTTATCACAAGAAGTCCGCCAATCAATAATAAACCGGCGGCAATGACCACCTTAAAAGCAACTAGGGCAATGTATTTCACCAATAGGGTTCTGAAATGCGCCTTTCTAGAGTCTAAATAGCCCTCAACCAATTCATCGGTTCGGTTCATTGGCAAAGGGCTATCACCAGAAAGCTTGAAGGTTTCCATGGATCTAGCCACCTCCTCAAGCCAATAAACTACTTCGTATTTCCTCTTAGATTCTAGAATGCTGGTTTTTAATCCAAGGGGCGCTGTAAACCTAAAGATCAAATAAATCAAGGCAGTTAAAAGTACACTTAGAAGGATGAAGAAGGGATGGTAAATGGAAAGCAGAATTAGGCCGAAAATTACTTGAAGCGAGGCACTTGAGAAGTCTATGAGAATTTTTGATAAGCCTTTCTGAACCGAGAGGGTATCAAAAAACCGGTTCACCAATTCGGGCATGTAGATTTTATCAACGCCTTCTAGTTTTATTCTTGGAATTCGAAAGGCGAATTCAAAGGCTGAACGGGTAAATATTTTTTGTTGAAGGTTTTCTGAAAGGACCAATTGCATGATTTGCATGACCCCAGAAAAGGCAATGCCCAAGATGACGATGCCCACCAAAACCATCCATGCCGTAGATACCTCACCTCCGGTGATGAAATTGATAATGGCCTGAATTCCTAAGGGCAGGGTTAAAACAATGAGACCATAAAAAAGGGCATATATGTATATACCCGTTATTTCTTGTTTCTCAACCCTTAAAAGCTTAAAAAACCTTTTAATGGGGTGAATTTCTTCATTACTCATTCTTAACTCTTTAAAAGGGATAAACAGAGATTTTCATAAAATTCAATCAAAGTTTCGTCGCTTTTACCAAAATCGGTTAATGAAGGAATGTGATCTGCAAAATATTGTTGGTGGTGCATGCCTTCAATCACCGTTGAAACCAAGGTATAAGGATGCTTGAAGTTAGGATTAATTTCCTGAATAATACTTACAAACCCGTGAACAAACTGCTTATAGGCCATGAAATAACCGGCCTTATTGATTTCATCTACCTCTTTTGTTAAGTAGGTTTTGCAGGACTCTGAAATCAAAACCTCATAGAGTGAATGTAGATCCAAGCCTATAGACCTTGAATCAGAAAACTTAGGCTTGGCCAAAAGTTTGATTCCGTTTGAGAGTTTAACTCTTGGATCAAAAATATTGTTGTTTTCGAAAGCTAAACGATATTCCATCCAGCCCCAATACCAAGAAATCAGGTAGTTTAAAAGTTTATGCTTGTTTTCAAAATACCTGTAAATGGAGCTTTCCGTTGTGTCAAGCTCTTCACCCAGCTTCTTGAAGGTGAACTTTTCCAAACCCATTTCTTCAATTAGGCTCAAGCCTTTAACCAAAATCTTCACACCTAGCTCCGAAGAGTTCGGGTCTTTCAGATACATGTTCTCATTGACCTGAATTTGAATGTGATTCATAAGAATGTCCATGCTTCTACAGTTTTGAGGTTCAAGACGAAACTAATTTAAGTTTCACCTTTTTCCTCTGACCATAGATAGTATTACTACTGATTTTGATTACTTCCATCGCAAGTACGAAATCAAAACTCTTATGGTTTCGATTTAAGCCAATTGCCAGTTTGCCTTGTCAAGGGTTCTGTATTGAATGGCTTCGGCAATGTGCTCTGCTTTAATTTCAGGAGACCCTTCTAAATCGGCAATGGTTCTGCCTACCTTCTTAATTCGATCGTAAGCTCTAGCGGAAAGACCCAATCGCTCCATGGCCTGTTTGAGCATTTCCTGAGAGTTTTGGTCAAGCTTGCAATGGTTTCGAATCAATCTAGGCTGCATTTGGGCATTTGCAAATATTCCATCCTCTTGAAATCTATTTTTCTGTACCTCCCGGGCCATAGAAACCCGCTCCCGAATCTGGGAAGATTTCTCTTCCTCTCCTTTTGAGTTGAGGGTATCAAAAGCAACCGGAGTGACTTCCACATGAAGATCTATTCGGTCAAGGAGGGGCCCTGAAATTCGATTCAGGTACCGATCAACTTGTCCGCGGTCACAGGAACAGGGTTTTTCTGGATGGTTGTAATAACCGCAAGGACAAGGATTCATGGAGGCAACCAACATAAACCCTGCTGGGTAATCAACGGTAAATTTCGCCCTTGAAATGGTCACAACACGGTCTTCCATGGGCTGACGCATAACCTCCAGTACCTGCCGTTTGAACTCTGGCAATTCATCTAAAAACAATACCCCATTATGAGCCAGGCTGATTTCTCCAGGCTGAGGATAAGACCCCCCTCCTACCAAAGCCACATCACTTACACTATGGTGCGGGGCTCGGAAAGGCCTGCGTGTGATAAGGTTCTTCTTTCTCCCCATTTTACCCGCAACGGAATGAATTTTTGTGGTTTCCAAAGCTTCTTCTAAGCTCAAAGGGGGAAGAATGGAAGGCATCCGTTTAGCCAGCATGGTTTTTCCGGCACCTGGCGGACCAATAAGAAGGACATTATGCCCCCCAGCGGCTGCAATCTCCAAGGCCCTTTTAATATTATATTGTCCTTTTACCTCAGCAAAATCGGGTCCCTCAGCCTCTGGTTCCTTAAAAATTTCATCGGCAGATTCATAAACCCGGTTTAACCCGGTTCCGTACCTGAGAAAGTCGCAGACCTCCTCAAAGTTTTTGGCCCCATAAATCTCCAGACCATCAATTACAGAAGCCTCTCGAGCGTTTTCATCTGGAACAATGAACTTTTTCAAGCCCATTTTCTTAGCTTGAATGGCCATGGGTAAAACCCCTTTAATGGGTTGTAGACTTCCATCCAGCGAAAGCTCACCCATGATCATGGTCTCCTCCAGTTCAGTCCCTGAAATTTGTCCGGCAGCAGCCAGAATTCCAATGGCCATCGGGAGGTCATAAGCTGCTCCTTCCTTGCGGATGTCAGCCGGAGCAAGGTTGATGGTTATCCTTTGTCCGGGCCAATGGTACCCGGTGTTCTGAAATACAGAAAAAATTCGTTGAGCGCTTTCCTTCACAGCATTGTCAGGAAGGCCTACCAAGAAAAACTTAGACCCTCTGCCAATTGTGATTTCTACGGAAATGGGAATGGCATCTACTCCTAGTAGTGCCGCTGAATGTACCTTAATAAACATGGTAATACGGGTTGGTTCATGCCCCAATATACCAATTTATCATTTATGATGCGAGAAGAGGTCTCGTTCAACCAAGGCAATTAAAATGTGAATGATTTTGATGTGCACCTCCTGAATTCGGTCTGCATACCCAAAGAAGGGTACGGTGAGGTTGAGATCGGCGTAATTCTTCATACTTCCTCCATCGTTTCCAGATAGAGCAATTATTTTCATGCCTTTTTTTTGAGCTTCCGCGGAAGCGGCAATAATATTTGCCGAATTGCCCGAGGTGGAAATGGCTAAAAGCACATCTCCAGAATTCCCATGTCCCTCAATAAATCTCGAAAAGACCTTATCGTATCCGTAATCATTGGCTGCACATGAAAGAAAGGCTGGATCAGAAATTGCCATGGCTGGCAAAGCCTTACGATCCAATCTAAATTTTCCGGAAAGTTCTTCTGCAAAATGAATGGCATCAGCCATAGACCCTCCATTTCCGCACGAAATAACCTTATTACCCGATTTAAAGGCCTGACTTAAAATTTCACCGGCCCTTGAAATGCCGGCCACCAAGCCCTGATCATTCAACACCTTGGTCAGGAGCTCGGCGGCTTGGTTTAATTCAGATTTTACAAATTCTTCTGGAATCATTTCTGGGCTTCAAATGCTGCTTTTCCACGATCTAACCAGTCTACAAATTTAGACACAGAAGGGTCATAGGCGGCAGGCTCAATCAAAGGTTCTAGGTTTTCATGGCCCAGCACCAAATAATAGGGCTGAGAATTTGCCCCGTAGTTGGTGGCCTGAAAATCAGACCATTTCTGACCGATTTCACGAATCTTCTTCCCAGACTCTGAAACGTACTGTTCTGATTTGGGAAGCTTTTCACGTTCATCTACGTACAAGGAAATCAATACATATTCATTGGCCAACCTTTTATGCACCGACTGATCGGTCCATACCTTCTCTTCCATCTTTCTACAGTTCACACATCCCCAACCGGTAAAGTCTAATAAGATTGGCTTTCCTTCGTCTTTGGCGTATTCAATTCCTGCATCCAAATCATTGAAACAAGGAATGCCATTGGGGCAATGGTCTCCAAAGTCATAGTCTTGATTGGTTTGGGAGCTTCCGTGGGAAGAAAGGAGTCCGCCAGGCACCTCAGCATAATGTTCAGGTGGTGGGAATCCAGCAATGATTTTCACAGGGGCTCCAAAAATTCCGGGCACCAAATAGATTCCGAAAATCAGGAAGAACAATCCGAAAAGCATTCTGGGAACCGAAATGGAGTCAACCGGTGAGTCTAAAGGCATTTTAAAGGCTCCGAATAAATAAAGGGCAAGGGCAAAGGCAATGGCCACCCAACAGGCTAAGAAAACTTCGCGATGAAGCCAATGTGCCTGCCATACCATATCTGCGGTAGACAAGAATTTTAAGGCAAAGGCTAGCTCTAAGAAACCTAAGCTCACCTTAACGGTATTCAACCAGCCTCCTGATTTCGGCATGGAATTCATCCAGCCTGGGAATATGGCAAAAAGGGTAAAAGGTAAAGCCAATGCAAAGCTAAATCCGAGCATGCCAATGGCTGGTCCCAAATAGGAACCTTTAACCGCGGCATCTACTAATAACGAGCCAATGATAGGTCCGGTACAAGAGAAGGAAACCAAGGCCAAGGTAAAGGCCATGAAAAAGATCCCTACCAATCCGCCTTTGTTTGAGGCTTCGTCGGCTTTATTCACCCATTTAGAAGGAAGGGTAATCTCAAAGGCTCCAAAAAAGGAAATGGCGAAAACCACAAAAAGAGCAAAGAAGACTAAGTTGAACCAAGGATCGGTACTCATGGCATTCAAGGCCGAACTATCTCCTGTAAAGACAGTAACCAACATCCCAAGCAAAACATAAATGGTAATGATGGAAAGGCCGTAAATAATTGCTTTCCGAATTCCTTCAGACCTAGACTTTGCTTGTTTGGTAAAAAAGCTAACGGTAAGCGGAATCATGGGGAAAATACAAGGCATAAGTAAGGCAAGCAATCCGCCTCCAAATCCGGTTGCGAAAATGGTCCATAAGCTGCTGGCCCGAACTGAGGTCTCTTCAGAGCCTGGTTTTTCAGGAGCTGGATCTGTTTTTCCCTCCTCAGGATTTTCTTTGGTTGGAGCCTCAGGCACATCTCCTAATTCAATTCTGAAATCATAGTATTCAGGAGGCAAGCACCTAGAATCATCGCAGGTCATGAAGGAAACAGCCCCGATGATCAAGCCATAATCTGCCTCAAGCTTAACCAATTGCTCAAACTCTGCCGAATGTGAGAAATAGCTTAGTTCCATTTCAAAATTCGGATCGTACTCGGTTTCGGCTTCAGATTGAAGGGTAAGTCCTACGGTATCAACCCCAACTAAGGTATCCCAAAAGAAAGTGGTGGGCTCTGGCCTAGGAAAGGTGTCTGGAAGGTACTGTGAGTAAAGATGCCAGCCTTCATCAATGGTTGCTTTGAACTTAATTTTATAGGTGTCATCTCCCGCTTCCTCAACGGTATGCGACCATTTTACAGGCTCTAAAATCTGGGCTTGGGCGAAAAAAGAAACAATCGCCAAAAGGAATGCAAAGCGTAATTTCATGTACTTATGGTTTGAATCGCGAAGAAGATAAAATTATCCTTCTTTTAAAAGCTCGGCAAGATAACCCTTTTGACCTGGTTTGGCAATGGAGTTAAGATCGGCTAAGCGGTGTCCTGCCACCCAGTAAACCTTATTTCCGGCAACCAAAACGGGCACTCTTTTTCGGAGGGGAATGGGGATTTTCGCCTCTTTTAGAAGGTCAGATACCTGCTTACTCCCTTTGAAATTAAAAGGCTTGATCTTATCGCCATCTTCAGGATTTCTAAGTACCACAGATGCATCCTGAGTCATTTCAATGGGTATGAAACAAGCGTTCGGATTCAATTGATCTGCATTGTATTCGGTGGGCTTAATTCGAATTTTTTGGTTGTACCATTGAATTTCTTTCTGCGACCAATCTATGGTCAGGGCCTTTTTCGGGTTAAGGGAGGGCTCTATCCAAACCACCGGGTGGTAAAAATAAATTCGATGGGTATCGGTTTCTATGTACTTTCCGGCATCTGGCCATTTTCCATCCGACCAGCCCTTTAGGGCTAAGAAATGACTTCGGTCGAAACCGAATTCTCTCAAAACGTTAAAAACCAAGGCGTCTCCCCCAGGCAAACTTCTCATTTTCTCAAGCTCAAAAGAGTATACCCCGTAAACTTCCTTTAGATAATCTCCCTTAATTCTTTCTAAATGGTCAGCAAACCCAGCAAAAACATCCTGAAGAATTTGGCTGTTTCGAATCACACCATCCAAGATTTCTGGTTCCATTTCTTTGAGAATGGGCACCACCCAATGCCTTACATTGTTTCTCAGGTATTTGGTATCCGCATTGGAAGCATCTTCTTGGTAAAGAATTTGTCTAGACTCTGCGTAATCGTTGATTTCTGCCCGGGTAGCCTTAATGAAGGGACGAATGATGGGGTCGGTAAACCCTCTCATCCCCGCCATGAGCTTGGGGCTATACCCTTTGATTAGGTTTATGAGAATGGTTTCCAGTTGATCATCTGCATGATGAGCAAGGGCAATATACCGGGCATTTGCCTCTGATTTTAAATCATGAAACCAAGAGTACCTCAACTGCCGAGCGGCCATCTGAACCGATAGCCCAAGTTCTCTCGCAATCAAATGGGTTTTCACCTCTTTGATGTAAACCGGAATTTTTCGTTCATCGCACCAATTCTTCACAAAATCCGCGTCGTGAACAGCCTCTTCCCCGCGAAGGGAAAAATTCATATGTGCCACGGCAATAGGAATTTCGGTCTCAAGAAAGCAATTCAAGAGTGACATGCTGTCTTTGCCCCCGCTTACCCCTACCACTACAGTTCCTGACCTATCTAATTGATGCTTAGCGTAAAAGGATAAAAGATGGTGAAGCATATCAAACAAATATACTTCTTATTACCTCTTCTTGGGCCTTTAATTTCACCAAACATTCCATGTATTCTTCTTCGGCCTGGGAGGCAATGGTGATGGCCCCTCCAACCGGCAGGTTTAGAAAGGATTTTTTTTGATTGTAGAATGCTGAGCGGATGGTTACATTTAGGTCAAAGTCGCCCTCTGGATTCATATATCCTATGCTTCCTGAAAACATTCCCCGGTGAAAAGTTTCAAGCCGGTCTATGATTTCCATGCTGGATATTTTTGGGGCACCTGTCATAGAACCCATTGGAAAAGTGGCTTGTAGAATTTCTTCCATTTCAAGTCCTTCCTTCATTTCACATGAAACGGTGGTAATCAATTGATGTACGGTTGGAAACAAATGATGACCGCAAAGCTCTTCCACCTTTACTCCGCCTGGCACGGCAATCCGGCCCAAGTCATTCCGAACCAAGTCGGTAATCATGATGTTTTCGGCCCTCTCTTTCTCAGAGCTCATCAACTGCATCGCGATTTTCTCATCTTCTTCCATGCTCCCCCCTCGTCTTGCGGTTCCTTTCATGGGCTGAGAGAAAAGGGTGTTTCCTTTTTTCTTGAGAAATCGTTCTGGTGAATTGCTAGCCAGTATTGAGTCTTCATATTTGAAGAAACCGGCCATGGGAGATGGGTATTTTTTAAAGAGTGAGTTCAAATAGGAAGCCATGGGAAACTGCTCAGCCTCAGCCCTAAAATTCTGGCAATAGGTTACCTCATAAGCATCCCCCATTTGAAGGTGGACCTTAATTTTTTCTACCGCCAGGAGGTATTCCTCCCTACTCATTTCGGCCTTGATTTCAGGCACCCTTTCGGGGAAAGGATTCGGTTTGGATTTCAGAAACCGTTCCGGGTCAAGATCTCCGCGCAATACTTCCAAATATCCCTGATGAATTCTAAAAACCAGCTTGGGTAAAATCATCCCAGCCACTGGAAATCCTAATTCATCCGAATGTTGGGTATTTAGGTTTTCAATGGAATCTTTCAGGGAATAAGAAAAAAACGGGAACCTCCATTCTCCCTGGGTCTTATGGATGAAATCATTCAACCCTTTCAAGGATCCCCCCTTCCATTCTTGGTCAACCCCAAATCCGGCCAATAGTGAAAACTCAGACGACCAAGGGTTGTACCCTGGCCTTAGATCAGGATTCAGCAAGACCATTGAAACCGATTCTTTTTCGGCTTCAAGCAAAACACCCCGAAAAAAATTTCCGGGGTGCTTAATCTTTATTCTGTCTCCTTTAGAAAGGATCATCTTAAAGGTGAATGGGTCGGTTTTCCGTGGCTGCCATTGCGGCCTCTTTAATGGCCTCGGTAAAGGTTGGGTGAGCATGGCTCATTCTGGCAATGTCTTCCGCGGAAGCGCGATATTCCATAGCTACAACCCCTTCAGCAATCATATCAGCAGCTCTTGGTCCGCAAATATGCATTCCTAAAATCTCATCGGTTTCCTTGTCTGCCAAGATTTTCACTTGTCCGTCAGTATCCATGGACGCTCTTGCTCTTCCAAGGGCTTTGAAAGGGAAAGACCCGGTTTTATAGGCCACCCCTGCCTCTTTTAATTCTTCTTCGGTTTTCCCAACGCTTGCCACTTCAGGCCAGGTATAAACCACGTTCGGAATAAGGTTATAATCAATATGAGGTTTTTCACCGTTCATGAATTCAGCCACATAGGTGCCTTCTTCTTCGGCTTTATGGGCTAGCATTGCCCCGCGCACTACATCCCCAATGGCAAAAATATTTTTCACCTCGGTTTGCATGTGTTCATTTACCTCAACTTGGCCTTTATCGTTGGTTTTTAGTCCGGCTGCTTCTAGGTTCAACCCCTCGGTAAAGGGCCTTCTACCCACTGACACCAAGCAATAATCACCTTCTAATTCAAGGGCCTTATCTTTTTTATCGGTGGCTTTAACCAGAACAGAATCTCCATTTCTTTCAACCGCATTTACCTGGGATGAAAGGTGGAATTTCATGCCTTGTTTCTTCAAAACTTTCATCAATTCCTTGCTCATGGCAGAGTCCATGGTTGGAATGATTCGGTCCATGTATTCAACCACGGTAACCTCAGCGCCGAGGCGTAAGTAAACAGACCCAAGTTCAAGACCAATTACCCCACCTCCAATCACAATCATATGCTTGGGCACTTCCTTAAGCATTAAAGCTTCGGTGCTGGTAATTACCCGCTCTTTATCAAGCTCAATGAATGGAAGGTTGCCGGGTTTTGAACCGGTGGCAATGATGGTTTTTTTAGCCTCAATGGTTTGTTCGCCATCATCTCCTTTAACCTTAATATGGGTAGCATCTTCAAAAGAACCAATGCCCTGAAGCACATCTATTTTGTTCTTTTTCATTAGGTAAGCCACGCCATCACAAGTTTGAGAAACCACATCGTCTTTACGACCGATCATTTTCTCCATATCCACCTCGGGGGCATTGATTTTAATTCCGTGAGTTTCAAACTGGTGGGCAGCTTGGTGGAAATGCTCCGAAGAATCAAGAAGGGCTTTGGATGGAATACATCCTACATTCAAGCAGGTCCCTCCTAAGGTTGGGTATTTCTCAATGATGGCGGTTTTCATTCCTAGCTGTGCACAGCGAATGGCTGCCACATATCCTCCAGGACCCGAACCGATAATGGCTACATCGTATTTAGACATGATGATTTGTAAATCAGGTTAAAATTGGGCGCAAAGGTAGGAAAGCAAATTAATCTACGCGAGGATTCAATCTTGATTAAATTGATGGTAAGGCCTAGAATTAATACCTTCACCACCCCTAAATTAATTGTACCCATGGAATTTAAAAACCTTTCACTCATTGGTTTGGCTTCAGCAGGAATTTTAAGTGCTTCATGCCTAATGGAAACAAAAGAATCACCAGAAATTGAATATCCTGAAACCAAAAAAGTAAATCAGGTTGACAACTACCACGGAACGGAGGTTGAAGACCCCTACCGTTGGCTTGAAATTGATACGGCTGCCGAAGTAGAAGCCTGGGTGGATGCTCAAAATGAGGTTACCCAAGCCTACCTTTCAAAGATTCCTTCACGGGATAAAATTGAGACTAGACTCTCAGAAATTTACAATTACGAAAGGTATAGCTCACCCTCAAGAGCCGGAGAATACTATTTCTTTTATAAAAATGATGGCCTCCAAAATCAATCTGTGATTTACAGACAGAAAGGACTAGACGGTGAGCCTTCCCTTTTCTTAGACCCCAATAAACTTTCAGACGACGGAACGGTAACAGCAAGCTTGGCCGGATTTTCAGACGATAAAAAATATGTGAGCATTCGAGTGAATCGCTCTGGGTCAGACTGGACTGAATTCTATGTTCGGGAGGTTGCTACCGGAAAAGAATTGAGCGACCAAATTAAATGGGCCAAATTCACCGGTACCTCTTGGTATAAAGATGGGTTCTTCTATTCTTCCTACGGAATTCCTGAGGAAGGCACAGAATACTCCCAAAAAAATGAATTCCATAAGGTTTATTACCACAAACTAGGAACCCCTCAGGCTGAAGACGAATTGATTTGGGAAGACCCCAAAAACGCACTTCGGAATTTCTACGCCTATACCACCGAAGATGATCGCTTCTTAGTGGTTTCTGGATCGGAAGGAACCTATGGAAACTCCATTCGAGTTCGGGATTTGGTGAACGGACAAAAAGATTTCACCTTGGTATTCCCTGGCTTTGATTATGAATACTCAGTGGTAGACCATGTTGACGACAAACTATTGGTGTATACCAACCACGGAGCCGCCAATTTCCATTTGATTTTGGTTGACCCCTTAAATCCAAGCCAGGAAAACTGGGAAGTTCTCATTCCTGAAAAAGACTTAAAACTTGACCGGGTATCAACCGCTGGAAACTCCCTGATTGCTTTCTACCTAAAAGATGTAGCCTCTCAGGTAATTCAATACAATTATGCTGGCGATAGCATCCGAGAAATCAACCTTCCAGATTTAGGTTCTGCAGGCGGATTTGGAGGATATCGAGAAGACACGGAGGTTTTCTACACCTTCGCATCTTATCTATACCCACCCAGCATTTTCCGATACAACCTAGAAACCGGAGAAAGCTC
The DNA here is from genome assembly GCA_937139155.1 of uncultured Flavobacteriales bacterium. GTDB lineage: Bacteria > Bacteroidota > Bacteroidia > Flavobacteriales > JBLHRE01 > CAKZPI01. Next base: position 40,844 of record CAKZPI010000034.1, read on the forward strand.
TTTGTTTAAAACGGCCAAACTAGATGTTGATCTAACCCAGTTTGAAACCAAAAGGGTTTTCTATAAAAGCAAAGACGGAACCAAGGTGCCCCTCTTTATTGTGCATAAAAAAGGCATGAAGCAAGATGGTAACAACCCTACCCTACTTTATGGATACGGAGGCTTTAGCATAAACATCACCCCCAGGTTCTCTCCAAACAATTTCCTACTGCTTGAGCAAGGCGGAATCTATGCGGTAGCAAATCTAAGAGGAGGTACCGAATACGGCGAAGCCTGGCATAAGGCCGGAATGTTAATGAATAAGCAAAACGTATTTGACGACTTTATCGCTGCCGCGGAATACCTCATCGATGAAAATTATACCTCCAAAGAAAAACTTGGAATCAGCGGAAGAAGCAACGGTGGACTTTTAGTAGGGGCTTGTATGACCCAGCGACCCGAGCTCTATCAAGTTGCATTTCCAGCCGTGGGAGTTCTTGATATGCTTCGATATCATAAGTTTACCATTGGTTGGGCCTGGGCCTCTGAATATGGATCCTCCGATGACCCCGAACATTTCCGAAACTTGTTCGCCTATTCTCCTTACCATAATTTGGAGAAAACAAAATACCCTTCAACAATGATAACCACTGCGGATCATGATGATCGAGTGGTGCCTGCTCATAGCTTTAAATTTGCCGCTAGGCTTCAAGAAATGCATACCGGAAACAATCCTGTTCTGATTCGCATCGATAAAAAAGCGGGACATGGAGCCGGAAAACCCATTGAAAAGGTAATTGAAGAAAATGCTGATATCTGGTCTTTTTTCTTCAACGAAATTGGACATATCTATTCCGAGGAATAAGAATTAGAAATCATGAAAAAGGCCCTCCTATTTTTCCTGGTCCTAAGCAGTAGTTTCTGTTTTGGGCAAAGCATCGATACCAACAGCCTAAACAGGTATTTAGACAGTCTTCAGGTTCATGAGAAATTCATGGGCTCGGTTGGCATTCTTAAGGATGGAAGCTTGGTTTATCAAAAAGCCGCGGGTTACGCCATGGTTCAGGGTGAGGCCGGGCAATTAGCCAATTCGGATACCAAGTATAGAATAGGTTCCATTACAAAGGTTTTTACCGCCGTCCTCATCTTGCAAATGGTTGAAGAAGAAAAGCTTGAGCTAAATCAAAGCATTGAAACTTTCTTCCCAGGCCTTACCAATGCCGATAAAATTACGGTGAGGCACCTCCTTGAGCATACATCTGGGCTTGAGAATTTAACGGCCCGTGAAGATTATATGAGTTTCCATACCCGGGCTTTCACCCGAGAGGAGCTTATGAAAGATTATATTCATGGAAACCTTGAGTTTAAGCCTGGGGATCAGTTTAAATATTCAAATACGGGTTATATCCTACTTGGGTTTATTTTGGAAGACCTTAACGGGAAGTCTTATGCCGACTTGATTGAAGAAAGAATTTCAAAAAAGCTTGGACTAGAATCCACCTATGTGGGCAGCACCATCAACGCTCTTTACAACGAAGCCCAATCTTATAATTACCGAGGAAGATGGGCCGTTTCCTCAGAAACCCATTCCAGCATACCTGGGGCGGCCGGAAACATTGTTTCGAGCTCTAAAGACCTTCTAAGATTTCTCGATGCCCTTTTTCATGAAGAGCTGATTTCTGATGAAAGCTTGGCCTTAATGCAAGAAATGGAAGAAGGAAATTACGGCCTGGGGCTAATGAGAGCTCCTTATTATGATCAATGGGGCTATGGTCACAATGGTGGTATTGATGGATTCCGGTCCATGGCCTATTATTTTCCGGAAATGGACTTAGGCGTTTGCCTATTGTCCAATGCTTTGAATTACGACCTGAACCAAATGAGCATTAAGCTTATTCAAGCCGGTCTGGGAGACTCCCTTTCCATACCTAGCTTTCAGGCCCCTAAACTTAGCGCCGATCAACTTAATCCTTGTGCCGGTACGTTCTATACTGATCTTACTCCCCTCGAAATTAAATTCTGGGTTTCAGAAGGAAGCCTTTTTGCCCAAGCAACGGGTCAATCTTCTTTTTCACTCACCCCTGTTTCTGAAACTGAATTCAAGTTCGAGGCCGCCCAACTTCGAATTATTTTCAAGGATAAAAAGAAAGGGAAATATCAATCCATGACCTTGATTCAAGGGGGCGAATTACTCTTCAAAAGAAAAAAATGAGAAGCTTTTTTCTGGTATTTTTTATAGGATTCAGCTTTTGCCAAGCACAAACCGTTGGCCTTTTTCAAAACGATACTGCCTCTTACAATGGATATACCCTTTTCGCCCCAGCGGCCTTTTACGATACCTATCTAATTGACAATTGTGGAAAGGAAATCAATACCTGGACCTCAACCTATCTCCCCGGACTATCGGCTTACATTCTTCCGGACGGCGATTTATTGAGAACAGGAAGGGTGAATTCTTCCTTTTTTAGTGGTGGTGGTTCAGGAGGTATTCTTGAACGTTACGATTGGGATGGTAATTTAGAGTGGTCGTACCAAATGTCTGATTCCCTGATCCATCAACATCATGATATTGAGCCCCTCCCCAACGGAAACATTCTAGTCCTAACCTGGGAGCGATTCTTGAGAAACCAAGCTTTGGCTGCCGGCCGTGACACCAGTCGAATTCAAAACGAAATCTGGCTTACCGCAATTTTTGAAATTCAACCCATTGGGTCAACCGGAGCCAATATTGTTTGGGAATGGCATGCCATGGATCACCTTATTCAAGAGAATACCCCCCTTGCTGCAAATTTTGGAATTGTTTCCGATCATCCAGAAAAAATAAACTTCAATTATTACCACCCTCAAATGGGCGGAATTGTCAATCCTGATTTTATGCATAGCAACGGGATTGATTACAATCCTGAAAAAGATCAAATCCTGATTTCTTCTAGGAATTTTTCAGAATTATGGATCATTGATCATAGCACGAGTACCCAAGAAGCAGCCGGTAGTTCAGGTGGAAAGTATGGAAAGGGAGGAGATTTACTCTATCGATTTGGTAACCCAGCAGCTTATAACCGAGGGACCACAAACGATCAAGTTTTTTTCGCACAGCATGATGGAAAGTGGATCCAAAATGGTTACCCCGGATTTCCTGGTATCACACTTTTTAACAATACCCCAACCCAAACCTCTTCCGCCGTTTTATCTTTTACTCCGCCTGAAGACAGTGCAGGATATTATACCTCCCCAGGTAACCAAGCCTATGGTCCGGCTACAGCCGATTGGAGCTTTCAGTCTACGGATATTTTTTCTGCCAATGTTTCAGGAGCCCAAAGGCTTCCCAATGGTAACACCTTAGTTTGTTCAGGAAGGGGTGGGAAATTTTTTGAATATGACCTCCAGAAAAATCTGGTATGGGCCTATCGGAGTCCGGTAGATTTCAACGGACCCGTAAACCAAGGGAGCACCCCCTTGCAAGCAACTGTATTTAGGGCGGAGCGTTACGGTGAGGGGTATTCAGCTTTCGCCGGAAGAAACTTAAGTCCCGGATCACCTATTGAAAATAACCCGGACAATTATACCTGTACCACTTACCCAAACATTGGTCTTGATGAAGATGAGAAAATTGAAATTCGGTTTCTTAACCCCATCCAAGATTTCTGGCAAATTGAATTCTCAAAACCCCTGACTGGAAATTGGGTTCTCTATGACCTTTCAGGAAAAATAATTGATCAGGGCAGATTTGAAAAAAATATGCAAATTGCCCGCCAAGTATTTAATGGTCAGGCTGGAATTTATTTCCTTCACATTGACTCGCCCAAATTAACCAGCACTATAAAACTCCTTAAATTCTAATGAAAAACGTATTCCTCGGACTCCTATCCTTTGCCTTTCTTGGCCTTAACGCACAAAACACAGTGGGACTTTTATCGGTTAAACCGAACTCCGTTCAAGATGGCTACACGCTCATCTACCCACATAACCAAAGCAATGTTTACTTAATTGATAACTGTGGAGAAATTGCCCATGTATGGACTGACAACCAATACGTTCCGGGTAATTCTGCGGAAATAAGTCAGGATGGAAAATTATACCGAGCCATTCGAGAAAATACTTCTACTCAACATTTCCATTTTGTAGGTGGAGCCGGAGAGGGCTTTGAAATTAAAGACTGGAACAATAACGTGCTTTGGCGTTGGTTCTACTCCGATTCCTTGGTTCGGGCACATCATGATTTTACGGTTATGCCCAATGGAAATATTTTGGCCATTGCTTGGGAAAAACTTGATTCACTTCAGGCCATTGCCGAGGGTAGAGACCCAAACTTCATGGCCCATCCAGAGCTCTGGCCCGAGCAAATTGTAGAGATTGAGCCCATTGGCACTGACTCTGCAAAAATCGTCTGGAAATGGAGGTCCATTGATCACGTTGTACAAGATTATGACTCTACAAAAGCCAATTTTGGAGTAATCTCTCAAAACCCACATAAGATAAATTTGAACTATGGAAGTCCTAAAGATGACTGGCTGCATAGCAATGCCATTGACTATAATCCTGGCTTGGATCAAATTGTAATTTCTGTTCCTACCTTCAACGAGATTTGGGTGATTGATCATAGCACAACTACCTCTCAAGCAGCTAGCTCTACAGGCGGTTTGGCCGGAAAAGGAGGAGACTTACTCTATCGTTGGGGAAATCCTGAAGCTTATGGAAGAGGTGATTCAACCGATCAAATGCTTTATTATCAGCACGACATTCATTGGGCAGATCTAGAGCTTGACAATTCTGACCCTGATTTCAACAAATTTGTGGTTTTCAATAACCGGGTTATGAATGCTTATAGTCACCCCGGAATTTTTGCTCCAGTTTTTGATACCTACGATTGGGAATATCCGATGAACGGAAATACCTGGGGACCTTCAAATTTTGATTATGAATTTGTACATCCAGACACGGCTCTCACCTTTTCAACCGGATTAAGCTCTGCACAAAAATTGCCGAACGGAAACATGCTAATGGTTGCTGGAAGAACCGGTTATATCTACGAAGTGGCTCCAAATGGCACGCTAGTTTTTGAGTATAGAACTCCTTTAACCGGAGGTAATCCGGTGGCCCAAGGAACCCAACTTCAGTCCAATGCCAACCTTACATTCAAGGCCAAGAAATACACAGCTTCTTATCCAGCTTTCGCTGGAAAGGACTTAAGCGGAAAAGGTTTTATTGAATTGAACCCTGACACCAGTTATTGCCAGAACTTTCTGTCTGCAGAGATCCTTGAGCAAAGCCATTTCAACCTCTACCCCAACCCTGGAAACGGAAGGCTAAATCTTGAAACGGAAGCCAATACATTCAGTCTTGAAATTTGGAATACAAACGGACAGGTAATCCGAAGAACAGAAAACCAAAGGCAAATTGATATCAGCGATTTGCCGAACGGAATGTACATCCTACGCTACCAGGATGCACAAACGATTGAATCAAGAACTTATATTAAATCTAATCTTTAACAACCATTTTCTATGGAAGAAGTGAACGAAACCATCGATGCTGGAGTCGGTGGAGAATTGAAACTTGACGCTCGCGGCCTTGACCTTCTGGCAAGGACGGCTAAGTGGAGCAAATTTATGGCCATCGTGATATTTATTGGGGTTGGCCTTATGGTCCTGGTATCTTTGCTAGGTTCAGCCTTTATGAGCAATATCACAGGTGGATCATTTTTCTCAGTGATTTTAAATATGTTGGTAAGCCTTCTCTACATATTCCCCGCCTTGTACTTGTTTAGGTTCTCGGTTAAAATCAACGAAGCCATTATGGTTCAAGATCATTTCACCTTGAGCGATGCCTTTGAAAACCTCTATAAGCACTACCGTTTCATTGGCATTTTAATGATCGTTATGTTCGGACTTATGGTATTAGGAGGCCTATTTGCAGGACTTGGTTTGGCCATGTCATAGAAGATAAAACCCTCTTAAAAAAAAGCCCTTTCCCTAGTGATGAGGGCTTTTTTTATGGACCTGATTACTGACCCTTTAAGAGCCACCAGAGGGATTTGGATTTCCACCTGATCATCTTTCCTTCAAGATTCCTATCTTTTCAGGAAATCTAAATCAAATGGCCGAGAAAGAAATTCACAAGACCTATTCAAGCAAGAGTACTGTGGTTCATTGGGAGCCCAAAAAGTGCATTCACTCAAAACTATGTTGGAAAGGTTTAATGCAGGTATTCAATCCCCAAAACCGACCGTGGATCAACATGGAAGGTGCCAGTGATGATCGAATTCGAAAACAAGTTGACCAATGCCCTTCCGGAGCCTTATCCTGGGAGGCGATTGGAGAAAATGAAAAATCACAAATTCAAAATCAAGGTTCTATAATGAAGGTAACGGTAAGCAAAAATGGTCCTTATTTAATTAAGGGAAAGGTAGAAATTGAGCATTCAGATGGAAGAATTGAGCAAAAGGAAAAAGTAGTGGCTCTTTGCAGATGTGGAGCGTCTAAAAACAAGCCTTATTGCGATGGAAACCACAGCAAGGAAGATTTTCAAGCCTAAAATTTGAGAAAAAAATAAGGCCACCGAACCACCAGTGGCCTTAAGCGAAACAACCAATCAAGCTAATTCTACTTAGCTAGACTTAGGCCACCACAGCCTAAGATTTTCGTTCCGAGAATTCGGAAAACAATGTAGTATATTGTTCAAAGATCAAAAGGGCGATAGGATTCAAATCGTTTACCCTTTCTTTTCTGTTGACAAAAATTGCAATTGAATCCAAACTACAAAATGATTTAGGTCACTAACATGTAGAAAGTGACGCATCTTACTTTTTTGGTGCCTTAACAAACATCTTCTTACCCGCTCACTTTGCATACTCAGGCAACCTTGACTTCACAAAACCGTAAAGAATCAAAAGTCCGGCAAAAAACATTGAAATTCTGCCTAAATAATCCCCATACCGGACATAAAAGCTTAGGTCGTTTCTCAGGTAAAGGGTTTCTTTCAAACTTGCGTCTTCCTTGAATTCCGTTTTTACAACTACCTCTCCCAGGGGGTTAATGAAACCAGATATCCCGGTATTCGCTGCTCTGGCAATCCATCTCCTTCCTTCAACCGCTCTTAATTTGGCATAGGAAAAATGCTGCTTGTACCCTGGGGTATCTCCCCACCAATCGTCGTTGGTAATTATGGCTAAGAATCCGGCCCCGGCCTCAATGAAATCACCTACATAATCTCCGCAAACTGATTCATAACAAATGATAGGAGCTACCGAACCCATATCCGAAACAAAAGTACTTGCCGAGTCTTGTTTCCCTAAGGTTCCTGTAGTGCCGCCTAAGTCAAAGGCCAAGGACTTCAATGGCTTTAGAATTTCATCGTAGGGCATTTGCTCTACCCCAGGCACCAATTTTGACTTTTGGTACATGTGAGTTTCCCCGGAAGGGTGAAGAAAAAGGGCAGAATTATACGCATCGTACCAGAATCTGCCAGATTTATGATACCTAGCCGAACCGGTTGGCGGATTCAATCCATCCTCCTTAAACCTCTGAAAGGTGGATGCTCCTGTAATGATGTTTAGTTTCGGATTATCCTTCCTCAAGGATTTGAGGCCATCCAAGGCCCAGTTCTCATCCAATTCTGCATGCCAGATACCATTGGGAATGGCGGTTTCTGGATAAATCACCCAATCGGTACTAGATAGGTCTTGACTCTTAGCAAGGCGAATCAACTTATTCAATTGCTGGGCTACGGGAATTTCATACTTCTCAGTATAGGCATCAATATTGGGTTGAACCACCACTACTTCCACTGCCTCACCTTCCTGGGGGTCGATTCCTTTTTTAACACCCATTGAAATCAAAGGAGGAAGGATGGCCACCAAAATCAAAATCCCTCCAAATTTCATCCGATCTATTTTATGTTTCGACTGGTAAACCTGATACCCCATTAAATTGAAAATCCAGATCCAAAGACTTCCTCCTAGTACACCCGTATAAGAATACCATTGCACCCAATCCACATTTTCAGAAAAGGCATTTCCTAGATTGAGCCAAGGCCAGATCAGTTCCCATCGGTAGTGGATGAACTCATAACTCATCCAAATAAAAAGCAGAGAAAAAAGCCCCATTCTCAGGCCTAGTTGCCTTTTAACCCCATAGGCCAATCGCCATAAAAGAGCCATGAAGAAAGAGTTCAGCCCAATTGCCAAACCTGCCCCTACCCCAGAAGCTAAACCCACCCACCAGGTGGTTAACCCATTCCAAACCAACATAGAAATCAGGGCCAAAAGAAAAATTCTACGTCCGGGCTTTGGACCAAGGTTACCTGCAGCAAAGGCCCAAATCAAAGGAATCCAAGCCACGAAAATTAAGGGGGTAAAACCGAAGGTTGGCCAGGAAAGACTGAGTAGAATTCCGGTTTTTAAGGCTGCCAGCCAGGGAAGTAATGGGTTTTGCATGCGCTTCTAGTTTAGAAGGCGAATTTTACAGAAAAAATATTGGAGTACAAGGCCACCGACTGATCGCCTATATCGGTCAAGGCATAGTCAATTTGAATATTATTATATACCAGTCCCAGGCCTAAATTAGGCTGAAAACCAAGGGTTTGCCCACCAGATATTTCTTGATAATTCTGAAAATTACCCATGCCCAACCGTAGGAAGACAAAGTTTTCATAATCAAAATTTAATCCGAGGGCTGGGGTAAAGGAGGCAAAGTTGGTTGAAATAAGGTCATTTCGTTTTCCGTCAAAGCTTCCAAAGAGGTCAATTTCCGCTTCCAGGCCAATTCCTTCGTAAATCGTAAAATCTCTTGAGGCTCCAACTTGAAGACTTGGAAGCGTTATTTCAAGGGCATCTTCAGGAAGTTCGTTTCCTGTTTCCTCAAGTGTTTCCGAAAACGAATCCGGATTAATGAACCAGGCGTTGAAGGTTCCGGTAATATCTCTCAGAACCACTCCGGTTTTCCATCCTTTCCATTCCGTTTGAGCACCTAGGTCAAAGCCAAATCCAATGGCTCTGGCAAAATCACCAATATGCCTATAAACCAGCTTTGCATTAACCCCTACGGTAAACCGGTCTTTAAAGGGCTGGGCATAACTTGCAATCACCGCATAATCGGCAGCATTGAAAAGAGAGATTCGGTCATAATCAACATTTCCGTCTGCATCAATAAGCTCCGAAGTATTGAGAATATCATCCACTCCAAAGCGGATCAGACTTAGGCCAACGGCTTTTCCATTATCAAGAGGCATGGCCCCCGCCAGGTAATTATAATTGGCAATTCCGGCAAAATAAGAGGCGTGCATGATGCCTGCCTCCCGGGTTTGAAGATTGCCAAGTCCCGCTGGATTCCAATAAGCCGCCTGAACCCCTTGGCTTGTAGCCACAACAGCCCCGGCCTTTGCCATGGCATCGGCTCCAATTCCAATTTTCAGGAATTCATTGCTATACTTCCGTCCTTGAGCATTAGCCAAGACCGTAAAAAGTAGGAGAAAAGAAAAAAGAAGGAATCTCATCGGCTTTTAGAGCTTTTGGCAAATAAAACCCATTTTTGGGCAAGATATTGCAAAACCCTAAAAATATGCGTGGTTTTATACCCAATGCCCTGACCTTAAGCAACCTTCTCTGCGGAGCCTTAGCCCTTGTGGCCTGTTTAATGGGAATGGATTTGAGCCTTTCAGCCTTTTTAATTTTAATGGCCGCTGGTTTTGACTTCCTTGACGGGATGGTGGCCCGGGCGCTAGGGGTTTCAGGAGAACTCGGAAAACAACTAGACTCTTTGGCAGATGTAATAAGCTTCGGATTGGTTCCTGGGGCCATGCTGTTTAGATTGTGGATGGGTCCTGAATTCATCCTTTACGAAAGCCTTGAATTCCACCCCGCCCTTTTCGGATTCCTTTTCTCAGCGGCAGCTGCCTATCGTTTGGGCAAATTCAACATCGACGAAAGTCAAAGCCATGGATTTAAAGGATTACCTACCCCAGCTGCAAGTTTATTTGTGCTTTCCATTCCATTGATTCAGCGCTTTGAGCCTGAGTCGTTTTTAGCTCCCATTTTCGAAACCTCAAGCTTTTATCCTGTGGCAATGGTCTGTTTATCCTTGGCCATGTTGAGTAATTTTCCGCTGATTGCCCTAAAATTTAAATCGCTGAAATTCAAAGAGAACCTTTTGAAATACATCCTTATTCTAGGAAGTTTGGTATTGGTTCTCATTTTCCATTTCACAGCAATTCCAATTGTTCTACTTTTGTACCTCCTAATTTCAATCGCAGATAAGCTGATAGACTCATGACATTCAAAGCAGAAATTGACATTATGCCGCATAAGGCATTACTTGACCCACAAGGAAAAGCGGTTACCAATAGCATGAAAAACGTTGGATTGGAAGAAATCACCAACGTACGGGTAGGAAAACACATCAGCCTTGAGGTGGATGCGGACTCTGAGGAATCGGCTTCAGCCAAAGTGAAAGAAGCCTGCGAGAAGCTTTTGGTGAATAAAATTGTTGAGACCTACGAATTTGAAATAGCTAAGGTTTAAGACTTAGCTTTTTTCCTCAATTCAAAATTAGCGCCAAGGTAGAGCTTCCGAACCTGCTCGTCGGCAGCCAGCTCTTCTGCGGTTCCTGATTTCAAGATTCTCCCATCATATAGAAGATAGGTTCTATCGGTAATGGCCAGGGTTTCCTGTACATTATGATCGGTAATTAAAATGCCTATGTCTTTGCTTTTCAAGCTGGCAACAATGGATTGAATGTCTTCCACCGCAATGGGGTCTACCCCTGCAAAAGGCTCATCCAGTAAAATAAACTTCGGATTGGTGGCCAAGGCTCTGGCAATTTCAGTTCTTCTACGCTCCCCTCCTGAAAGCAAGTCTCCTCTATTTTTTCGAATGTGTTGCAAGCCAAATTCATCCAATAAGGATTCCAGTTTTGCCTTTTGTTCGGTTTTGGAAAGGGGGGTCATTTCCAAAATGGCCGAAATATTATCCTCCACACTCAATTTCCTAAATACGGAAGCTTCCTGAGCAAGGTAACCAATGCCCATTTTCGCTCTTTCATACATAGGTTTCCTGGTGATCTTATCCCCTTCAAGGTATACCTCACCTTCATTGGGACGGATGAGGCCGACAATCATATAGAAGGAAGTGGTTTTACCGGCTCCATTGGGGCCAAGCAGCCCAACAATTTCACCCTGGTTCACCTCCAAACTAACTCCCTTAACCACGGTTCTTCCGCGGTATTTCTTCACAATATTATCGGCTCTTAATTTCACGATTCAGTTTTTAGGGCTTCCCAGTACTCCATGGCACGACGAAGGTGAGGAATTACAATGGTTCCTCCAATAAGGTTGCCGATGGCAAGTACCTCGTTGACCTCATCATCTGATAAGCCTTGTTTATGGCATTGCCCAAGGTGATACTTTACGCAATCATCGCATCTCAAAACCAAACTGGCTACTAAGCCAAGCATTTCTTTGGTTTTCACCGGAATAGCTCCTTCCGCGAAAGCATTTGTATCAAGGTTGAAAATCCGCTTTAAGACCTTATTGTTCTTTCCCAGAATCAACTCATTGAGCCGCTCCCTTTCCGATTCAAATTCTTTTACTTGACTCATTTCTTTTTCAATGCTTTTTCTTTTTTCTTTTCTACCCTTTTGGCAATGCGTATGCTGATTTCATACAAGACCACCAGAGGAATGGACACCAAAATCTGGCTTGAAATATCAGGGGGTGTGATGATGGCTGAAAGGATCAATACGCCTACATAACTATGCCGTCGGTAAGTTTTCATGCCAGCAGAGGTCAATATACCTAAACGGGACAGGAAGTAGACCATTAAGGGCAATTCAAAAATCAATCCTGAGGCCAAGGTCACTGTGGTGATGGTAGAAATAAATGAGCCCAAATGAATGGTATTGGATACCTCCGCACTCACCTGGTAAGTTCCAAGGAACTGAATGCTCAGCGGACTTATCAAGTAGTACCCAAACAAAACACCCATCATGAATAAAAACGACCCAACCGCAACGGCCCCTCTTGAGTTCTTTCGCTCTTCAGGTTTTAATCCGGGCTTTATGAACCGCCATATCTCCCATAAAATATAGGGAAAGGCGATTACAATTCCCCCTATCAAACTCACCCAAAGATGTGTGGTAAACTGCCCTGACATGTTCACATTGATGATTTCAAAGGGCATGGAGTCAATGCAGAAATAAGAGGCCCCAAAAGACTGGCTTAAAGCACATAGCCATTGGTAGGTAATGAACTCAGGGTTCTTAGCTCCTAGAATTACCTTATCGAACAAAAAGCTCTTTGAGGAAAAGAGCACAATGGTTCCAACCAAAATAGCGGCTGATGAGCGAATCAAGTGCCACCGAAGAATTTCTAGGTGGTCAAGGAATGACAATTCCCCTTCCGGATTTTTCTCTGTTTTTCCCATTAAAGAATGCCTTCTTGAAGAATATCATGCAAATGAACTACCCCTACATAAACCCCATCTTTCACCACCATAATTTGGGTAATGCTGTTCTCTTTCATCATTGCTAAAGCGTCTGAAGCCAGGGTTTCCGCTTCAAGCACCTTGGGTTTTTTCCCCATTATGTCTTTGGCCTTAATTGAGGAAAGGTCTCTTCCTGACTGAAGGAGCCTTCTAAGGTCTCCATCGGTAATCACTCCAAGTAGGTTTCCGTTTTCTACCACGGCCGTTGCTCCGAGCCGTTTACCGGTTATTTCAAAGATTATGTCTTTTAAGGACGCCTCTGAGGATACCAATGGTTTTTCATTTCGAGGGAATAAATCACTCAACCTCAAATAAAGTCTTTTCCCCAATGCTCCACCCGGGTGATACTTGGCAAAATCATCCGAGGTGAAATCACGCATCTCCAACAAGCATACTGCCAAGGCATCTCCCATTGCCAATTGAGTGGTGGTAGAGGAGGTTGGGGCGAGGTTGTGCGGACAAGCTTCTTGGGTAATGGGAGTCAACAGGTTTAAGTCAGAATGCAAGCCTAAAAAAGAATCTGCATGAGCCGTCATCCCGATCAAGGTATTCCCCATTTCACGAATAATGGGCACTAAAACTTTGATTTCAGGGGTATCTCCGCTTTTGGAAATGCATAAAACCACATCCTTTCGCTGAACATTCCCCAGGTCTCCGTGAATGGCATCCGCGGCATGCATAAAGATTGCTGGGGTTCCGGTTGAATTCAGAGTTGCTACTATCTTATTGGCAATATTGGCGGATTTCCCAATACCAGTAATCACCAACCTACCCTCTGATTCATAGACAGTTTTTGCTACATTTGCGAAGTCTTCACCAATGCTCTCCTTTACCAACTCCAAAGAGTCTATTTCGATTTGAAATGTAGCTTTCGCTCGACGGATAATTTCTTGATTGGTATTCACAAATTGAAAAAAATTGGCGTGGTTTGAAGTCTTTGTATTACCTTTAGTAATTCAAGGCCTCTCGAAATATTTCGAAGGCAAAAGTATAGAAAAACAAGAAACGGTCTCTGAATGGAAAGAGGTATGATTTCGCTGGAGAATTCCTTAGACAAGTATTTTGGATTTTCAAAATTCAAGGGCAACCAGAAAGAAATAATTGAGAGTTTGTTAGATGGTCATGATACCTTTGTGATCATGCCTACTGGAGGTGGAAAGTCAATGTGTTACCAACTTCCTGCTTTAACACAACCCGGAACGGCCATTGTGGTTTCTCCGCTGATTGCTTTGATGAAAAATCAGGTAGACGCCCTGCGTGGGCATACCAATGAAAATTCCGTAGCCCATGTATTGAACTCGTCTTTAACCAAGCGAGACATCAAGCAGGTGAAGGAAGATGTAACTGAAGGAAGAACTAAACTGCTCTACGTGGCCCCTGAGTCGCTTACAAAGCAAGAGAATGTTGATTTCCTTCAAAACATTCAAATTTCATTCTATGCCATTGATGAGGCACACTGTATTTCAGAATGGGGGCATGACTTCCGGCCTGAGTATCGAAACCTTCGCAGCATCATAACCCGAATCAATCAGGCGCCCATCATTGCCCTTACGGCAACGGCTACCCCAAAGGTTCGTGAGGATATTCAGAAAAATCTAGGCATGCAAAATGCTAAGGTTTTCATTGCATCCTTTAATCGGGCCAACCTTTTCTATGAGGTTAGACCCAAGGTGAACATTGAGCGAGAAATCATCAAATTCATCAAAAACCATGAGGGAAAAAGCGGAATCATATATTGCCTTAGCCGGAAAAAGGTTGAAGAGCTTTCCCAAACCCTTCAGGTAAACGGAATTAAAGCTCTCCCCTATCATGCAGGCCTAGATGCCGGCACTCGGGTAAAACATCAAGATGCTTTCCTAATGGAAGACGCAGATGTGATCGTAGCAACCATTGCCTTTGGAATGGGTATTGACAAACCCGATGTCCGTTTTGTAATCCACCATGACATACCGAAAAGCTTAGAGTCTTATTATCAAGAAACGGGTAGAGCCGGACGTGACGGTGGGGAAGGTATATGCTTGGCCTTTTACGCCTATAAAGACATTGAAAAGCTTGAAAAATTCCTTCAAGGTAAACCCGTAGCTGAACAAGAAATTGGAAGGCAACTCCTCCTTGAAACTGTTTCATACGCTGAAACTTCCATGTGTAGAAGACAGTATTTATTGCATTATTTCGGTGAGAATTATGACCCGGGTAAATGCAATGATATGTGCGACAATTGCAAGTTCCCTAAAAAGAAATTTGAGGGGAAAGATGAGGTGGTCAAGGCCCTTAAGGTAATTGAAGCCACCAAAGAAAAGTTTAAAGCGAAAGAACTGGTAGATACCCTCATGGGTTCGGTAACCAGTACAACCCAAGCCTATAGCGCAGATAAACTTCAGGTATTTGGTTTGGGAAAAGATAAATCTCCTTCCTTCTGGAATGCCGTTTATCGCCAAACCATTGTAGCAGGATTGATCCGGAAGAATATTGAATCCTACGGAATTCTTCATATCACCGATGAAGGACGTGAGTTCATGAAAAACCCGAAATCTTTTCAGCTTACTGAAGACCATGATTTCTCTTCGCTTGCCGCCGAAGAAGAATCCAATGCTGCAGGAGGAAGAGGGTCTGGCCTTGATGCCAATCTGGTTAAAATCCTCAAAGACCTTCGGAAGAAAGTGGCAAAAGACCAAGGGGTCCCTCCCTTTGTTGTTTTTCAAGACCCCTCCATTGAAGACATGGCCACCCAGTACCCAATTACTGAAGAAGAACTAAAAGCCATTGTTGGAGTTGGAGAAGGGAAAGCCAGAAGGTACGGAAAGAAATTTCTAGATGTAATCTCTAAATACGTAGATGAGAACGAGATTGAACGTCCCCAAGACTTTGTCATGCGCTCAATTGCCAATAAATCTGCACTCAAAGTTTACATCATTCAAAGCTCTGACAGAAAGCTTCCGCTGGAAGATATTGCTGCCGCCAAAGGGCTTGATATGAACGATCTGGTTCATGAAATCGAAAACATCGTTAATTCAGGAACCAAGGTAAACATCGACTATTACATTCAGGATATGCTGGATGAGGACGCCCAAGAGGAAATCTATGACTACTTCATGGAGGCGGAAAGCGATGACCTTAATGAGGCTTACGAGGAATTTGATGGAGATTACTCAGAAGAAGAACTGCGCTTAATGCGGATTAAGTTCATGAGTGAAATGGCCCATTGATTTTGGTTTGACCGAATGAACAAGAGGAATTTACAGATTTTTCTGGCTTTTGCAGCAATCGGTCTAATGGTCTTGCAGCTTTTCCAAATGAATTATTCTGATTTATCATGGACCGAAAATAAGTCTAGTTATTCTAGCCTAATTTCCTCCGCCCTCTTATTGCTCATCCTTTTTGTATCCAAAAGGGAAAAAGAAAAATCTCAACCATGAAATTCATGCCGTTTTATTCAGCCGCTCTTTGGATTTCCTTGGTGGTTGCCTCCCTCCTTTTCCAATCTTGTTCAGAAATGGAAGCTTGGCCGGTTGGTACCTGGACCGGAACTACCGGGGAAGGGATTTCTTTCACCGAACACTGGGAAGTTGAGGGGGATGGATTCATTGGCTGGGGGAAATTTGAAGCCGAAGAAAAAGGCGAAAATCTGGCCCTTATCAAGTCGAATGGCTCCTGGTTATACCAGGCCACAGTACCCAATCAAAACGCGGGAAAAACCATTCTTTTTGAACTCAAGGAAGCCCATCAAAACCAATGGACCTTCATTAATAAAAGTCATGATTTCCCAGAATTCATCCGGTATGAAAGGTTTCATGCTGACTCTTTGAAGATTGAAATCGGAAAGGACGAGCAGGTTGCTATGGTTATGAAGTTAAGCAAGGTGGAATAAAATCAACCCTTAGCGGCCAAAAAAGCCATGAGCCCAGCCCCAATTCTAAGGGCTTCCTCATCAACATCAAATTTAGAGGTATGAAGCCCGTGCACAAGGCCCTTAGCTTCGTTTCGGGTGCCCAACCTATAGAAGCAGGCCGGAATTTCATGCCCATAATAGGAGAAATCCTCCCCAGTCATTCTAAGATCGAGTTCGATAACATTTTCCTTTCCCAAGTACTCCTCTGCCAAGGATTTGTTTCTTTGGGTTAGATCCGGGTCATTTTCAAGGTATGGATACCCATGACCAATTCTCAATTTACCCTCAAGCCCCAATGAGGCTGATACCTCTTTTACGGTTTTTTCAATTAGGCCAAGAGCCTTTTCCCTCCAAGCTTCATCCATGGCCCGAAAGGTTCCCATCATACTTACCTTTTCAGGGATTACATTGGTAGAACCATTAGCCTCTACTTTTCCAATGCTTAAAACCGATGGAATATGTGGCGGACGGTGCCTGGAAATTATGGTTTGAAGGGCGACAATCAATTGAGCGGAGCCATAAACTGGATCCTTAAGGGTATGGGGCAATGCGGCATGTCCCCCTTTTCCAACTACCTCAATGAAAAGCTCATCGGTAGAGGCCATATACATCCCTTTTCGAAAGCCCACTTTTCCAACCTCTAAATCCGGATAAACATGTTGGCCGGTAATTTCTTCCACTCTAGGGTTTTCAAGAACCCCTGCTTGAATCATCTGCTTGGCGCCGCCCGGAGTCATTTCTTCGGCATGTTGAAAAATAAACTTCACTTTTCCAGCCCAATCGTTTCGGGTTTCATGTAAGATTTTCACAGCACCCAATAAGCAGGAAGTATGTACATCATGCCCGCAAGCATGCATTACCCCCGCATGGGTTGAAGCGTATGCGCAGGTATTTTCTTCTTGTATGGGAAGGGCATCAAAATCTGCTCTTAGGGCCTTGGTTTTTCCCGATTTCCCACCTTCAATTACCACGGCAAGCCCATTGCCTCCAATATTTCGTTCAGGTTGCAAGCCCATTCCTTCTAAAATGGAAGCAATGTATTTTGCCGTTTCTTCCTCGTGAAAAGAAAGCTCAGGATGTGCATGTATATGCCTCCTCCATGAACGAATTTCCTCGTGATAAGACTGGGCTAGACCTTGAATTTTTTCCTTTAAACTCATTTGCTAAAAATCAATTTTATAGCGGCGGCAAGCATCACCACTCCAAATACTTTTTTCAAAACTTTCTCATCAACACTTATGGCCAGTTTAGAACCGAGGTAGCCCCCAACCACGAAGGTTATGGCAATTACCGTTGCATACCTCCAGTCTAGATGACCTGCCTTATAATAATTGTAGCATGCCAAAATACCAATGGGTGGTAGCATTACAGCCAGGCTTGTTCCTTGGGCCCCATGCTGGGTCATGCCTAAAAAGTAGACCAAGGCTGGAACCATAATGATTCCTCCTCCTACGCCTACAATTCCACTGAGGACACCGGCCATCATTCCTATGATTGCCAGAATTAATAAAGTAGTTATGCTCATGGGGCAAATATTAAAAATCTTGTGAGAGGGAAAGGTAAAAAACCCGGTCTAAGCGAATGCCATCTTCAACCCCCCAGGCCCAATCGGCCCGAACAAAGTACCCTAAAATCTTGGTGCGAAGCCCAAATCCATACCCATAAACTATGGGCTCTCTTTGTTCATCCAGGTTTATGGTGAACGGACCATTCTGAATAACGGTATTGTTCAAGGCGTTTTCTTCTGAATACGGATGAGGGCCCGTCCATGCCGTACCAACATCCGTAAATCCAACAACTTGAAAATTCGCAATGAAATCAGATTTCAAGGGACGGTTGAAAAAGTATTTGAATATGGGCCATCTCAGCTCAGAGTTTAAAACTGCGAAGCTATTTCCATTTCGGATGTTTTGATGAAAACCTCTCATATTGGTTGCTATGGTCTGAAATGCATAGTTCTGGCTTTGATCAATGGGGGTATCATAATTATATTTTGGAGCCAGCCAAGAGTCAACCCCTCCCATAAAATACGCCAAACACTCAGCCCCAAAAGAGGTAGAGCCTGCAAACCTATTGGCCCAAATTAAAGACCTATGAATCCTTTGATAATGCCTAAAGTCGCCTCCTAAAATGTGCATGCCTTCATTGAAGCCACCAGCGTTCTGGTAATGCTCATAGAAGAGTTTAAACCTTAATCCATTGTAAAGGTTAATGCCTTTGGGCAGGGTATTATCAAAAACATAAGTCAGCTTACCACTAAGCCAAGTATCATAGGAATCAGGGGCGTTCAAAGAATTATTATCTGTGCTTTGAATAACCCCATGGTCATATCTTGTGGTGAAGGTTCCCTTTAATGCAGCAACCTCTGAAAATGGGTAAGATACCCCGTATTGAAATTGGTGAGTAAGGATCTTTACCACATAAATATTATTCACCACGGTTGACATGGTTTTCCTATGAAAAGTATAGGTGTGGTCGTATCGTTTCTTCAGGTTTTTAAAGGAAAGGTAATACTCTGCATTGGTGAGGCTGGTGGCAATTCTTAATCCGCCAATGATTTTATAATCTTCAAAAATATCTCCAAGCCCGATTTTGATTAAAGAATTAAAACTTGGGTTCAGAAAAAGGGGACCGCCACCAGTATATGGCTGGTAAGACTCATTGAGGAAAGAATTATCCAATTGAGAAACGAAGTAATCCGTATAAAAGGCCCTTACATAATTTCTGGGTTTGGGTAAGGTAAAAGGCGCTTCCTCTGGAGCCTCGGTCACCAAGGTGTCTTTTGGCAGTTCAGGTTCTTTTTCCTTTTTGGGTTCAGGTTTAGAGCCCACCAGGTCAGGATGAAAGGTATAATTATCTAGGTCAAATTCTCGATAAATTTCAGCCTCCTTGGTTTTGATTTGCTTAAGGGTGTCTAAGCTTCGATCTTCTGGCAGAACAATCGGCTTCAGGTCTTCTTTTTCCTCTTGATCAAAATCGCCCCCTAGGCTTTCAAGCCTTTCCATACTGGGTAGGTTTCTTAGGTGAACATGATAATGCCCTTCGTAATAAAACCATTGAACCAAGTGATTATAAGCCGGATCAAAATCATGGCCTAAAATATTATACTGGTAATTGCTTTGTTGAAACTCCTCGTTGAAATACTTGTAATGGGTGGTGGTGTCAACATAGGCCACGGCCGAATCAAGCCTAACCATGAACCGATTCCGATGCCCCTTGCCTTCTCTTAAAAACATGGCTGAAGAAGATTCAAAGCGATCGGATTTTATTTCATTTTCATAAGGTGTATTGGTAATTCTCCAAAGTGTATTCCTTGAATCGTCCTTTCGGTAAATGAATAAATCCGTTTTGGCTTGGGGGCTAAGGGTGTCCCCTCCTGGCCTTCTCAGGGTATCGTCGGGTCTGGTGGATGAAAATAAGATAAACCTTTCCCCGGCAAGGTAAACTGGGTCAAAGTCGTCATAAACATCATTGGTGATTTGCTTGAACGTGTTGGAAAGCACATAGTACTCATAAATATCCGACTGTCCTTCTCGAACCCCTGAAATCAGAAGGGTTCTTCCGTCTTGGGCATAGCTTACCGAGGTGATTTTCTCAATAAAAAGCAGGGGCCTGTTTTGCTCTGTCTCCTGTTCAAGGTCCATGATTTTCAATCGAACGAAACCTTTTTCTTCGTAAACCATGGCCAAGATTCTTCCGGTAGGGTGCCAGGCCAAAAGCGGATAATTATAATCTACATTTTGGGCAATTGGGTACCCGCCTTTATAAATCCTCTGGCTTTCATCCCGATCAAGGTCCATCAAAAATACCTTTACTTTCCCAAGTTCATTGGTAACATAGGCCGCTTGATCGCGATCAGGGTTTAGCACAAAGCCGGTGAGTTTTGCTTGTTCAGGAAGCTTTATTTTCAGGCTTTCGCCGGAAGGCAATTGAACCTCATTCTGAGCCAATTTACCCTTAAAATAATTCAGGGTGGCCTCTTGCAAACGAGACAATTGGGTACCCAGAATAAAATTGAAACCGGATTCAATATTGTTGTTCATCCGAGTCATATACAATACCTGAGGAATCACTGAATTCCCATAGGTATAAGCAATATACTCCCAGATGGCGTGCCCTAGGGCTTGTTGTTCATTTTGGCCGAGAACTTTAAACTTTTCAAACCTTCCAGAAATCACCCCATCTCGAATTTGATTCTGAACAAAGGGGTTTTCAGGGTTAGACAAATAGGAAACCAATCCGCTGGTATACCAACTTGGAAGGTTTACGAAGGTTGAAGACCGAATCACATCTCGAAGGTCTCCGCCGTACATCATTTGGTTCAGGATGACTTGAACAACTCCCGCCCGAATTTGAGCTCGCAGATCTCGATAATCTCCGGTAAAGTGTAAGAATACCCGGGTACCAACAATTTTGCTTAAGCCTCCCGTATTATAATCGGATTCAGAAATTAGATTGATGTTAGACTGTCGAAGGTCAAGCATGGTATTGTAAACCAAGAATTCAAGCCTTTGATCAACCGGATAATCAAGAAATTTCTCAAGAGAATTTAACTGCTTGCCCGCCTCTTCGGCAACAAACTGGGCCACATCTCTTGAATTACGGTAGTAGTAAACATCGTACTCATCAAATCGATAATACGACCAAAAGAAGTCATTGTACTGAACCCTGTTCTTCCCAAAAGACTGCTGCAGCCCGTAATAAAACTGGGCCTCTGCTTTTTGAGAAGGGATTAAGAACAAGGCAGCAAAGAGGCTAAAAAAAGCGAGTTTAAACTTCGAATGCATCGAGGTAAAAATAAGTAATTTGCGGGCCGTAAACCCTGTATTTCGATGATATTTTGAGCATGAAAATAAATGTATTCACTTTCGGTCCCTTTCAAGAAAACACTTACCTCCTTCATAACGATGAAAACCAGTTTCTATTGGTTGACCCTGGATGCTTTCATCCTGAGGAAGAAAAAGAACTTGAAGAGGCCGTTGACAAACTGGGCGGAAAGGTTCAGGCCATTCTTCAAACCCATTGTCATATAGACCATATTCTAGGTACGGCATTTTCTCAGGAAACGTTTGAGGCTAAGGTATATGCCCATGAAAAAGATCTGGTTTGGTACAACAATGCTCAGGCTGCCGGAGAACGATATGGACTTCCTGTTAAAGCCCCAAAACCGGTTGACGTATTGATTAAGGAAGAGGAAACGCTGAAATTTGGAGATTTAGAATTGGAGGTCATGTTTATTCCCGGACATGCCCCTGGACATGTAGTTTTCATTCATCATGAATCTAAGCAGATTATTGGAGGTGATGTACTCTTTCAAGGAAGCATTGGAAGAACCGACTTGCCCTATTGCGACCATGACCTTTTGATTTCTGGAATCAAAGAAAAGCTCTACTCTCTTCCTGACGATTATAGAGTTTGGCCAGGCCACGGACCCTCAACCCTATTAGGAGAAGAGAAGAAGACCAATCCATTTGTTCGAATCTAAAAAACTACCTTGGCACCATATTTGAATTTGCCTTGCCAAAGCCTTTCTTATGAAAAATCTATACCCCTTTTTGCTTTTATCCCTTTTTGGCCTTTTTGGAAGCTGCGATGTAGAAAGACCCTATTATTATTTAGAGGGAATCTCATTGAATGAAATCCCGAATTTTTCTCAAGACGCAAATGAAACCGGAAATCAGGCCCTTCCAGATATTTACATGGAAATATATGACCCGGCAGGAAACCTCCTTACCAATACAAATTACCTATTGAATGTAGATACCAACGAGTATCCCCTGAGTTTTCCTTTCGACAATTTGATTGAGTTGGGAGACATGGATTATACCCTGGACATCTATGATTTCGACGAGGTTCAGCATGGTGACCCTGAGTTTTTGGGCTCGGTTACCTTTTCAGGAAGAGGCGCCACCAAAACCTATATTCAGCAATACAATGACCCGGCCCTTTTTGGAACCTTAAGCGTAACCATTGATATGTTTATCGATTATAAATAATCTTTATTTCAAGAAATTCGTAAGTCCCTTGGTAGCTTAAATATCAAGGGGCTTTTTTTATGGCATGAATTCCATGTCCAAAATTTCTACTTTGGTCAAAATTTCAATTATGCGAATTCTTCTCTTAGCAATTCTTTTTGCCGGGCTTGGCTCAAAGGCTCAAGAAACAAAATGGGCGTACGAAACCTTCAAAGACACCCGAATTGTGAATGGTCATAGTGTAGAGGTTAATCCGAAAGGGGAAATGAAATACATTATTTCACATAGGTTTGGAGCCCTAAACTCAGGATTTTACAATGCGTTTGGACTGGATCAGGCAACCATGCGCCAAGGATTTGATTTTGGGATAAGCGACCGCTTAACCATTGGCCTGGGAAGGTCATCTTTTCAAAAAACCATTGATGGATACCTCAAGTATAAATTGGCTTATCAACGATCCGGGAAAGAAAATGTTCCCGTAAGCATTACCCTTTTAACGGGTTCTGCTTATCGCGGATTGAATTTTCCTGAAGACATTCCCTATCCGGCATCTGCCCGGTTTTCCTTTACCAATCAAGTATTGATTGCCCGTAAGTTCTCAGATCGGTTTTCAGCCCAAATTATGCCCACCCATGTTCATTTAAATCTGGTTGAGCTTAGAACCGACCAAAACGATGTTTTCTCTTTAGGAATGGCCGCCCATTACCAGGTGACCTACGCCTTTGCTCTGAATACCGAGTTTTATTTCACCCCTGAAAACCAGCTCTCAAGCCTCCCGGCTAATTGCTTTTCATTAGGCTTGGAATTTAAAACCAAAGCCCATGTTTTCCAACTGAACTTTAGCAATAGCCAAGGAATGACGGAGAAGTTTTTTGTTACCGAAACCGCTGGAAGTTGGAGAGAGGGACGGATTCACTTCGGGTTCAACATCACCCGAGATTTCAAGATTTTTCCGAAAGCCTATAAATAATCAATCGGCTTTTTGCTCAATAAATGCCCTGAGGTCCTCCACTTGCTGATCACTCATGCGTTCTAGTGGATAATGGGGCATATAAGGCCTATGACCGGGTCCGGCATAAGTACCCTTCCGAATCATGGGATAGAAAGAGAATAAATCAAAGCCCGAAATGGAATTCTCAAGCATATTGAAGGTGAGTTCTGAGAAAAAGAAAGCCTGAGCCGACTCACCTTCCGGACGATGACAGTGCTGACAGCTTAATTCAAAAATCGCGGCACCTCTTTGGGGGTCTCCGGTATAAGGATACCCTTCTTTTGCAGACTCAGGGAGTTCACCAAAATGCGCCGGACTCGCACTTAAGTACTTTGACTTGAGAAAAGAAATGCCCTCGTCCTGCCTTCCTCTTGAAGCGAAAAAATTCATTTGCTGAATTTCATCTTCGTTCAATACTTCAGAAATTTTATAATCAATGGAATGGAAATAATGCAAGATGGCTTTCATTTCCCAGTCTTCAAGTAGTCGGCCTTGGGCGCATTGGGTTGCGCAGAGCTGAATGGCCTCCCGGAGGTCATGACGGGCTGGTTTCACCAAATCACCATACTTTTTTTCATAATCGTCATTATACCATGACTCTCTTGAAACAATGCCCTTAAAGGTGGTTGCCTGCAAGAAGGGTAGATTATTTTCTATGGCATAACTAAGGCGGGCTTCCGGGTCAGAAACCGATGGGTCGGGATCTTCTTGAACCGTATTATGGCAGGATAAGCAAGAGAAATACTTAGAAATAAACTTTCCTTTTTTTCCATTAAGCTGTCTGGTTTTCCCCTTAGTGATTAGTTCATACCCCATTTGAACTTGGGCAGAATCCACTTCTTTTACAAAGTGATCTGGTTGCCTATATCCTAAAGAAACCAAAGATTCTAGAAGACCGTCTTGAGCTTGAACCGAATCAAGTTTTGAAGGGCTTGACCCAAGAATTATCAGGCCAATCAAACATGAGAAAAAGAAGTATTTCATAGAGGGAATTTACAATTTATACGTAACCATTCCCTTTTTCTATTTTCACATCGTTTACAATTTGCTTGATGGTTTGCTCATCCTCCTTTCTGCAAACCATAATAACTCCGTCTTTCTCAACCACAATAGAATCTGAAACCCCTTGAAGCACCACTAAACTGTCTCCTGAAATTTTAATCATATTCCGATGGCAATCATAGAGAAGAACATTTTTGCCTTGAACCGCGTTATCTTGAGGATCTAATTCTTGGTGTTCGTACAAAGAACCCCAGGTGCCCAAATCAGACCAGCCCCAATCCGAAGGGCGAACATAAACTTCTTCGGCTTTTTCCATGATTCCGTAATCAATGGAAATGTTTTTGCAGGATGGATATACCTTTAGAATGGCATCCTTTTCTTTTTCTGTTCCCAGGCTAGGTTGAATTCCGCTAAAGGTGCTGAATAATTCAGGCATGTGCTTTTTAAAGCTTTCCAAAATGGCCTGTGTACTCCAGATAAAGATTCCTGAATTCCATAAGAAATCTCCACTTTCAATAAACTGCTCAGCCAGTTCCTTATTGGGTTTTTCTGTAAAGGTTTTCACCGGAAAAAGCTTTCCGCCTTCAAGGGGTTTCTCAATGTATTGGATGTACCCATATCCTGTATCCGGGCGATTGGGCTTAATGCCTAAGGTAAACAGGGCCTTACTTTCTTCTGCCGCCTCCATGGTTTCCAGAACTTCTTCCACAAAACGAGTTTCATCTGTTATTAAATGGTCAGATGGGGCAACAATTACCGAAGCCTTAGGGTTTTCTTTATGAATCTTAAAACAGGCATAGGCAATGCACGGAGCGGTGTTCCTTCGGGCAGGTTCGGTTAAAATTTGATCTTTGTTTAAAGAAGGCAATTGCTCTGCAACCAAATCAGCGTATTGTTCATTGGTTACAATGAGAATGTTTTGGTCTGGACAAATTCGGCTAAGCCTTTTAAAAGTTTGTTGAAGTAAGGATTCTCCTGTACCCAGAATATCAATAAACTGCTTAGGATGAGCGGATCTTGACATGGGCCAGAAACGAGAACCGATTCCTCCGGCCATAATTACCGCGTATTTGTTGGAATTCATACGATCAAATTTTGCGCCGAAAGTACAAATTTTAAAAGCTTAGGATAGCACTTGGTAGGCAATTAAGCTGGATAAATAAGCCATGGCTCCCATGAAAACGAACTGCAGCACGGGCCATTTCCAAGAACCCAGTTCTCTTTGTACAATGGCCATGGTACTCATGCACTGCATTGCAAAGGCGTAGAAAAGCATGAGCGAAACCCCAACAGCCACATTATACCTGGGTTTACCGGTATCCGGATTTATTTCCGAGCGCATTTTCTCGCGTATGGTTCCAGTATTGTCCGGATCTTGAACTGAGTAAATGGTGGCCATGGTTCCTACAAATACCTCACGGGCGGCAAAAGAAGTAATCAATGCAATTCCTATTTTCCAATCAAAGCCCAAGGGTTTAATGGCGGGCTCTATGGATTTCCCTAAAATTCCTGCGAAAGAGTTTTCCAGCTTAGCTGACCGGTAAATAGCTGCCTTTTCAGGGAAAGCATCTGGGTTTTCAGCCACTTCTGGATAGGCCTGATCAACCGCTTGCATTCTTTCTTTGGGACCGTATGAAGAAAGCACCCAAAGCAAAACCGAAATGGCCAGGATGATTTTACCCGCATCTACCACAAAAACCCGAACCTTTTGATAGATGGTAAGCCCTACCGTTTTCCAATCGGGCATTTTATAGTCTGGAAGCTCCATGATGAAATAGCTTCTCTCTTTCGACTTAATCCATTTGGTGAACACCCAGGAGGCTCCAATGGCCGCAAAAAAGCCTATTAAATAAAGTCCCATTAGCACTAGCCCTTGCACATTAAAGAAACCCCAAATCATTTTAGAAGGAATGACCATGGCGATGAGAAGGGTATAAACTGGAAGTCTCGCTGAGCAAGACATAAGCGGAGTTACCAAAATGGTCAATAACCGCTCCTTTCGGTTTTGTATGGTTCGGGCAGACATTACTGCTGGCACGGCACAGGCTACTCCTGAAATCAGCGGAATCACCGATCTACCGTTCAATCCAAATTTTCTTAGAATCTTATCGAAGATGAGGCTAACCCGAGCCATATACCCCGTTTCTTCTAGGATGGCAATAAAGAGGAAGAGGAAAGCAATTTGCGGAATGAAAACCAATACACCGCTTAAACCGGCCAAGACTCCTTCTACCAGTAATTCGGTAAACACCCCGGCTGGTAAATTATTTCGAACAATATCAGAGAACCAAATAAAGCTTGTTTCAATGGCCTCCATGGGCAAAGAAGACCAAGCAAAAATGGCTTGAAAAAGCACCAACATGACCAGAAAGAAAATTCCGAATCCCCAGAACTTATGGGTAAGCACATCATCAATTCTTGCTGACAACCCGGGTCTTAACTGGGCTTCTTCCCTAGACGCATTCTTGAGAATCTCATCAATTTTCTCAAAGCGACGTACCGTCTCGGTTGCTTCAAAACGATGCCTATGGAATCCGGCCTTTTTCAGGGCCTGATTTACTTCTTCTAATTTTGAAGATTCAAGATTGGGGTTCCTAAAATGATGTTGACCAGCTGCTTGTTGAATGCGGTCGTATTCATTTTTCCCTTTAACAAAATCAGGAATGGCTTTCCAAACCTTAGGTTGTATGGTTTTTATGTCTATAAAAGCTTCTTCTACCCTACCCACACGGTTTTGCTCAATGCAGGCCTTCACCTGAGCGGCGGAAGACTGCTTTCGAGCATTGATTACAACTACCGGAATTCCTAGTTCAGTTTCAAGTTTCAGGGGGTCTGTAAATACTCCTTTTCCTTCTGAAAGCTCGGTCATATTTAAAAGCAGAACCACAGGAAGATCAAGGTCAATCACTTGAGAAGCCAAAAGCAAGGACCTTTTAAGGTTGGAAGCGTCGGCAACCAGCAAACAAAGATCGGGATGTTGTGGATGTTCAGGGTTGCAAAGGACATCGAAAACCACCGATTCATCCATAGATTTCGGGTAGAGGCTATAGGTTCCTGGCAGGTCAATAAGAGAGGCTTCCCCTTTTCCGTTCAAGCCCATTTTCCCTTGCATGAGGTCCACGGTAACTCCTGGAAAGTTCCCGACCTTTTGGTTCATTCCGGTAAGTTGATTGAAAAGAGTAGACTTCCCAGAATTGGGATTTCCGACTAAGGCGATTTTCATGAAATTCTTACTCAAAACTCAGTCTGAACCAAGATGGATAATGCTTCTGATTTTCGGATGGTTAGGTGAGAACCGGGCACTTCAATAACCAAAGGGTCACCGAAGGGAGCTTTTCTACAAATCATCACTTTGGAGCCAGGAAGACAACCCATCTCCATAAACTTCAATGACAAAGCTTCATCGGTAAATGAATTAATCACTCCCTTTACGCCTACCTCTAAATCACCCAGTTTCTTCATTTTATTTAGATTAATTCTAAACAGGGCAAATGTATAAAAAACCCTTTTGCCTAAAAGCCTGAGCGGAGGAAATTAGCTAGGAATATTTTCTTTGGATTCAACTTGGCCAAAACCAGGGCAATCACATTTTTTGGATGCCCCACAGCTTAGAAGGAAAGATGCCAAAAACACAATGCCAATAAGGCCAAGGAATATTCGTTTCATGGTGTAAAGTTCGTAAAAATAGGAGGGTAAGACAAGCTTTTTCCTCCGGCATAATTGGTTACTTTAGCCCCCGATGAATTTCATAGAACACATAGGCAAATATTTCATCTTCTTAGGCCGCACCCTTCGGAAGCCTGAGAAGGTATCGGTTTTTCGGTCAATGACCATGAAGGAAATTGATATCCTTGGTCTGAATTCCTTACCCATTGTTTCGGTTGTTTCGGTATTTGTAGGGGCTGTTGTGGCCTTGCAAACGGCTTTTAATATGGAGTCTCCTCTATTCCCTGACTACCTAATTGGTTTGGCGGTAAGAGATTCAGTTATTCTTGAATTTAGCCCTACCATGGTCAGTTTAATTTTGGCAGGTAAGGTAGGTTCCAACATCGCATCCAATATTGGATTCATGCGTGCCTCAGAGCAGATAGACGCCTTAGAAGTGATGGGAATTAATTCAGCCAATTACCTGGTTTTGCCTAAAATCATTTCTTTGATTTTGGTGAACCCTATGTTGATTGTTTTAAGCATGGCCCTTTGTATCGTTGGGGGATGGATAGCCGGTGAAATGACAGGGTTTTGTCCTACTGAAGAATACATTTATGGAATTCAATATGAGTTTAGACCCTTCAATGTGGCCTATGCCCTAATCAAAACGGTTGTATTTGCCTTCGTCATTGCTACCATATCAGCTTACCAGGGTTATTATACTCGCGGTGGAGCCTTAGAGGTTGGTAATGGATCTACCCGTGCGGTGGTATTCAGCAGTATGCTGATTATTTTCTTGAATTATGTATTGACTCAAATCTTCCTCACAAACTAATGATCAAAGTTGATAGCATACATAAATCGTTTGCAGACAATCACGTTTTAAAGGGGATTTCTGCTGAATTTGAGCAGGGTAAAACCAATTTAATCATTGGCCAATCAGGCTCAGGAAAAACCGTTTTTTTGAAGTGCATGCTTGGCCTGCATGAGCTTGATGCTGGAAGCATTTTCTTTGACGGAAGAGACTTCAACAGGATGGACTTCAAAGAGCGCAAGGAGGTGCGGAAAGAATTGGGCATGGTATTTCAAGGCGGAGCCTTATTTGATTCCATGACCGTAGAAGAGAATGTCATGTTCCCCTTGAATATGTTTACCAATCAAACCCGTGGTGAGAAGTTAATGCGGGTTAATGAGGTATTAGACCGGGTAAACCTTAATGGGAAAAATCATTTGTTTCCGAGCGAAACCTCAGGCGGTATGCAAAAACGAATTGCCATTGCCCGGGCCATTTCAATGAACCCAAAATACCTGTTCTGTGATGAGCCTAATTCAGGCCTTGACCCAAGAACGGCTATAGTAATTGACACTTTAATTGCTGAGATTACCCACGAGTATCAAATGACCACGGTTATCAATACCCATGATATGAACTCGGTGATGGAAATTGGGGAGAAGATTGTCTTTTTGAAAGACGGACATAAAGCATGGGAGGGCACTTCAGACTCCATTCTAAAAACAGACCATGAGGCTGTTGTAGACTTTGTTTATACCTCTAAAATATTGAGAAGCATCCGGGAAAAGAATTAATACCATCTCGTTTTATAAAGCAACAAAAAAGCCATCCCGAAAGAGATGGCTTTTTAGATTTATAAGAAGATGTGATTACTTCACAATCATCATTCTAGTAGCAGACTCACCGTTAATAGAAACCGTGTAGAAATAAGTACCTGATGCAAGGTCAGAAGCATTCAACTCCAAACGTTGAGATCCTTTGGTGATTTGAACTTGATTGTTCAATACAACACGTCCAAGGGCATCAACAACCTGAATTTGAGCTTGAGTTTCCTCAGAAGACTCAACAGGAATGAAGGAGATTCCAGTGGAAGGATTAGGGTAAAGGTTTCCGATTGAAGCAGAAGCAAAGTCAAACTCTTCAACACTCAAACCATCTTCTACGGTAACCGCACAAGCTACGTTTGCGTTTTGGAAGAAAGACTCACCATCGGTTGGGTAACCATCAGATTGTCCGTTTCCATTACAGTCAAAGTAAAGAGATGCACCACTGGCAGTTGGAAGGTAACCGTACTGGGCAGAAAATCTGGTATCCCATACATAGGTGTTTGTTCCGTAAGCAGCAGGAGCAGCCTTAGGGGTAGTTCCTGTACAAATCTGGTCAGAATAGAACCCAGCAATAAATCCAGCTGTATCGGTCAAGTCACCCATGTAACGTACATTAACAGCAAAATCTTTAGTTACAGTAACACCTCCAGTTGGGAACTCTAGGAATACTGAGTTCAACCAATCAGCACCACCAGTAAAGCTAGTATCTGTAAAGATTGTGTCAGACCATACGATGTTGTTAGGCTGAGGATATCCATTAGCAGTAGTACTAACAATATTTACAACCAAAGTATCCATGGTTCCAGAATTGTTTTCATGTCCGATTTGAACAAAAACAGTGTCAATGGTTACATTAACAACGTCAGACCACATATATTCAACACCTGGATCATCAACATCTACAATGGTAGGGAAACCAACGATGAAGTCACGACGTTCGGTTGAGTCATCAGGGTGATTCATATTGAAGTCCCAAATAAACTCTGTGTAATTTCCGTCGTTTCCGTAAAGGTTGTCTTCAGCAGCTCCGTACCATAGAAGCATTTCTGATTGGTAACGAGCTGAAGATGGCTTGTTGGCGTCGTCTTGAATAGGTACAATTAGGTTGTCGGTATCAACCGCAGGGATATTCGTCTGTGCATTCGCCAATCCAGCGAAAGCTAAAGCAGCTAATAGTAAGCTTTTTTTCATGCGAAAAATTTTAGGTTACAAAAATTAAGGCCCAAATATGCTAAATAATTCAATGCAATATTGATTTTAAGCATCCATATATGACTCCATGGGCTCACAGGAGCATACTAAATTTCGGTCGCCGTAGGCATCATCCACTCTACGAATGGAAGGCCAAAATTTATTCGATAATAAGTAATCTGCAGGGAAGGCTGCCTCTTTTCTAGAATATGGGAGGGTCCAATCATCCCCCACCAACATTTCCATGGTATGAGGTGAGTTCTTCAGTACATTATTATCTTTTTCTGCCTTTCCATCTTCCACCGCCTGAATTTCTTCACGAATCTGAATCATGGCCTGGCAGAATCGGTCTAGTTCATCTTTGCTTTCTGACTCGGTAGGCTCCACCATTAAGGTGCCAGCCACTGGGAAAGACACCGTTGGGGCATGGAAACCATAATCCATCAACCGCTTGGCAATGTCAACCACTTCAATTCCGGCCGACTTCTTAAAAGGTCTGCATTCCAAAATCATTTCGTGGGCAACAGTTCCTGATTTCCCTTTATACAATACATCGTAATGCTTTTCCAAAACCTTCCGCATATAGTTGGCGTTCAAAATTGCACTTCGAGTAGACTCAGTTAAACCAGAGGTACCCAACATTTTGATGTAGGCATAAGAGATGATCAACACCAAAGATGATCCGTATGGGGCAGCAGAAATTGCCGGAATTCCAGCGGTTCCTCCCATTTTGATTACTGGATTTGAAGGAAGGAATGGTGCCAAATGCTCCTTTACTCCAATGGGACCCATTCCAGGGCCTCCTCCTCCATGAGGAATGGCAAAGGTTTTATGAAGGTTAAGGTGACAAACATCCGCCCCAATGGTGCCTGGATTGGTAAGACCTACCTGAGCATTCATATTTGCCCCGTCCATATATACTTGTCCTCCATTTGCATGGATGGCTTCGGTAATTTCTAAAACATGGTCTTCGAATACCCCATGGGTAGATGGATAGGTTATCATTAGAGCCGCAAGATTATCGCGGTATTCTTCGGCCTTAGCCACCAAATCATCAAGATCAATATTTCCGTGCTTATCGCAAGCAATAACCTTAATCTTCATTCCCGCCATAGCGGCAGAAGCTGGATTGGTACCATGGGCAGAAGAAGGTATCAAGCATATGTCTCTATGTCCCTCACCCCGACTTTCATGATAAGCTCTAATCACCATCAATCCGGCATACTCACCCTGAGCCCCAGAATTGGGCTGAAGGCTCATGGCGTCAAAACCGGTAATCTCGCAAAGCGAAGACTCAAGTTCAGCAAACATTTCATGGTATCCTGCGGCCTGATCTACTGGCGCAAAGGGGTGAATGGTTGCAAACGAAGGCCATGAAAGAGGAAAGAGTTCTGTTGCTGCATTCAATTTCATGGTACAAGAACCAAGCGGAATCATGGAGTGATTGAGGGAAAGGTCTTTCCGCTCTAAGCGCTTGATATAGCGCATCATCTCTGTTTCTGAATGGTATTTATTGAAAACATCTTGGCTTAGAATCTCATCCTTTCTCAAAAGCATGGGATCTAAGTTCAATTCTGTAATATGCTCTTCCACCTCTGGAATATGGTCATTAGACGCCTCTGCAAGCACCTGAAGAATTTCTTGAACATCTTCCAACACATTGGTTTCGTTCAATGAAATGTTGATGGTATTGTCTTCATTGTACCAGAAATTCATCTTTTTACCTTCCGCCAAAGCTCTCACCCTAGAAACCTGAACTTCTCCTAATTCAATATGAAGGGTGTCAAAGAACTGATGGTTTAATTGGGTATACCCTAAAGACTTAACTCCAGAGTCAAGGGTACAGGTTAATCCGTGAACTCTACTTGCAATTTCTTTGAGTCCGGTGGGACCGTGATAGGCAGCGTACATTCCGGCCATAACTGCCAATAGAACCTGAGCGGTACAGATGTTTGAGGTAGCTCGTTCTCTCTTGATATGCTGTTCACGAGTTTGGAGGGCCATTCTCAAGGCTGGCTTTCCGTCCTTATCTTGAGAAACCCCAATAATTCTTCCAGGAATGTTTCTTTTGAAAGCTTCTCGGGTTGCGAAATAGGCAGCATGAGGGCCACCGTAACCCATAGGAATACCGAATCTTTGGGTTGTACCCACTACGGCATCCGCACCCCAATTTCCAGGAGGGGTTAATAAGGCCAAGGAAAGAATATCCGCAGCCACGGTAACAAAAATATCCTGCTCTTTAAGAGCCGCAGTTAAATCACCATAATGGTTCACTTGTCCGCTAGCCCCTGGATACTGAAGCAAGGCTCCAAAACAATCGGCATCAAATTCAAAAGACTTAGGCTTACCGTACACAATTTTCACTCCGATGGGAGTAGCTCGTGTTTCGAGTACAGCTTTGGTTTGAGGAAGAGCATCTTCATCTACAAAAAACACATTTGCATTGGCCTTTTTCTTAGCCTTTGGTCTTTGAGCAAAAAACATGGCCATGGCCTCGGCTGCGGCGGTACCTTCATCTAGTAAAGATGCATTGGCAATTTCCATACCGGTAAGCTCCATAACAGCCGTTTGGAAGTTCAAAAGAGCCTCCAATCTTCCTTGTGCTATTTCTGCTTGGTAAGGGGTATAAGCCGTATACCAACCCGGATTTTCAAGGATGTTTCGTTGAATCACCCCGGGCAAAACGGTGGGGTGGTAACCCATACCTATGAAATTACGGCTTAGCTGGTTTTTAGCAGCAAGCGATTTAATATGCGTCATAAACTGCTGCTCAGACATCGGCTCGGGCAGGTCCATTTCACCCTTCAAACGAATTTGCGGTGGAATGGTAAGGTTGATTAACTCGTCTAGAGAAGACATGCCTAAATAGCTTAGCATGGCTGACTTTTCCTCTTCATTCGGTCCGATGTGCCGATGTTCAAATGCTTCCGGTTTCATAGGTAAAATTTAGGTCTGCAAATGTACCAAAATTGAGCCGAGCAAAATGCGTAGATTAAGCCGATTTTATGAGGCATTTTCAAGGCATAATACGTAACCTCGTTTTCTCCAGTTTATGGGTGTCATTTGTGATCACAGCATTGGCTTGGATGGGACAATGGTGGTTTAAAGAGTACAGCATACCCAGGCTGGTTCTTGTGTTCGCCCTTTGCCTTGCCGGATACAATTTCATTCGAGTAGTGGGAGGATACCTGCATAAATTTAAATCTGAATCAGAAAGGCAATCTTGGATTTATAAACAGAGAAAGGTTTTAATGGGTTTGATCGGACTTTGCTTACCCATCATTCTTTTCCTGATTATTCAAGAGAAGCTTTGGCTAGAACCCTTCACCTATTGGATTCCCGCCCTGACCCTTGGTTATGCCCTGCCCTTTTGGAAAGGAAAAACCCGGCTAAGAGACCTACCCTTTTTGAAGGTGTTTTTAATCGCTTTTGTTTGGGCCTCAGTGGTATGTTTTCTAGGAATCCCCGGATTTAGATTGCAAGGAATTCAGTTCTTGTTTTTCGGTCAGATCTTCTTTTACACCCTTGGCTTAACCATTCCCTTTGACATTCGAGACATTCAACGAGACCCCCAAGACCTGCGAACCATTCCCCAATGGGCAGGGGTAAAACCCGCCAAAAGAATTGCTCAGGCTTGTTTGATTCTTTTTGAAGTAGGCCTTTGGTTGCAATTGGTAATTTTCAAAAACCTAAAATTGATTCCATTCATTGTATTGATGATTAGCAATAAGGCCCTTTTAGGTTTAATTTATTGGAGTGAGGAGGAAAAAGATGAAATGTACTTTAGTTTTTGGATAGAGGGTGCCCCAATTTTAGGAGTTATGGGCATTGTTTTCTGGGAACTCATTCGGTAAATTTTGCGGAAACCTTGCACCGCTTAGAATTCGGATTATTTTTGTGCCAAAGCCCTGAATATGAAATATGAGTTTACGGCAGACTTTGCCGAAAGAGCCGACGGATTAGACGCTTTATCACATTATCGAAAAGAATTTCTTATTCCTCAGCACAAAAACGAAGACTGCATTTACCTTTGCGGAAACTCCTTAGGTCTTCAACCCAAAAACCTAAAAGCCAACATCTTAAAAGAGCTGGATGAATGGGGGAAATACGGAGTTGACGGACATTTTGACGCAGAAAAACCTTGGTTTGATTACCACAAACGACTTCTAGGGCCCACGGCCAATTTGATGGGAGCCCTGAAAACTGAGGTTGGGCATATGAATAGTTTGACCACCAATCTACACCTCCTTTTTGCAAGCTTTTACAGACCCACAAAAGAGAGGTATAAGATTATTTGTGAGGCCAAGGCTTTCCCTTCTGACAATTACATGCTTGAATCTCAGGTGAATCATCATGGTTTCGCTTACGCGGATGCCGTCATTGAAGTTTCCCCAAGAGAGGGTGAGCACACCCTTAGAATGGAAGACATTCAAAAAGCCATTGACGATCATTCCGAAAATTTGGCGCTGGTTTTCTTTGGGGGGGTAAATTATTACACCGGACAATTATTCGATATGAAATCCATTACCGAGTGGGCACACGATGCCGGGGCATATGCCGGCTTCGACCTTGCTCATGCCGCCGGTAATGTTCCCATGCAACTACACGACTGGGATGTTGACTTTGCTGCATGGTGCACCTATAAGTACTTAAATTCGGGTCCGGGCGGGATTTCTGGATACTTCATTCATGATTTCCATGCTCAAAACACATCCATACCAAGGTTTGCCGGTTGGTGGGGATATACTGAAAAGACCAGGTTCAAGATGGAACACGGATTTGAAGCCATTCCCACTGCGGAAGGGTGGCAGTTGAGCAACGCCCCCATCTTAAACATGGCAGCCCATGAAGCTGCGTTGGATTGGTTTGAAAAGGCAGGAATTCAAAACCTAAGAGACAAGGCCCAGAATTTAACCGGATACCTTGAATTTGTGCTAGACCAGGTTTCATCAAACCACAATGTTAATTTCGAAACCATTACCCCCCTCAATCAAAGAGAACGGGGCTGTCAACTTTCTGTACTAACCGGTAGCAATGGAAAAGAATTATTTGACTTTTTAACCGAAGAAGGAGTTGTGGCCGATTGGAGGGATCCAAATGTGATTCGAATGGCTCCAGTACCCTTATACAATAGCTATACTGACATTTACAGATTGGGTATGAAAATGGAAAAATTCTTCGAATCATGAGTAAAAAGGCAAGCATTGTGGGCGCCGGATTGGTAGGTAGTCTTTGGGCAATTTACATGGCCAAAAAAGGATATAAGGTTGATGTTTTTGAACGCCGTCCCGATATGCGAAGGGCCGATATTTCAGCCGGAAAATCAATCAATTTAGCCCTTTCCGACCGAGGCCTAAAAGCTTTGGAAGGCGCTGGGATAGGAGCCGATATTCGAAACATGGCCATCCCTATGAAAGGGAGAATCATGCACGACAACAAAGGCAATCTAACCTTTCAACCCTACGGAAAAGAAGGCCAGGCCATTCTAAGCATATCAAGAGGCGGACTCAATGCCAAGCTCATGGATTTAGCTGAGTCGCATGAAGGCGTAAACTTCCATTTCAATGCTCAATGCCTCAAGGTAGACATCGCAAAGGCTGAGGCTAAATTTAGAATGGATGGAAAAGAAAGCCTGGTCAAGTCAGACTTATTGTTCGGAACGGATGGAGCATTTTCGGCCGTTCGGAAATCCATGATGAAGACCGAAAGGTTCAATTATTCTCAGGAATTCATTGAACATGGATACAAAGAGCTAAGCATTCCGGCCAATGAAGACGGAAGCCACAAGCTTGATAAAAACGCCCTGCACATTTGGCCTCGTGGACAGTTTATGCTCATTGCCCTTCCCAATTTGGATGGATCCTTTACCTGCACCCTTTTTCTGCCTTATGAGGACGAGCGGTATGGCTTCAATCAGCTGAGCAATGACGATGCGGTGATGGGATTCTTTGAAGAAATGTTCCCGGATGTAATTCCTTTGATGCCTAATTTACTGGATGACTTCAATGAAAATCCAACCTCCTCATTGGTCATTATTCGCTGCTTTCCATGGACCCGTGGAGGAAAGGTTGCCTTGATGGGCGATTCTTCCCATGCCATTGTACCATTTTATGGTCAGGGAATGAATGCAGGTTTTGAAGACTGTACCATACTCAATCAATTCATGGAAAAGTATGGGGAAGATTGGGGAAGTATTTTCGAAGCCTATGAGGAGGAGAGGAAACCCAATGCGGATGCAATAGCAGATCTGGCAATGCAGAATTTTGTAGAAATGCGAGACCTTACTGCGGATCCAGATTTTCTTTTAAGAAAAAAGATTGAAAGGAAATTCTCTGAAGACTACCCCAGCCTTTGGATGCCCCTTTATGAGCAAGTAACCTTCAGTCACATTCCCTATGCTGAGGCCAATGATCGTGGCAAAATGCAAAGGGCGGTCATGGATGAGATTATGAAGCTTGATCAAATTGAGTCTAGGTGGGATTCTGAGGAGGTCATGGCTGAATTGAGGCGAAGGGCAGAGTCTTTGCCTAGGCTATAAAATCTTACCATCCTTTTCGGAACACAGGAAGAATCCAAGAACAGGATCTTGGCCATAGGCTTGATTATATACCTTGATGGAAGGATTTCTTAGTCCTAGGGGCTCCTAATCCCAAGTAGGTAAATTCGGAGGAGACGGGTTTGATTACTAGGGTCTAGTGTACTTCAAAAAGGGCAAGAAGGCTGAGTTCAGAATTCGACCCTCAACCACCCCACCCCCCTGCTGCCCGGGGCCGCGACCCGCATGCCCCAGTTCAAAATTCTGAAACTCATTCCACCTAAATCGTTTATTAAACGTGTATAAACGTTTAAACACGGATTTCACCGGGGCAGGCGGGCGCTTAGGAATGCTCGTTTTCACCAAAAATGGTCGAGGGTTTACCTAGGTTTGGTTGGCCAGAAGCTGAGCCAAAAAATTAAAAGGTTCAGGAAAAGGAGAAAGCTTAAGGATGGACTTGGCTTTCAAGGCAAATCCGAAATTCTGGACTACCAACCACCCCCCTTTTGCCCGGGGCCGCGACCCGCATGCCCCAGTTCAAAATTCCGAAACTCATTCCACCTAAATCGTTTATTAAACGTGTAAAAACGTTTATACACGGATTTCAGCGGGGCAGGCGGGCGCTTAGGAATGCTCGTTTTCACCAAAAATGGTCGAGGGTTTACCTTGATCAGGTTGAGAAGAAGCTGGGCCTAGGGTTATAGAATCCTGATAAAGTGGGGGAGTTACGACTAGAGCTTAAAACCCTTGGGTGAACAAAGTCCTGGACAACCAACCACCCCCCTGCTGCCCGGGGCCGCGACCCGCATGCCCCAGTTCAAAATTCTGAAACTCATTCCGCCTAAATCGTTTATTAAACGTGTATAAACGTTTAAACACGGATTTCAGTGGGGCAGGCGGGCGCTTAGAAAGGCTCGTTTTCACCAAAAAGGGCCGAGGGTTTACCTTGATAAGGTTGAGAAGAAGGTAGGCCTAGGGTTATAGAATCCTGATAAAGTGGAGGAGTTACGACTAGAGCTTAAAAGCCTTGGGTGAACAAAGTCCTGGACAACCAACCCCTGCTGCCCGGGGCCATGAAACCAAGAAAGGTTTAGGGTTTGAAGGATACTCAGGGTAAAGGCATAAAAAAGCCATCCCGTAAAATTACAAGATGGCTTTATGCTTGAGAAGAGATTCTATTTAGTAAATCTCTGATCTTTTATCTTCAATGTCAGCCTTGTCTTCCATTGCACTGTACATCTGGAATTCGGTTCTTGACCTCAATTGGTTCTCAATGGTAACCTTTTGGGTAAGAAGGTTTGGATTGGCAGGAGCCTCATTGGCACTATCAATCTGGTAAACATATACCCCGTTATTTCCTTTAATCGGACCAGCTAAGCTCCCCACAGGGGTTCCGAACATGGCTCCAACTAAGGCAGGTTCAAATCCAGCACCAGGTACAGATCCCGTTGAGAATTTAACCGCAGTTACAGGCTTTACTGTTTGACCCAATGAAGCAGCCAAGTCATCAAGAGAAACTCCTTCGGTCATGGCAGAGTTTACTTCCTCCATAAACTTTTCAGCTTTCTTTTCATTTCGAACGGCCAGCTCAACCTGAGCACGAACTTCATCCAAAGGCTTGTAGCCTTCTTCATTCTTTTTGGCAAGTCCTACAACTACCAATTTATCAGTTAGGTCAAACATACGGGTAGCTCCTTCTTCGCTATCCTCGGCGTAAGCCCAACGAACAATCTCTCTATAATTACCCAATCCGCTTACTTGTCTTTGGTTTGGCTGAAGGTTCGCCGCTTGACGAATGGCCAAACCTAGGCTATCCGCCGCCGAGCGCATGGATTCAATATTCTTATTACGAACCGCAAAGGTTGAGGCATTTTGATACACCTGATCAGCTGTTGCATTGCTTGGAGTAATGGCTCTACTAAGTACCGCTACACGAACCGCCTTAGAAATACCCCCTTGATCAAGAATTTCAATGATGTGGTACCCAAATTGAGAAGGTACCATTACAATATCACCAACCTCGTTTGAGAAAGAAGCATCGTTAAAAGTTGGAACCATTTGGCCTTCTTCGAACCAACCCAAATCACCGCCTTTAGCAGCAGAACCAGGATCGTCTGAATTTGCAGTAGCAAGCTCCGCGAAATCAGCGCCGTTGTCAACCAGTTCTTTTAATGAGTCGGCAATTACCTTTGCTGATGCATAATCGTTTTCTTCAACGGCCACCAAAATGTGACGAGCTTTCACAGAGTCAGGACGCATGGTAATTCCAGAAAGTTTGGCAACTCGTAAGTTTCCATCTTCCACATAAGGTCCAACAATATGCCCTACCTCAACATCGAACATAACGGTGTCAAGTCTAGGGATTAATCCGCCGCCAGGCTTGAAATACGTAGGGTTGAAAGGAGCATCAACATCACCATAAGCAGCAATGAAGGTAGAATCATTTTCTGCGTTTCTAAATCCAGGAATGGTGTCATACTCTCCGGTTGAACGGTTGTACTCCACTCGATCGTTAAGTAGGTCGTTCATTTCTTCAAATGCCGCCGCACGATCTTCTGCCGATGGCTCAACATTGAATACCACAAACTCTAAATTTCTAGATTCGGTTTGCTTGTATTCTTCTTTGTTTTCGTTGTAATACGATTTCAATTCAGATTCTGAAACGCTTACCAAAGAATCCGCCATGGTGGTAAATGGCATTTGGATAAATCTTCCGTTCAATGATTTATTCTCATAAATGAATTTATCCATGGCCTGCTGGCCGGTAGCCTGAAGCCCTCTTTTGATCAAGTTAAAGTACTTGGTATTGAAACGATTTTTACGAATCATTTCTTCGAAATAAACGTAAGTAGCCGCTCTTCTTGGATCGTTTTCTAGCACCTGCTGGATGGTTTGAGCCATCATTTCAGGAGTAAACTGAGTGGATTCATCAATTCCGAAAAGCTGCTTGGTGATGGGGTCAAGGTCTCCGGTACGGTTTCCTGTCATCAAGTCGGTTAGCTCATCTTTCGAAACTCGAACTCCAGCCATTTCATAGTGGTCATTCAAAACCGCCTCACGAACTTTTTGGTTCCAAAGCGCGTCTCTTTCTTGAACCCGATTTTCCTCGGTAACGTTTCCGTTAGGGTACTTGGCTGCGATTACGCTTTCAAGTTCCCGTTCAAATTCAATACGATTGACGGTTTCTCCGTCGATGGACCCCAAGCTGTTTCCACTTTGAAACAAACTTCCGCTTGAATTCAAAAGGTCAGTGAGTATGAAAGCAAGCATGGCTACTCCAATTACTACAACTAGTAGTCCTGCTCTATTTCTAATTTTTTGTAAGGTTGCCATAAAGTTCTCAGGCTTTAATTTTTAAGGGCACGAAAATAGGGAACCCGAACCGATTATGAAAGCAATTAATCCGCCTGTTTTAAGCGAAGAATAACAAGGTCAATTCGGTTGGATTCTACCCTTTCAATGGTGAATTCACAGTTGCCAATTTGAAGGCGGTCACCTTGATCGGGAATGCGCTCATAGGTAGCTATCAGCATCCCTCCAAGGGTTTCATAGTTATCGCTCTCAGGCAGATTTAGGTCAAATCGTTCGTTCAAATAGTCGATCTCGTGCCTTGCTGAAAGCTTATAGGTTTGGTTTCCGATCACCTCTTCTACCAAATCTTGGCTATCGTGTTCGTCTTCAATTTCGCCGAATATCTCCTCAATTACGTCTTCGATGGTCACAAGACCAGAGGTTCCTCCAAATTCATCCACCACCAATGCAATGGTTTTTCGCTCTTTGATGAAAAAGTTTAGCAGGTCATTGGCCGGCATGGTTTCCGTAACAACAGGAACCGGAATAAGGATGGATTGGATGTTTTTGGGTTTTTTGAAAAGCTCATAGCTATGGGTATAGCCTATTACTTTATCAATATTCTCCTCGTAAATCAGAATTTTTGAAAGACCGGTTTCCTGGAACCTTTTCATCAAGTCATCCATGGAGTCATTGATTTCTAAGGCCTCAATTTCAGTACGAGGCACCATGCACTCTCTTGCCTTCACCTTTGAGAAGTCTAAGGCATTTTGAAAAATCTGCACCTCGGTTTCAATATTGTCTCGGTTCGAATTGTTCTCTGTATGCTCCTTTACAAAATGGTCGAGGTCAATCCTTCCAAAGGCGGTTTGCTCTTCCTTAATTCCCGCTCCAAAAATTGCACGAAGCAGAAAATTACTCATTACCATAATTACGGTAACAATTAGGTAAAGAATGAAGTACAATACCGTTACCGGGAAAGCAAGAGCCGAAAGCATGGTATTGGCATGCACCCGAAACAGAGCTTTTGGAAGAAACTCAGCTAAACTTAAGATGATGAGGGTTGAAATCAGGGTTTGAACCAGTAAAACAAGGAACTCCTGTTCTAAATATCCGCTGAGAGGACCTTCCAAAACCTTGGCCATATAAATACCGAAAATAACCAAGGCTATGTTGTTGCCAACCAACATGGTTGCGATGAACCGGGAAGAGTTCTTGGTGAGTAAGGTTAGCATTCTAGCCTGGAAACCGCCTTGCTTACTCTCAAGCTCAACTCGTAGTCGGTTGGCCGAGACAAATGCAATTTCCATCCCTGAAAAGAAGGCTGAAAATATTACGGTAAGGACGATTATAATGTATGCCTCCATTAGGAATTATTTCGTTCCTCTTCTTCCAGCCTAAGCCTCTGCTTTCTTCTCAGCCTGTTCATGAAGAAGGCCAAAATGGCAAATCCTACGAATACAAAGGCATTGGTACTCTTTCCTTCAATGAAAAGCACCACGCTCTCAATGATGGAAAGGATCATAATCACCAGGAAGGCGATTTCAAAAAATCGTATCAGTTTCTTCATCTTCATCGTCAATATCAATTCGGCCGGTGATGTTTTTTATTATGTAATTGTCTAAGTTTTGATCGGCTTCCAAGCCTTTACCATATAGCACCTCCGTTTCGGTACGAATTTGCACAAAAGCATCGGTATAAATCAACTCATCCTCTTCATCCCAAAGTAAAAATTCCGTTTCAAGAACTTCCCCTTTCGGATTTATTACCTCAACATCTTCGCGAAGTTCGGTAATTCCATCGTCTTCAAACTTCATAGCATACCCGGCCTTTAAACTGGCATTTGGATTCCCGTAAGGATCATAAAACCAAGTTTTAATTCCTTTTGGAAACTCAGTATACTCTGGACTTCCGGTATACCTATGAATTTCGGGTGCTTTCAATCTAAGCTGAACTATGGCTGAATCTGAATAGATCAAATCCACATTCTCAACTATCTCACTTGGGAGGTCTTCCTCATACCGAAATTTTTCAACCTCCTTCATGTCGTTTGTACAAGACATGAAAAAGACCATCACCGGTAAAACAGCAATGGTCTTTAAATGAAGGAATCTTATTCTTCTTAGAAAGAAGGTATAGCTACAGTTTCGTTGATCCAGCATTCTACACGATAGGTTTCCTTGTCCAAATATCCAAACTGAAAGGTAAGGGTTTTATCTGGAGCAAGTTGGCTATAAGCATTAATGGCTTCGTTTGCTTTGGTTGAAACCGAAGTATCAACAGATTTAGCCTTTCTGAACTTTTCAAGGGCTGCCCAGTAAACCGCCTTTCTTTCAAAATCATTCGACCCACATTTACCGGCATTTTCAGCATACATATAGCCAATTAGCATATAAGGGTCTCCCCAATCTGGACGAATGGCAAGGGCCTGAAGGGCGTGTTCACGAGCTGAAGAGTATCTTTTAAGCTGAGACTCAGCAGAAGCTAAACCGAACAAGTAAGAGGCCTTATCCTGATCATTATCCGCCATTTCAACAGCTTTGGTGTAATAATCTATGGCTTTGTTGTATTGTTTCTTTGACAAGGACATTCTTCCCAAATTGGCTGCAGCCGATGCCGATGGATCAAGTTCAAAT
The DNA here is from genome assembly GCA_937139155.1 of uncultured Flavobacteriales bacterium. Classification (GTDB taxonomy): domain Bacteria; phylum Bacteroidota; class Bacteroidia; order Flavobacteriales; family JBLHRE01; genus CAKZPI01. The sequence goes on from CAKZPI010000034.1 coordinate 84,076, forward strand.
AAGGTATTTGAAATCTTGAAGAAGGTTTGATTGTCAGTACACTTCTTCTTGTTCATCATTCTTGCCGCCCTGTTTAATTTATCCGCATCGTCTTTCATGCCTTCAAAATTTTCAGCGTATAGCTCAATCAAGTCGTCACAAGATGCCACGGGAGCGAATAAGATTTCAATGTTATCAGAAGCACTCTGGTAATATTTCTTCTTTTTCTCAGATTGATTTTCAAGGTTATACCCTACCACCGCAGCGGCATTGTCATAAATTTCAATCATTTCAGGCTTGGTCAGGCGCTCAGCCTCATACATCTTAATGGCCGCCTGGAAATAGTAGGTTAAAACCGAAGCAGAGGTTTTGTTCTGCTCAAGCTCATAGGATTTTGCCAAAAGCTTGAAGGCCTGATCAAGGCTGTCTCTACGGTATAAGAACATATCGGTTCCTTTCTGACCCAAAACGTAACCTTCCTTTTCAGGGAAGTACTGCAATCTTTGGTCGTAGATAGCCAATAGGGTATCAATATAAGCTTCCTTTACTGCAGGATCTTCCGCTTTTTTAATTTGATACTCTACGATTCTTGGTCCGTGAATGTAGATTGACTTTCTTGAGTCTGGGCAGTTTCTATACACCCACGACCATGGCTTATAGGCGTCAGCGTAGTTCTTGTTTTTATAATACTCATAGTAAACGGAAAGGTTTGCTTCACAATCCTCACTATAAGTGTTTGCCTGAGAAAGATTCGGGCTCAAAAGAGCAAGACCTAGGATAAAACTTAAAACGTATTTCATGGTTATGTGATAATTAATCAATTCTTCTTTTTCTAAACCAACGATCATTCAATGTGAAACCTACACTAAACCTCATGTAGTTTTCTTGAATGAGGCCTTGGTCAATGGTACCGCGTTTGCCTAAGGCTACGGCCAGATTGACCCGACTGAATGTTCGTCTCAGTGGTAGAGACATACCAAAACTTATGCCAAGGTCATTCAATTGGGTATTACGCAATTGCAGATAACTTTGGTTGTAGTAGGCTCCGAACCTATAGGTAATGGCTTTCCAGTAGTTCCCAACTGCATCCGGATCGGGGGTTAGGTAGCCACCAAGCCTAATTTTAGTGCTGTTTGCAAGAGAGTCTGTTTCACCAAAGCTTCTGAAGGAAGACCAGTTGCGAGTTTGAACCTCAGCTCCGAATCCCCAGTCAGTAGAATTAATTCCAAACCCGAAGGCCAGTCTACCGGGTATCAAAATCTCGCCTGCTTTCTCCAAATCGAAAATGGCGGTATCTTTTATTTCTTCTCTTCCGGCTACCTGCCTAAAGCTGTACAAAAGACGGGTTTGGGTTCCGCTTAAAGCAGCCTCTAAACCATAGACTCCAGAGAGGGTAAGGTTTAATTCATCATTTATCTTTATCCCGTAAAGGGCACCCAATTCATAGGAAAAATCATTTATGGAGGTGGTGCTGACAAATCGAGCGTCGTAAAAGGTAGATGTATCAAAATCAGCAGTTACCAACCGACTTAATGACCCGAAATTATAAGAAGCATTTAATCCTACTTGAAATCCATCTAAAACCTCATACCCCAGGCCTAGGTTGAATTGATTGATCCCGCCAGACCCTTGGTATACCTCGGTCAACATTCCTAAGCTATCCAGATCAACCTCATTTTCAATCTCATAACCAACTGAAGAAAACGGACTAATTCCGAATGAAAGTCCGCCTTTTTTACCCAAGGGAACGCCCAAAACAATATTTGCCAAATTGGCATTGGTAGCCGATTGATTCAGACTACCGTTGGTACGATTTACAACAATGCCGTTTACTCCGGTATGAAAAGTGGTACGTCTAAGGTCTGCCAATAATGCAGGATTGTTCAGCTTAACATTCATTGAATCTCTCCAACCTAGGGTCCATCCACCCATAGCCTGATTGTTGGTAAATGCATCTGAATTTAATTCGCCCAAACCAAAGCGAGAATAGGGTGAACTTGTGATTTCTTGGCCTTCAGCTGTAAAAACAAAGAAAAATGATCCGGCAAGGGCCAGGAGTTTTATAGACTTAAAAAGCTGAGGCATTGTACTTTAGAATTTCATTTAATCCTTTCACCAAGAAATTTGGGTCGGCAAAGATGCTATAATTCGAGGGGTTTTCAAATCGGATTGCATCTCCGCCGGTAAGAACTATGAAAAGCTCAGGATATTGTTCTAAAAATGACTTAATCCAAAAATCCATTTCCCAAGAAAAACTACCATAAGCTCCTAAGGCAATGCACTCTTTGGTGGTGCGACCCAAAAAGCCCTGAGGCAGGTCTTCTGCCTGGGTCATTGGCAACTTTCCGGTAAGTTCATGCATGGCCCTGGCCCGCATTTGAAAGCCCGGTGAAATTATTCCGCCCTGATAAACTGACTTTGTAATTAAGTCATAGGTGGAGCATGTGCCTGCATCAATCACCAAAACATCTTTTTCAGGAAACTGAATAGCCGCCGCTGCAGCCAAGCCTATTCGGTCCTGACCGAGGGTCTCCATGCTTTTATATTCGCTCTTAAAGGGAAGGCTAAGCCGTGAATTCAGCTCAAATACTTTATTTTTCAAGGCAGGAACCTTGGTTTTTCGAACCGTAGAAAGGATGCATGGACCCTCCTTTGCCTCAATCTCCTCCCACAAGGAAGCCTCATTATCAGGGTAGTTAAGTTTGATTAAGCCTTCCTTTCCAAAATAAGCCACCTTAATCCTTGTATTGCCAATATCAATTACCCGATTCATTCTTGAAATTTTTTGTTTGGGAAAAGTAAAAAGTTTTTACATTTGCAGCCCTTCAACGGAGGTGCCATAGCTCAGTTGGTAGAGCAAAGGACTGAAAATCCTTGTGTCGTTGGTTCGATTCCAACTGGCACCACCACCTAAACCCTTTCATTTTAAAAATGAGAGGGTTTTTTTATGCCCCAATATTTTTCCGGCCTCATCATTAAAACCCTAATAAACATTGAGGGTTCCTTTATTTTTTCCAAAGGTCAAATCTAAGCTTTTGAATGGTTTGAAGGGCCTAGTTTTAGATTTCATTTCTTCTGGAAATTTGAAATGTTACCCAATTTTTTACCCATTTTCGTAAAACTTGAGCCATTCAAGCCTCCAATCTCATACCTTTCAAAGCCCTTAAGAATATAATTAAGGCCGCGTTTTATCGTTTGATTTAAAACTCTACAAAATGAGACTCCTTCTTCTTGCCATTGTCACTTTAAGCCTTTCCGCATGTGAATCCACTTCCAAAGATTGCATTTGCACCGAAGAATACAATCCGGTTTGTGGTAGCAACGGCCAGGAATATCCGAATCCCTGCCATGCAGAATGTGACGGGGTAACCTACACGGAAGGAAAATGCCCAGAGCGGGCTGAAATGATTGTTAGAGACTGGGGACCCATAGGGGCAGATGGGTGCGGATGGATGCTTGAATTGGATAGCAATACCCATTACCACCCTGTAAATTTAGACTCAAGTTATTATCAAAACGGACTTCAAATTGACCTTTCATACCAGGTCATAATCAGTGAGCATATCTGCGGACTTGCCCCTACCGCCTATCCTGAATTGAACGTACTAGAGGTTTATTAACTACCGTATCAAATTGAAAGAACCTGACCTACTTACGGGTCTTTGGTTAAGATCTTGCATTTTCAAAATGTAGAAATAAGTGCCCTCACTAGCTTCCTGTCCGCTTAGATTAACCCCATTCCAACCTTGGTTTGAGTCGTACCACTCAAAAACAAGCTGACCCCAACGATTGTAAATCATTCCGTGGAACTCTCCAATATCTTCTACATCAAAATAATACAGATCATTGATTCCGTCTCCATTGGGTGAGAATACATCCGGTTCGGAAACATCGGGGTTTGATTCAACGGTAACCGAAAAATAAGCGGTATCCGAGCAGCCATAATCGGTATCGAAAACCACAAGCATGACCTCGTAAACTCCTACCTGATCAAAGGTGTAGTCAAACTCATCCTGATAAACAGGACCACTAACCCCTTGAATGATCCATTTCACGGAATCACCATCTACAGAATACTCTTCAAAATGCACGTCTAGAGGACGTATGCCGATATCCGGACTTACAAAACCATCTGACTCTATGTCTGATTTTGATTCAATAAAATACGTTCGGGTTTCTTCACAGCCTTTTGAATTTGTAATTACTACTTGATGCAGGCCAACTGGCAAATTAGACTTGGTGCCATTGGTATCACCATCGTACCAGAGGTAGGTATAAGGTTGGTTTTCACCGATGGCCGAAATGCTAATGAATCCCGCACTATCATAAGGACAATTGGTATTAAGCAGGGTATCAAAAACGGCAAGGGTATCTGCAGGAAGCAAGGTGAAGTTGGTGTCTAGGGTACATCCATTGCTATCAATCAATTGAAAACTATACGCCCCCGGAGAAATGCTTGTTGGTGAAAATCCTGAAAAAACAAAGGTATAACCCGGGGTTCCTCCAACAGGACTAAGATTTAAACTCCCAACTTCCCCCGGACAATCAATTGAATCAATTGAAAAACTTAAATCCAGAGGAGAAGGATAAGTAAGACTTACCGAGTCAATTCTTGTGCAGCCTAATGAATCCGTGGCCTCTACTGTATAGGTTCCTGCCGGGAGGCCAGAAATACTGACAGCGGTATCACCAGTACTCCAAACATATTGAACCGGCCCTAAGTTATCAATGAGATTTGCAGAGACCACCCCTGTTGAATCTTCAAAACATAAGGGCTGATAGGTAGTAATGCTCAGACTTGGATCTTGTACCTCAACCCTCAAGGTATCCCTACATGTATAATTTCCAAAACTCACATCTACCCAATAGGTTTGATCGGCTTGGGGTGAAACTCGAATCAATGAGTCCGTTTCCCCAGTACTCCATTGGTACCCAAATCCTCCACGCATATTGTTGGTAAAAAGGTCAACCGAATCCCCTTTGCATATGTATTGCACAGGATTAGGGTTTGCCACGAAGGTATCCACCATTACAAAAACACTATCGGTGGTTGTACAATTGTTGGCAAAAGTTACCGTAACCGAATAAAGCCCTGAATGTACAGCCGGATAATTAGGGCCTGTATACCCATCCTGCCAAAGCCAGCCAATACCCCCATTAAAATTGAGGGTTACAATATGGAAAGTATCCAAACTGGAACATAATAGAACCGTTGTATCTGGTCCCAAACCGTATTCATAATTACCCGAATTGCTAAAGTTCCACCCGGTATTGTTTCCGGCATCCACACTGAAAATACCCGCATAAAAGTTAGCTCCTCCCAAGGCATAAATCGAATTCAATTCAAGGAAATCGGAGTCAACCAAGCCCCCAGGTTTTGAGATAAACGCAGGATTTGGGATGCTTTGGGAATGCACAACAATGGGAAAGCAATTATTTCCGCGGGCAAAAAATTCGTTTCGTACGTATTGGGTATCCTGTTCTTCTAGCAGGTAGGTATACCCCGCTGAAAACTGAAGAGTATCAAAGCCGTTGGTTCCATTCAGTTTGCCATCTCCTAAGAACAGCACATAACCGAAATCAGTTTGATTGGTTTGAATTTCAGAAAAGCCTGATAATCCATGAAAAACAAGATTATCATAGGTTAAGCTTCCGCTGGATTGAAACAGGGCCTGATTGGCATTCATGTGAATCAAAGAATTGGTTGATACTAAGGTCAAGCCTTGATCATCCACATTCCAAGATCCTCCAACATTCTCAATCCACCAAATGGTTTTGGTCATATCCAAACTTCTGGCCGTTGAGCCGGGGGAAGAAAAGCTACCAGATTGAATGACCTGTTGGCCGGTGGACCAGTTTCCTGAAGTATGAAATATGCCTCCGGTAACTGTAAGGGAATCAAGTAGAGTAATATCACCTCCTGGCTGAAGGTTAAAGTAGAGATTGTTCGGAAAAGCAATGGCCCAGCCAAAGCTTCGAATGGTATGATTCGGTTCATCCGTTTTAAAGGCCATATCCCCGCCAAGGTTTAGGTCCATTACAGGATTCAAGATTAAACTCCCGTAAACATCCACCTGGTTATTATTTGAGAAGAATTCTGGCTGAAAACCCGCCCCGGTCCAATCCATATTATGACATTCCCCAAGGATGTCAACATTTACTCTTTGATTGGGCAAACTGAAGGAGTTTTGGTCAAAGTATACATCATCATATTTGGTAGGTATGCAACCAGAGGGTGGACCTCCACTAAACAAGGCCCAATGATTGGGGTCTGACCAGTCGCCTGCATCTCCAATCCAATAAAGACCATTTCCCCCAGATCCGTTTATGGTCCAGCCCGGATTATTCCCCAAATCAATGGAAGCATTGGCTTGAAAGCTTGCTCCGCCTTGAGCCTCAATATCTTTCAAATTCACTCGGGTCATGTCAATGAGGGCTGAAGAGGATGAAACCGTTGCCAAAGAGCCAGCGGTCATGGACTTAATATCAATATAGTTTATGCAGTCTCCAACTGCTCGCCAATAGGATTGGATGGTTTGAGTTGCTCCGGCCTCAAATATATACTCATGCCCTGCCGAAAAAATTAAGGAATCAATTGTATTGGAATCATAAATTTTACCTCCTGCCAGAAAGGTAATGCGGTTGAAGTCCATCCCATTATTATATACCTGGGCTTGGCCTGCGGTATTGGTAAATTCAAGGTTATGGTATTGGGTTCGCGGTCCAATGCCGTAAGTTCTAAACTTAGCATCCTTGGCCTTCATTTCGATGGTAGAGGTACCAGCATTCAGGTTCAATCCTCCATTTCTTGCCACGTTCCAGGCTGCACCTCCTGCCAGAATTTCAATTTTTGAGGCCCCAAAATTCCAGTCTCTTGGGTGGCTATAGGGTGAAGAAAATTGGTTTGCCCGGATGTAATTGCTTTGGGTTTCGAAACCCCCAGCCACAAAATCAATCATGCCCTGAACAATGAAGTCATCCTGTAAAATCCATTGGCCACCAATGCGCTCAAAACGCACCATGAAGGGAAATGTATTTCCGGCCATGGTAATGGTATGCCCCAGACCGTTCCCAACAAACCAAGTGGTTTTTTGAGGGTTCCAGGTCATGTTTTGGTTCAAGGTTAAAGATCCGTAAATGAACAATTCTTCCTCACCTGTATACGTCGGATTCCCGCTTGCTCCGGTCCAGTCCATATTTCTACAATAAGCTTTGTTGGTATCAACTACTACACCTTGGCCAGGAGCAGAAAAGGAATTTCCGTCAAAGAATACATCATCAATGGGGCCAGGAATGCAATTGGCCGGTGCCCCCCCAGAAGAAAACGACCAATTGGCTCCGTCCTCCCATCGTCCTGTTCCGCCTATCCAGTAAAAATCTAGAGAAGACCTCGGAATGAAAGTCCAGCCGGTATTTCCCCCAAGGTTAATCGAGCTTGAAGCGGTAAAACTTGAAGTTCCGGAAGCTGTGATGTTTTCAAGCGTACAATAAGTAATGTTTTGACTTCCTCCATTTTTAAGAAAACCCGCACTACCGGTGGGGTAGGTCATAATGCTGATTTGCTCTTCGCAATTCCCTTGAGCTTGAAGATTATTCAAGATTTCAACGGTAATGAGGGGTTCAAGGAAATATTGGTAACCCGCCGCATAAATCAGGGTTCCTATACTCATATTCGACAATTGATTTCCATGCGCCTTAAACTCTACCTCGTTAAAGCTGGCTGTACCAATAATCTCACCCGTTTCAAAGGTGAAATCAAAGAGGAGGTTATGGTAAGAAGGATTTACACCTCCTATGGTTCTAAATCTAGAATTGGGGGTAAGAAGGATGATTTGAGAAGTGCCGGCATTCAAGGTCATTCCTTGAGAGTGCATATCCCAAAGGGTAGCCATTCCGGTTGAAGCATTGGCAGACCCCAGGGTTATGGTTGAGCTTCCCAAATCCAATGCCCTAAGATTGGCTTGGTCACTGTCATAAAGGGCCGCAGTAATGTCATTTCCGTTGGTTTTAATGGACCCCGTTCGATGAAGAATGATTTTTCCAGGCATGTTTAAATCATCCATGAGCTCCCAAGCACCCGTACCGTCAAAGTCAAAATGGGCGTCAACTTGGGTAGTATTTGTGGTAATGGTATTTCCAAGATCATCGGCCTCGAAAACCACATTATTGGCAGAGAAAACCATCCCATTCTCAAGGGTAAGCGATCCATATACAAATAAGTTTTTCCCGTTGGGCGATTGGAAACTTGGGCTTTGTCCGCTAGACCAAGTCATATCATGACAATAAGCATGATCAAGGGGATCAATGGTAACCGTTTGACCCAATCCTGAAAAAGAGTTCCCATCAAAAAACACATTATCCAAAGGACCGGGAACACATTCCCCTCCGGGGCCTCCTGAGCTTAAGGACCAATGCAGACTATCTGACCAATCCCCCATTCCACCAACCCAATAAAGATCACGACTGGATTGAGGAATGATGTTCAAATTCACATTTCCTCCCAGATCTAGGCTTTGATTGAGAGTGATGGTAGATGGCCCTAGGTTTTCCAGGTCTTTTACCGTTAAATAATTAAAATTCAAGGGAATCTGGGGGGCCAATTGGGCAAGTCCACCAGCGCCAAAAATTCGGGTATTGGCTTGACAGGTTCCGGAAGCAAGCCAAGACTGAAGGATACTGGCGGTTTTTCCTGATTCAAAAGTATAATCTCTTCCTGGGGTAAAAATCAAATGATCCACCTGCCAATCTCCGGCAAAATTGGCATTCGACTTTACCTCAAGGGTATTGAAGCTTGTGTTGTTTAAGCCAAAATTTGCCGTTCCTATGGCTGAACTGGCATCCACCTTATGGTATACATGATTGTTACCAATAAAAACCGCACCGGCGGCCAGTAAATGTATTTCTGAATTTGAAGAGGTAATACTAGCGTTTGCCCCATTAAAAACCCAAGAGTTGGTTGCATCATACAGGTAAATCTGGGAATTGGTAATGTTCAGGTTCCCCACCTGATTCCCGCTGCTTTGGAAAGAAAGAGCGTCTACTTGAATATTGGATAAATCGAGATCGCCTGAAGTGTAATAAATAGACCCGCCCGGAAGATTCAAATTGGCGGATATCACCCAGCCTCCTCCTACTCCTTCAAAACGCAAATTATTAGGAAATGAGAGTCCGGCAAAATCTAAGCTTTGTCCGGTTTGGGTTGCAATAAATCGAAAGTCGCCATTTAGACCAAGTTGGAGGTTTGGCGAAAGGGTCATGGATCCAGCAATTCTAAGCTCGTTTCCGGCCAAGGTTGGATTGAACCCTACCCCCGTAAAATCTATAGACTTACAAACCGCATTCAAAGAATTAATGGTGAGGGTTTGTCCGGCCCCTGTAAATGAATTCCCATCGATGTATACATCGTCGTTTATGGAGGGCACCACAACATGTTTCACACTTCCACCAGAGCTGGTTGCCCAATGGTTGATATCCGACCAAGTACCTGAGCCTCCAACCCAGTAATAATCAGCAGCATACGAAGTGGCAGATAGAAAACAGAAAAGAATGGCTAAGTAGCGCAAAGAAAATTGCAACATTGTGAAATTGGTTGTTAGGGCTATAAAGGTAAGTAAACCTGACTTAGATTAAGGATTAGGTCAGCCGATTTTATAGATTTGCCAGAGTTACCAGAATTATGCAAAAAGCCGCGTTAATTATTTTAGATGGTTGGGGAATTGGGGATGAAAGCAATGCCAACGCCATTTCAAAAGCCAAAACCCCCTTTGTTGACAGCCTTTACAAAAAAGCTGCTGTAGCCAATTTAAGAACAGACGGACTTGAAGTTGGTTTACCCGAAGGGCAAATGGGCAACTCTGAGGTTGGACATTTAAACATTGGTGCAGGAAGGGTGGTTTACCAAGACCTAGTCAAAATCAACCGTGCCTGCTCGGATGGTAGCATCGCTGAAAAGAAGGCTTTGATGCAAGCCTTGGCCCTTGCCAAAGAAAGCAATAAGCCCATTCACCTCATTGGCTTGGTATCTGACGGAGGGGTTCATTCACACCTCAACCACCTCAAGGTTTTGGCCAATTTAGCATCGGTTCAAGGCATTCAGGCCTACATCCACGCCTTCACCGATGGGCGAGACACTGACCCCAAAAGCGGAATCAGCTTCATTGCTGATTTAGAGCAGTTTAGCCAAGGTAAAAAAGTGAAAATCGTAAGTCTTATTGGAAGATATTTTGCCATGGACCGCGACAACCGTTGGGAGCGAGTTAAACGGGCTTACGATTTGCTTATTCACGGAAAAGGAGAGCCAATGAAGGCTCCAATGAAGGCCATTTTAGATGCCTATGGAAACAATGAAACCGACGAGTTCATAGAGCCAAGAGTGGCGGTTGATGAAGCCGGAAATCCCATTGGAAGAATTCAAGACGGAGATGTGGTTATTTGCTTCAATTATAGAACAGACCGCTGCCGTGAAATCAGCATAGCCCTTACCCAAAAAGCCTTTCCTGAGCACGAAATGAAGCCCCTGGATCTTCATTATGTTACCATGACCAATTATGACAATTCCTTTAAGGATGTTCAGGTGATTTTCAGAAAAGAGAACCTTACCAACACCCTTGGAGAGGTCTTGTCGGCGGCAAATAAAACCCAAGTTCGAATTGCCGAAACTGAAAAATACCCCCATGTAACCTTTTTCTTCTCCGGCGGAAGAGAGGAGCCTTTTGAAGGTGAACACCGAATCTTAATCAACAGCCCGAAGGTGGCCACCTATGACCTTCAACCCGAAATGTCTGCACTTGAAGTAACTCAAGCCATCATCAATCATATTGAAACTGACCGGCCCGACTTCATTTGTCTGAACTTTGCAAACCCAGATATGGTAGGCCATACCGGCAATATGGAGGCCGTTGTTAAAGCCTTAGAAACCGTTGACTCCTGCCTTGAAAAAGTGGTGAATCGAGGAGAGGAATATGGCTACGCCTTCCTGATTATAGCCGACCACGGGAATGCTGAAAAAATGATCAATGCAGACGGAAGTCCGCATACCGCCCATACAACCAACCCCGTGCCTTGTTTCTTGTACAATACAGGTTATTCTGAATTGCATAGTGGAAAACTGGCCGATGTTGCCCCAACCATTCTCAGTTTAATGGACCTCAAAAAACCAAAGGAAATGAATGGGCTTTCCTTAATTCGAAACGTACACACTAAATCTTTCAATCATTAATTTATATGAGCGAACAAAAAAATTACATTGACGCCAACCGTGAGAAAATGTTGAATGAGCTTTTTGAGCTTCTTCGCATTCCTTCCATCTCAGCTGACCCAGCTTATAAAGGCGATGTTTTAAAAACGGCAGACGCTGTTAAGAAAAGCCTTTTGGATGCCGGTTGTGATAAGGCCGAAATCTGTGAAACCCAAGGCTACCCTGTAGTTTACGGCGAGAAAATCATTGACCCCAAACTTCCTACCGTTTTGGTTTACGGGCATTACGATGTACAACCTGCAGATCCACTTGATTTATGGACCAACGACCCATGGGATCCGGTAATTAAGAAAACAGAACTTCATCCAGAAGGAGCCATTTATGCTCGCGGTGCTTGTGATGACAAGGGACAAATGTTCATGCATGTGAAAGCCCTTGAGGTTATGACTCAAACTGGAACCTTGCCTTGCAATGTGAAGTACATGATTGAAGGCGAAGAAGAGGTTGGATCAGATAGCCTGGAAGATTTCTTACGTGCAAACCGCGAGAAGTTTTCAGCCGATGTAATTCTAATCTCTGATACCGGAATTCTTAGCAATGAGAATCCGTCCATTACCGTAGGCTTACGCGGATTGAGTTATGTGGAAGTAGAGGTAACCGGACCCAACCGTGACCTACATTCAGGATTGTACGGAGGAGCAGTTGCCAATCCCATCAACATCCTTTGTCAGATGATTGCTTCCATGCACGATGAGAACAACCACATTACCATTCCTGGATTCTATAAAGATGTAGAAGAGCTTTCCGCCGAAGAGCGTGCCGAAATGGCTAAGGCTCCTTTTGACCTTGACGATTACAAGAAGGCCTTAGACCTCAGCGATGTGCATGGAGAGAAAGGGTTTTCAACCATGGAACGTAACTCCATACGTCCTACCCTAGACGTTAACGGAATTTGGGGAGGATATACCGGAGAAGGCGCCAAAACTGTGATTCCTTCTAAAGCTTACGCGAAAATTTCAATGCGCTTGGTACCTCACCAAGACTCTGATAAAATCACCCAGCTTTTCGCTGATCATTTCAAGAAAATTGCACCTGATTCGGTGAAGGTTGAGGTTCGCCCACACCATGGAGGAACCCCTTATGTTTCCCCAACGGATACAGATGCCTACCAAGCAGCCTCAGAGGCCATGGAGGAAACCTTTGGTAAAAAGCCTGTTCCAGTACGTACAGGAGGCTCCATTCCGATTGTTGCCATGTTTGAGGAAGTATTGGGCTTGAAATCCATTTTGTTTGGATTTGGATTGGACTCAGACGCCATTCATTCACCCAACGAACATTTCGGAGTGTTCAATTATTTCAAAGGAATCGAAACCATTCCTTTGTTCTATAGGAACTACGCCAAAATGAAATCAGAATAAAACAAAAGGCCACCTTCGGGTGGCTTTTTCGATTGCCTTTCCTAAGCCATGAGAAAAGCATCGATTAAATTTACACCTCTCGAATTATGAAAAAAATCCTCCTTCTAGGTTCTGGAGAACTGGGCAAAGAATTAACCATTTCTCTCAAGCGCTACGGTGCCATTGTAATTGCTTGCGACTCATACGAGCGGGCTCCTGCCATGCAAGTGGCCGACGATTTTGAGGTCTTTTCTATGCTTGACGGGAAAGCCCTTGATGAGGCGGTAAAAAAGCATAAGCCTGACCTAATTGTTCCGGAGATTGAAAGCATTCGTACCGATCGTTTTTACGATTACGAAAAGGAGGGTTTTACCGTGGTTCCTTCCGCAAAAGCGGCAAACTATACCATGAACCGAAAATTAATTCGCGATTTAGCCGCCAATGAACTTGGGTTGAAAACTGCGGATTATGCCTATGCCACCACGGATTCTGAATTCAGTCAGGCCGTAAAAAAAGTGGGTATGCCCTGTGTGGCGAAACCTTTGATGTCATCCTCTGGCAAAGGACAGTCGGTAATTCGGAAAGAAGAGGATATTGAAAAAGCCTGGAAGTATGCCCTAGATGGATCTAGAGGAGATTTAAACGAGGTCATCATAGAGCGTTTTGTAGAATTTGACTACGAAATCACCCTTTTAACGGTAAGCCAAAACAACGGCCCTACCCTTTTCTGCCCACCCATTGGACATCGCCAAGAACGAGGAGATTACCAAGAATCATGGCAGCCTCAAACCATGAATCCTGAAGATTTGGCCACGGCACAAGACATGGCTAAAAAGGTGGTTTCAGCCCTTGGTGGAGCCGGGATTTGGGGGATTGAATTCTTCATTGGAAAAGGAGACGTTTATTTTTCTGAACTATCTCCTAGGCCCCATGATACGGGGATGGTTACCCTTGCTGGCACCCAAAATTTCACTGAATTTGAATTGCACGCCCGGGCCATTCTGGGCATACCAATTCCGGAAATCACCCTTGAAAGGTCTGGAGCCTCTGCGGTAATTCTGGCAAGAAACGAAGGAGAAAGCCCTAGCTTCAAAGGACTTGCCGAAAGCCAACGACTCATGCAAACCGATTTTCGAATTTTCGGAAAAGAAACCACAAGACCCTTCCGTAGAATGGGTGTTACCCTGGCTTGGGGCGACAAAAACATGGATCCTAAAATTTCCGTTGAAAAAGCTAAGAAAATGGCTCTGGGGATTGAGGTAACTTAATGCTAAGTTGTGCCCCTTAGGGTTTAAAAGTCAATTGGTAAGAAACTTTCATTTTGATGGAGGATCAGGTAAAACTAAAGGAAAGAATTAAAGAGCTTGAATGCCTCTATGAGGTATCAACCTTGATTTCCAAAGCTTCAGATTTTGATCAAGTATTACCAACTCTTTGTGAAATACTCGAAAAAGCCTTCCAGTATCCAGATCTAGTTCAGGCCAGCATAACCCTCGACTCCAAAAATTACGGATCCTTAGACATTATTGACGACCGGAACCAAATCCGTCAAGAGATCTTATTTCAAGAGGAGGTTATAGGCTACATTCGGGTGGGCTTCAAGAACACCGCTAAGCGGCAAGCATCCTTTTTAATCGAAGAAAAAAAACTCCTTACTAAAATCTCCCAAGAAGTGTCATTCCTCTTTGAACGAAGGAAAAGGTTAGAAAAAGAGGATGAACTTACACAAATAGTGAACCGGCAAGAGCGGCTTACGGTATTAGGTGAAATGACGGCAGGAATTGCCCATGAACTCAATACCCCGCTTGGAAACGTAATTGGATTTTCAGAGTTTATACTAAGCAACTCCAAAGATAAGGTTGTGGTTGATGACGCCAAGAAGGTTAAACAGTCAGCTTTACATGCTCGGGAAATTGTTAAAAAGCTGATGTTTTTTAGTTGTGAAATACCTCAAAACCTAAACTCAACAGAGTTGCGACCCTTGGTTGAGGAAGCCCTAGACCTTTTAACCCCTTTGATAAAGGAGAGGGAAGTAGAAATTTCATTTAGAAATGAGGCCGAAGGAAAATTTGCTTTGATTGATAAAATTCAATTCATCCAAGTCATTTTTAACCTGTTGAACAATGCTATTCAGGCTTCCCCAACTGGGGGCAAAGTGGAAGTAAAACTATCCGAAAAAAACAACTTCATTACCCTTATGATTCAAGATTTCGGAAAAGGGATTCCGGCAGAAATTCAGGGTAAAATATTTGATCCCTTTTTTACCTATGGCAAGAAGGGGCAAGGAAACGGACTGGGCTTAAGCGTGGTTCACGGAATCATTAAAAAACATAAAGGTAGGATCCAGTTTAGCTCAGAAAAGAATCAAGGAACATCTTTTGTTGTTTCAATACCTAAATTGCCATGAAAGAAGACGTACTTATAGTTGATGATTCCTCCGAAATGCTAGAAGTCCTGGCCCGCCAACTTGAATCAAACCACTTTAACGCCTTCAAAGCTACCAATGTACTTGATGCGGTTGATCTATTAAAGCTAAAGATTCCAAGCTTATTGATTACTGACATTCAAATGCCTGGAGTTCATGGTGGTCAACTCATTGAATATTGCCATAAAGAGTTTCCTGAGCTCCCTATACTCGTTATAACAGGGTACCCATCAAGTGAAATTGCCAAAAAACTCTATGATTCAGGCATTCCATCCTTAACCAAACCATTCACTCAAGAAGAGCTATTAAGGAAGGTAGAGGAAGTTTTAAACACTGAAGAAAACCATACAAAACCTTTACCCACCCCCCCTCACTTAAAGTTTAAAGGGTTTATTGGCCAGGCAGAAAGCCTCAATAAAACTTTCCATTTAATAAACCGAACCAAAGACAATCAGGTTACCGTCTTAATTTCTGGTGAGAGTGGAACTGGAAAAGAATTGGTAGCTCGAGCTATTCATTATAGCGGAAAATATAATAAAGGTCCATTCATTGCAGTAAATTGTGGAGCAATACCAGAGCACCTATTAGAGTCTGAGCTTTTCGGGTTTGTAAAAGGGGCTTTTACAGGAGCCCACGAATCAAGGGATGGTTTTTTCATGGCCGCAAATAAGGGCACCCTTTTCTTAGATGAAATTGGCAATTCAGGTAAGCAAGTACAACAAAGCCTATTAAGGGCTATACAGGAAAAGGAAATAATTCCGGTTGGAGGAAGGACGCCTAAGAAGGTGGACCTTAGGATTATTGCAGCCACAAACTTGAACCTAAATGACCAAGTCAAGAAAGACCAGTTTAGAGAAGACCTATATTACCGATTAAATGTGGTGAATATTAACCTGCCACCATTGCGTGAAAGAGTTTCCGACATTCCTGTTTTGGTTAATTATTTTTTAACGAAATACTGCAAAGAGTTTGGAAAGGAGGGCATGAAAATCACCCCCGAGGCTCTCGATTCATTGCGCTTTCATTCCTGGCCAGGAAATGTAAGAGAACTTGAAAATGTAATTCAACAGGCCATTATAATGGCTGATGAAGAGATCCAACCCAATCACCTTCCAAAACAAGTACAACCCTCCCACCAAGGAATTTTTCCCGATTTTGATTTAGACTTGATTAGTTTAAAGGAAGCTGAGCTCAAACACATAAAAAAGGTTTTAGCACACTTTAACGGAAATAAAACTAAAGCCGCCAAACTCCTGGGTATAACTCGAAAGACCCTCGGTCAAAAGCTTAAAAATTACCCGGGTAATTAATACTCAACGAGTAAAACAAACCCGCCTCTCACATCCCGACCACCACTCCATTTGGCTATTTATCAGCTCATTACAACCGAATCATCTTCAATTTATTTTTTGGCATTTCAATTGTCATAGCCCTGTGAAACATGACAAAACAAAACGGAAATGCAAACCTTGTGCTCAAACTGTCAGAACAATAAAGATTGCAATTGGCAGAATGACCATATCATTCTTTGCAATGAATACAGACTAGAAGATGAACTACCCAAAGGCACATCAAAGAATGGAGTTCTTCAAATTGAAACTGGTGTAAGACCTATTAGTATTTGTTCAAACTGCCTTCATGAGGACTTATGCCATTTCAAACAAGACAATTTAAACACTGTATTCTGCGAAGAATACCAATAACCTTTACCATGAAAACCATTGTTAAAAAACAAAAGATGGGCATGATTGATAACGTCATGCATCAGTTTAACCAAGCAGCTGATTTAATGCAGCTCAATTCCTCGATAAGGAAAATTCTCAGCGCCCCAAATTCTGAGATTACCGTGAACTTTCCCGTAAAGTTAGACGATGGGTCGGTTGAGGTTTTTAAGGGGTACCGAGTTCAGCACAACAATGCATTAGGCCCATACAAGGGAGGTTTACGCTATCACGAAAGTGTAGACATTGATTCAGCAAGGGCCTTAGCCATGTGGATGACATGGAAAACCTCTTTGGCCGGATTGCCATATGGTGGAGGAAAGGGAGGAGTTCAGCTTGATCCTAAAAAATACTCCAATGCAGAACTTGAAAGAATCACTAGGCGGTTTACTTATGCTTTAGGAGATAACATAGGTCCGGAACATGACATCCCTGCTCCAGATGTGAATACCACGCCTCAAATGATGGCCTGGATTGCCGACACCTATATGAGTACCAAGTCTACAAACGAAAGAACCAAGCATGCCCATGTAGTTACTGGAAAACCAGTAGGAGCAGGAGGATTGGAAGGGAGAGATAGAGCAACGGGGTATGGTGTTGTTGTGGCCCTTAAGGCTTGGGCAAATCATCACTCCATTTCATTGAGTGGGAAAAGGTTCATCATTCAAGGGTTTGGAAACGTAGGGTTCTGGGCCTCTAATTTCTTAACCGAAGAGGGGGCAATTCTTATCGGGGTTCAAGATGCCAGTGGGTCTATTTATAATGAGCAAGGAATTGACCCTAGTCAGCTGCTTAACTTTTCAAAATCAAATGGTGGATTTATAACTGGATTTTCAGAGAGCAACCAAATACCGAACGACTTGTTTTTCTCTCTAAACTGTGAAATCCTTGTTCCCGCTGCTTTGGGTAACCAAATAACCCTTGAGAATGTACATGAGATTCAAGCTCAAGTAATTGCGGAAGGAGCCAACGGCCCGATTGACGCCGAAGCCAATGACTTTTTGGTCGGAAAAGGAATTGATATAATACCTGACATCTACTGCAATTCAGGTGGAGTCATTGCTAGTTACTTTGAATGGTTACAGAATCGTAACGGTGAAATTTGGTCTTTGGAAGAGGTATTATCAAAGCTTGAAATCAAAATGACCACCTCATTTGGTAAAATTCTTAAAACCGCCAAAGCCCACAATACCGATTGGAGAACTGCAGCCTACATTGAAGCAATATCCCGGGTGGAACAGGCCTATTTACAACGGGGAATTTTCCCTTAAAAACAGAATGAAATGAAATCAATCGGAGTTTTACAAGAGCCAAATAAAGACCTTAGAGTCAGCCTTCTACCCCAAGCAGTAGACGAGCTTGTTCGCTTAAAGAATCAAGTTTGGGTAGAACAAGGCCTTGGCCACGGAATTGGATTAACAGACCAAGATTATGCCCAAAAAGGAGCCAAGGTTGTAACGCGATCTCAGGCTTTGAAACAGGCAGATATTATCACCACTATAAACTTACCAAATGGGCTTATCCCAGACCTTTTGGATAAGTCCATTCTAGGTGTATACAATCCTTTGTATTTCAAAGATGATCTCTTAAAGTTTTCAAATAATACTCGAATATACTCCTTAGACCTCCTTCCCAGAACCACCCTTGCACAAAATATGGATGTGCTTTCAAGTATGGCCTCCTTATCCGGTTATAAGGCCGTATTGTTTGCAGCCAATTATGTAAGCAAACCACTTCCGATGTTCACCACAGCAGCGGGCACTTTAAGACCTGCAAAAGTTCTTGTCCTTGGGGCAGGGGTTGCTGGACTTCAAGCAATTGCCACCGCTAAAAGGTTAGGAGCTGAGGTTGAAGCATTTGACGTTCGAAGTTCAGCAGAAGAAGAGGTAAAAAGTCTCGGGGCCAATTTTATTAAAGTTGAGGGTTCCGAGGAATCTAAAAACTCAGGAGGCTATGCCGTTGAGCAGTCTATCAATTTTCAAAGAACCCAAAGACTGCTCATTCATGAACATTGCCGTTCTGCTGACATCGTAATTTCAACAGCAAATATACCGGGTAAAAAAGCTCCTGTCCTAATAAGTGAATCAACCGTAAAAAAAATGCAGGCAGGTTCGGTTATAGTTGACCTTGCCTCTGAACAAGGAGGTAACTGCGAACTCTCCCAAAACAATAAAATACAAACCCATTATGGAGTTACAGTAATCGGCAATTCACATTTTTCAAGAGCAATTCCCAAGGCTGCTTCTCAACTTCTATCAACCAACTTTATAAACTTCCTTAAGCTTTGGCTAAACGACCCAGGAAATCAGCTGATTAAATCTACTCTGGCTAAAAATAACCAAGAAAAAATTCCGGTTTCCCCACTTAATTAATAACCATTTATTCCTTTTTCAATTATGGTTTTCGAAAATCTAGACGAGGCATATTTTATCATTTTCTGCATTCTAATTGGAATTGAAGTGATCGGAAATGTCCCATCAATCCTCCACACCCCCCTTATGTCAGGCACCAACGCCATAAGCGGAATAATTACCATTGGCGCGGTCATCCTATTGTTAGACATTTCTGAAACTGATTATCTAAACTTGGTTTTAGGAAGTCTTGCAGTGTTTTTAGGAACCCTCAATATCTCCGGTGGATTCTTTGTAACCCACCGAATGCTTGCCATGTTCAATCCAAAAACGAAAAAGCATGTTTAATTTCTTAGAGGGAACCTACCTGATTTCTATCGTGTCCTTTATTTGGGGCTTGAAATTCTTAAGCAATCCCAAAAAAGCCAAGTTTGGTAATTGGATTGCTAGTATGGGGATGGCCTTGGCCCTAGGTGTAACCTTTGTAAGCTTAGGAATAAATGGCACGTTGAAAATTAACATAATCCTTGTTGGGGCCTCTATACTACTTGCAACCATCCTTGGAAAAGTTGTTTCTAAACGTGTAGAAATGACTGAAATGCCCCAATTGGTATCTTTTTTCAATGCCACTGGAGGAGCATGCGCAGTGTTTATCGGGATTATAGAAGCGAGTAGGATAAACTCCTTAGAGCCTGTTCAGTTTACCTCCCTTTTGCTTGGGCTATTCTGCGGTGGGGTTGCCACTTCTGGAAGCGTCCTGGCCCTCAGAAAGCTGTCCAGGAAGGTGAGTGACTATCGGTACAGTTGGATTAAGGTTCTTTCAAGAGGACTCCTCTTAACATCTTTACTTTTAATCACCGGAGCATCCTTTGGTTGGATAGGGTTCAACTTCCTCCAATTAAGTTTGATTTTAGGAGGCTTGGCATTATGCTATGGAGTACTGTTTGTCCTTCCCATTGGAGGGGCTGACATGCCAGTAGTAATTTCCTTATTAAACAGCATTACCGGAATTACAACGGCTCTCGCTGGAATATTACTCGATAATAAAATCATGTTAGCTGGCGGAATCATTGTTGGCGCCTCCGGAATCTTACTCACCATAATGATGTGTAAAGCCATGAACCGATCTTTAATCAAGGTGCTAACGGGGTCGTTCAAGGGTTCAAATAATCAACAAACCTCATCAGGAGAACAAGTTTACCAAGAAGGGAATGTAGCAGAAACGGCCCTTTTGCTTGGCCTTTCAAAAAGGGTGGCAATTATTCCTGGATATGGTTTAGCCGTGGCTCAAGCCCAACACATTTTAAGGCAAACGCAAAAGCTTTTAGTCGCCAAAGGAATTCATGTTGATTTCATTATTCATCCAGTGGCCGGAAGAATGCCTGGGCATATGAATGTTCTTCTTGCAGAGGCAGGAATTGAGTACAAGGCTTTAAAGGAAATGGACGAGGTGAACGAGGAAATGAGCTCTTACGATTTAGCCTTAATCATTGGAGCAAATGATGTTGTCAATCCAGCTGCGGAAACCAATTCATCCAGCCCCATTTTTGGAATGCCAATCATCAAAGCCTACCAATCTAACTCGGTAGTTGTGTTAAAACGAAGCATGGCTAAAGGATATGCGGGCGTAGAAAACGAACTATTTAATAAGGATAAGTGTAAGATTTTATTTGGAGACGCCAAGGAAAGTCTTCAGCTAATTACCAATGAACTCAAACTTATTTAACATGAAATACGGCAACCTTATTTTTACCCAACGAGACTTAGAACTAATGCAGTTGGTTCTTTTAAATTGGAATAACTCCTCGGAATTATCTGAGGCCAACTTTAAGCTATTATCCACCGAATTGAAGCATGTAAAGGTTTATCCAGAAGATGAAATCCCCAAGGATGTGGTGCGTTTTGGCTCTTTTATTGACATTGACACCCCAATCGGCCTTTTAACCGGATATGAAATAGTGGTTCCTGTGAAACGAGATCCCAGTCAAAAAAAACTATCAGTCCTCTCTCCCATCGGCTCTGCTGTCATAGGCTATGCTGAAGGCGACGAGGTTAACTGGAATTTCCCGCTTGGGCAAAGGGTAATTAAAATCAAAAAGGTGGTGAATAATCTTTCCATTTCTGCCCTGTAAATTTTATTTAGTTAGTAATCCTTACTGTATTTGGAGTGGTAATTTTGCCAAAAATTAATCTATCCAATCATGTCAAAGTCAATTTTTTACCATGCCGGATGCCCAGTATGCCTAAGTGCTGAGGAGGAAATTTTAACCCTAATCGGAAAACAAGGGTTAGAAATTGTACATCTTGGTGAATCCAGCAACCGAATTGAGGAAGCTGAAAAAGCAGGAGTTAAAAGTGTTCCTGCTCTATTAACCCCATCAGGCAATGTATTGCACATCAATTACGGAGCCTCCCTGGCTGATGTTAAGGGATAACTTAAATTCAAAGCCCCATCTGTGAAAGGTTGGGGCTTTTTTATTTTTTCAAAGGGGCCTATTAAAACAGTCATCTTAATTACCTTTCCTTCCATGAATAAAAATGATATTCAATCATTCGAAGATGTTGAGCTATTGGTCAACTCCTTTTATGACCAAGTAAAAAAGGACCCTACTATTGGCCCTATATTCAATGATCAGGTAAAAGTAAATTGGGAAGAACATCTCCCTAAAATGTATTTATTTTGGGCAGGTATCTTACTTGACCAAAGGGGGTATAGCGGCAACCCCATGATGAAGCACATCCATTTAAGCAAAAAGGTGAAAATGAAAGACAAAGAGTTTCAAGTATGGCTTGAATTGTTTAATCAAACCGTTTTTGGCCTTTTTGAGGGACCTGTGGCGGAAAAAGCAGTAAGTCGGGCTCGAAATATTGCAGATTTAATGAAATATAAAATTAATCATTCATGAGTTCCTCCTTTGAACCAAAGCGTCAAAACGAAAGCCTCGAGTCAAAAATTGTTGTAGCCCTTGAACGGATAACAGAGGCTTTTAGGGTATTGCTTTGGAACGAAGGGAAAGAAAGTTCTTTGAGCCCAATCCAAATCCAATTGCTCATCTTTATAAAGTTTCACCAGCCCTTCCAGTGCAAAGTCGGCTACCTAGCTAAAGAGTTTAATTTAACCAAGGCCACTGTTAGCGAAAGCCTCAAGACTATGTTTCGAAAGGAATTGATTGAGAAACAGCCCGACCCTAACGACTCAAGAAGTTACTCGATTAAACTTAGCTCAAAAGGCAGTATTCTCGCTTCCCATTCTTCCCTTTTTGCCGAAAATCTCCATTTTCCTCTGTCTAACTTATCCTCCAATCAAAAAAACGTAATGTATGATGGCCTTATCAAATTAATCCATGACCTTCATACATCTGGGATAATTTCTCTCCAAAGGATGTGCTACTCCTGCAATTATCACCAAACCACTAAGGACGGCTCTTATTGCAAGCTCTTGAAGAAAAACCTTGCCAATAATGAAATTAGAATTGACTGCCCTGAGCATGAGTCAATCTAATATTTAGCTTTCCCTCCTTCTTTGAATCCCATAAGTTTCCATACCTTTCTGGAGATGAAAAACACGCTTATCGTACTCGCTTTGATCACGGGACTGATATCCTGTGAGTCAGAGATAATTTCTGGAAATACTCCCCCGGTGGATGAAACCATTGAAGACATCACCATCCAGAATTACATCAATAAACTCTACATCTCCCTCCTCGGAAGAGAGCCTGACTCGGTTGAAATTCAATTGGCTTTCACAGATTTACGAAATAGTGAGTTTAGCATTTCCGCTCGAAAATCTTTGATTCAAACCATCCAAGAAGGTAGTGCTTACCATCATCGCTTTTATGAAAGGGCCCGAGCCGATCTACTGAACGGACTTGATACCAACCAAATAAATCAGAGAATTAATACCCTGGTTTTTCTCTATTCTCAAACCCAAAACCAAGACGAAAAAGACGCTTACGCCGAAGAAATTGGTCGCCTAGACACCCTTAGAAAGTCTGATGACCACCTGATTTCTGGCCTAGCTACTCAAGCCGAAGTTTATGCCCGATGCATTGACAATTCTTTCTACGATGAAATCAATATGGGGGCTGATAATTTCGTCATCTCCTCCTTCCAACACTTTCTCTTTCGTTACCCTACCACAGAAGAATTAGAAAATGGTCGCAACATGGTGAATGGGTTTGAAGCTTCCCTCTTCCTTAAAACCGGAAATTCAAAAGATCAATACCTAGATATTTTCTTTGAACATTCAGGGTATTTTGAAGGACAAGTACGACAGGTTTTCAATCGGCAGCTTTACCGTGAGCCTACTCAGGCAGAATTGGTTGAGTTCACCCAAGATTATTATACAAGTGGCAATTATCCCGCCCTTGAACGTGAAATTTTAAGTTTAGATGAATATGCGGGCCTTTAAACTCATTCTCCTTCTAATCCCTATAATTTGGGCTTGCGAGAAACCCACCATTTATGAGGTGGATACCCTTCAGGTTTACTCCGATGGAGGGGAAAAAATCAATCGAAAAACCAGCTCTGAATTTATTAGCATCGCTTTCGCGGATTTATTTGGATCTGCCCCTACCGCAGCCGAATTAAGCAATTTCAATTTGGTTTATGAAGCCTTTGGCGACCCAGAGTTTATTGAAGACTTAATTGTTCGAAACCTAATTAATGACCCCAGGTCTGACATCCCTAGTCAATCGGAAATGAAGGCTGACCCAGAAAGCTTTGTTCAAGAAGCTTATTTAAGTCTTTACAATAGACCCGCTCAAGAGTCGGAGGTTTACTTTTTACGTGAATACATTGAATCTACCCCTGATCTCTTACCCACCACAATTTATTACGGAATGATGACCTCTGAAGAATATAGATACTATTAATGGAAAGGCGGAAATTTTTAAAAAAAGCAGGACTTGCTTCCCTTGGGTTGGCGGCAAGCCCCTATATCTTACCCTCCGGAAGACTGTTTGCAGCTACGGGGTCTAGAATGGTGAACCATGTGGTATTCTGTTTATTTGCCGGTGGAGTTCGTGACCTCGAGTCTATTCAAAAGGCAGAAGGAAACCTAATGCCTCACATCCTCTCCGGAACTGAGCCCATTTCAGGCGATATTTCAGGTTCCATGGATCCGCTTCCTGGTCCTTCCGGACCAAGGCTTCAAGAGTTTGGAACCCTTTATAAAGGATTTAAGTACTCAACCGGACCCACAGGCCACATTAATGGTCACAATGCAGTAATTACCGGACGTTACAACGATACCAGTCTCAACTTATTGAGCAGGCCTGAATACCCTACCCTATTTGAGTATTACCGAAAGCATTACCAACCCGAAAGGTCTGCTCTTGATGCCTGGTGGATTTCCAACCAATTGGGCCCCTACCCAGACCTTAACTATAGCAATTATCCAGGCTATGGTCCGCTTTACGGAGCCAACTTTTTAGCTCCCCTTTCCATGGTCTCGCAAGAAGGCTACGATGCCGTTGGAAGCCCAACCAATTTCGACCCGGATGAAAAAGATCAAATCAACCAGCTTCAGAAATTTTTCAATGGAAATTTCCAAGCCGCGGGAGAAAGCTTGTTCGCCGGGGTCCCAAATACCCGTGAAGATCGTGAGGCCTTGGATGCCTTTTTAAGTCAAACCTACCAAGAAGCCCTTGCCGGTGTATACACAGACCCTTGGGGTGTTGGAGCTTCCATGAATGGCGACATGTATAATCTTTTCTTCGCTGAAAAAGTAATGGAAGCCTTTAAGCCAGAGCTTATGGTGGTGAATATGTTTGATGTGGATGTTGCCCACCAAAATTTCACCCAATACTGCAACAACCTCAGAAAGGCTGATTATGCCCTGGCCCATCTTTGGAATACCATTCAATCAACCCCCGGAATGGCAAACGATACCCTATTGATTGCCGTTCCAGAACATGGAAGAAACCTAGAGGCCAATACCATTCAAGATGCAAACGGAAGATTTGCCCTCGACCATACTGGGGATGAAATGTCAAGATCTATTTTCTGCCTAGTCGCCGGACCCAATAATGTGGTGAATCAAAACCAAGTCATTCAATCCACCACCGGCGAAACCATTGACATTGTTCCGACCATCGCCAAAGCCCTTGGTTTTGATCAAGACATACCTGGAGGAATGTTACCAGGAAGGT
Source organism: uncultured Flavobacteriales bacterium (assembly GCA_937139155.1). GTDB lineage: Bacteria > Bacteroidota > Bacteroidia > Flavobacteriales > JBLHRE01 > CAKZPI01. The sequence continues at coordinate 109,298 of CAKZPI010000034.1, forward strand.
TCTTAAATGAAGCGTTTCTATGAGAAAAATAAGCTTAATCTTTCTTGGCTTTGCCATGACAATGGCCTGTTCAAAAACAGAACCCAACCCTTACGATGCTTTAAATCAAGGAAATGATGACCCCGTGGTGGACACACTAGACCCCTATGGTTTTGCATCCATTCACAGAGATATTTTTGAGGCCAAATGTGCCATGCCTGCTTGCCATGACGGAGCCTTTGAACCTGATTTCAGAACTCCTAACTCAGCCTATTATTCACTGGTTTATCATGGAGTAGTAAAGAATCATCCTGAAAAAGAATTCCAGTTCCGGGTGGTTCCAAATGACACCTCAAATTCATGGCTTTGGGAAAGAATTACCACCGATAACGACACCCTTGGAAGAATGCCTTTATATGCTCCTCCTTTGAGCAATTCAGAGCTTGAGCGTATTGCTACATGGATTAATTCTGGAGCCAAAAATACCCTGGGCGAAAAACCAAGCTACCCCAATACAAAACCCAATGTTCTCTACTATGCAGCCCTAAGCCCTGATTACCAAACCAATTATAGCGACAATAGGGTAAACGGAGTGAATACCAATCCTTTCATTGCACCTAATAATGCACTTATGAAGGTAGTTTGCTTTGTGGAGGATGATTCTACAGAAATTCAAGATTTTACAGTGAATGAGCTTTACATTTCTGAGAGCTTAGATGACTTCTCTCAAGCCATGGTTGTGAATGCTCAATTTGTAGACCTAGGGCAAAACGGGCAGTATTGGATGGCAGACGTGAATACAGGGCAGTTTAACCAGGGTACAATTTATTATATGAGGTATAAGGTTGGAGATGGAGACAATCCCAGCCCTACCCTTTTCCCGGAAAACAAAACCGCCAATGTTTACAAAACCTACTGGTCTTTCTATATCCCATGAGAAATCTTATCAAAATCGCTTTCTTTTTCCCTTTGTTCTGGGCTTGTGAAAAATCCAATGAAACCAATCCTATCATTCATTCGGTAGTGGTTGGTCCTACCCTCATTAAGAGCATGGAAGATTCTGTGAAAATCACCCTAAGCTATGAAGACCCAGACGGTGATTTGGGTGAGAATAGCCCAGGGGTTAAAAACCTTGAAATCATTGATTCCAGAAACCAGGTGTCGTATTGGTACCGAATTCCAGAATTAAGCCCCAGCGGATCTGAAATTCACATCCAGGGAAAACTTGAGGTCATCATTCCTCAATTGGTAATCTCTCAAGGAAAAACCTCTGAAACCTTTACCCTATCTGCCCAAATCACTGACCGAGCCGGAAACCTAAGTGAGTCGGTCTCGTCTCAAGAATTAGAAATTAAAGAACCTTAGTCTTGCCGAATTGCAATACGCTTAATAATAGCACCAGCCCATATTTACTTCAACACGCTGAAAATCCGGTTCACTGGCAGTCCTGGTCTGAAAAAGCTTTCCAAGAAGCTAAAGACCAAAATAAGTTGGTCATTGTAAGCATTGGATACTCTTCTTGCCATTGGTGCCATGTTATGGAGAAAGAATCCTTTGAAAAAGAGGAGGTGGCCCAGGTGATGAACGAAAACTTCATTTCCATAAAAGTTGACCGGGAAGAATACCCAGATATTGACGCCTATTACATGCTTTCGGTTCAACTCATGACCGGGCAAGGGGGTTGGCCCCTAAATGTAGTTTGCCTTCCAGATGGAAGACCCGTTTGGGGCGGGACCTATTTTCCTAAAACGGACTGGATAAAAGCATTGGGCTTCCTAACCGATTTCCATCAAGATAAGCCCGCAGAAATGCAAGATTATGCGGATAAACTTGAATCCGGTATGGGCAAAGCCATTGAGGTTCCTAAAGAGGTAGACCAAGAAATAAGCATAAACATTGAGGACTTACTTTCAAAATGGAAGGAAAAAATAGACCCCGTATTAGGCGGGTTTCAAGGGGCACCTAAATTTGCCCTTCCCAGCCAATGGGAGGCCTTTTTTGACCTTTGCTTGGAAAGGAATGATGAGGAAGGCCTTCGACTCCTTGAAACCACAATTGATGCATGGGTAAACTTTGGCCTATTCGATCAAATCGGTGGTGGGTTTACCCGGTACTCAACGGATCATCAATGGTTGGTTCCTCATTTTGAGAAAATGCTCTATGACAATGGGCAAATGATTGGGTTGATTTCAAAAGCCCATCGACATTTTCAAAAAACAAGCTGGAAGAAGGCCATTCTACTTAGCCTGAATTGGCTGGAAGAAGAAATGAAGTTGCCCTCAGGGGTATATGCTTCCGCCTTGGATGCCGACTCAGAAGGGGAGGAAGGGAAATACTATGTCTGGAATCCAGAAGAATTGAAGGTTACATTTGAAAAGGACTATCCCCTTCTAGCGGAAATATTCGGGTTTAATGGTCCTGGAAAATGGGAAGAAAACAAGTTCATCCCCATTCGGAAAAAACCTTTGAAGGAAATTGCCAAGGACAAAAACCTGAGCACCGAAGAGCTTCAAAATCTGGAAGATAAATTCCGCCTTGAGCTTAAGAAAATTCGGGATTTACGCGAAAAACCCGGCTTAGATTATAAGGCCCTCTTGTCATGGAATGGCCTTTTATTATCAGGACTAAGCCAGGCCATCCTAGCCTTTCCAGACCATGAAAAGATTCAAAACATGGCCATCAATCTTGCCAAGGCCATGCTTTCTGAATTCAAAAGTGGTGAAACCTGGTACCATAATTCTAGTAGAGAGACCAAGGGTCGAGAAGCCATACTTGAAGATTATGCTTTCGCAGGAAAGGGCTTTTTAGATTTATTCCTTACGGGATGTTTTGAGGATGGAAAGTCGCTTTCTATGGAAATGGTTGAAAGGGCCTTTGATGAGCTTTTCACAGAAAAAGATGGATATTTCAAAATGGCCCCTTCCACTAACATGAAAAATGTGAATCCGGGTTATGAGCTTCAAGACAATGTTTGTCCCTCACCCAATGCCATTCTTGCCAGACTCCTTCTAAACCTGGATAAAATTGAGCCGAATCAGAGGTATGTAAAAACCGCTAAAAACATGTTAAACCGGAGGGCTCAGGAGGTGAATCACTACCCTCCCAGCTCAGCCAATTGGTTAGCCTTATGGGAGGAGGTTGATTCAGGAAAAGAATTGGTGATTAGCACCAAGGACTTGAAACAAGACTGGCTCATGCTATCAAAGGTGTATTTCCCAAACACACTTACCGTGCTATTGCCCAAATCAAGGGAGGAAGCTTTGTTTAAAAACAGGTTTGTGGATGAGCTAAAAATATACCCTTGCCAAAAAGGAAACTGCGCCATACCCTTAAGTTCATGGGAAGAGTATTTATCTTAAAAAGCACTTAAGCCAATCAAGGGCCTCCTTCTCCTTTGTGAAAATCTGAGTAGGTTTTGCCGGTTTTTTAATCGACATAAAAGCGTTGGCTACCATACGGTGGATTACCGATTGAACCAAGATTCCATCCGCTAAGGTATAAGCATTTGCTTCTTCTGAAACTGAAAACGACCTTGCTTTCTTGGAGATATTTGAGCCAGGCTCTGGGATTAACAAATTAGGAAAAGCTTGACCCTTTCCTTTTTCGCCAATAATTCTAACGGTTTCCTGAGCTTCTTCTAAATCAAGCACACAATCCTTCCGTATGTGGATTTCCATGATTCCATCCTTCCGAAGCCCAAAACGAATAGTGGTGAGTTCCTCCATCCAGAAAAATTCTTCGAGCTTCATGAAAAGATTTTGATATGAATCATCAATTTAACCAAACTTTAAGTGAATATAAAGGATAATTTTTCGGAAATTTACAGGGTATGCCAAAATTAAGCTTCAGTGAATTTTTCAATCCTCCGGATGGCTCGATTATTTATCGGAGTCGAACTTCCGAGGCATTTATGAATTCTAGTGGAGTATTAATCACAAGACATTTTCAGGTAGCAACTCCCATCACCCCTGAGGAGATGAGAGTTGCAATGGAACAGCTCAAATCCATTGCGGGTTCCAATAAGATTTATATTATTTCAAACATTGATTATAGCTTACCAGCATCAAAGGAGGCTCGGGACATCGCAGCAGTGGCTTTACCTCCCTTAGTCGGGGCCATGGCCCTGGTTTGTTCTCGCCCCCTAGCACGTATGGGCGCCAAAATCTTTTTCGGATTAAAGCCCCAACCCTACCCCAATAAAGTATTTGATAACCCTTTCGATGCTGAGGCATGGATCTTAAGTCTACAAGAGAAATGGCAGAAGATAAACGGTTAGAATCTATTGTTGAGGTTCTCTTAGATTACACCTTGCTTCAGTTTGATAAACAAATTGAATTGAGTGATAAGGGTGATCAAATTGACGCCATTGCCGCTGGAATTAATACCATTGGTGAGGAGCTTAAGCATGCCCTAGAAGAGGAACGAAAAACCAAAAAGCAACTTGAAGAATATTCGAAAAGGCTTGAAACCAGGAATAGAGAGCTTGAAGAGTTTATTTATATAACCTCGCATGACCTTCAAGAACCTCTTCAATCGGTAAAAAGTTTTTCTGAAATCATTCAATCTGAGTACGCAGAAAAACTCCCTAAGGAGTCAAGCTATATGTTCCACCAAATAGATCAGTCTACTTTCCGCATGAGCCGTCAAATTCATGGCTTGCTTGAATACCTGAGAATTGGTGAGAAAAAAGAAGTTGGTCGTGTAAATGTGCTGCAAGCCGTTCAAGAAGCCATTGAAAAGAATACCCCTTTAATTGAAAACAGGAAAGCTAGAGTGCATATTGGCACCTTACCTGAAATCAACGGCCATTCAGAGGAAATTACCATCCTCTTTGATAAGCTGATCAACAATGCTTTGATTTTTACCGAAAAAGAAAAACATCCAGAAATTCACATATCTGGTGAAGAAACCGAAAATGGTTGGATCTTTAAGGTGAAAGATAATGGGATAGGAATTGAAGAAACTCACTTCAAGAGAATCTTTCGCATTTTCCAACGCTTACATAGCCGTTCTGAATACTCAGGCATAGGTATGGGCTTATCCATTTGTCAAAAAATTGCTGAATTGCATAAGGGTGATATTTACGTTGACTCCAAACTAGGGGAAGGCTCTACCTTCACATTGTTTTTGTCAAAAGACCTTCCCGAATTAAACACCAATTTACAGTCCCTTACTGGCTGAGCCTGATTTAATATGTAGGTCTCTTTGAGGAAAAGGAATTTGAATTCCTTCCTCTCTAAAGGTTTGGTCAATTCGATACCTTAATTCAGACTTGATGTTTTCAATTGAGAATATTCTTTCACTCCAAAAGAACAATTGAAAATCAAGGCTAGAGTCTCCAAAATCGGAAAATCGCACAAATGGAGGTGGGTCCTTTTTTATCTCAGCCATATCTTCACAGCATTGAATTAAGGCCTTTCTCACCTGGTTTGTATCAGATCCGTAAGCAACTCCCACATCCACACTAAACCTTGTATCTGAATAATTATGGCTCCAGTTAATCACTCGATCTGATATGAATTTATGATTGGGAACAATAATCACAATTTGGTCACGGGTAATGATTTTGGTGGTACGGAGGTTGATCACAATTACTCTTCCTATCAACCCATCTACCTCAACTACATCTCCAACCTCAAGGGTGCCTTCAAAGAGCAAAATAATGCCAGAGGTGAAGTCTCTAAAAACCTCCTGAAGTCCGAATCCTATACCAATAAATAAAGCGGCTGAAGAAGCAATTAGGATGGTGAGGTTGACCCCTGCCGATTCGAGAGCGATGGAAATAGCTATTACCCATAGTAGATAGCGGAGGATATTAAATAAGGAATGCCTTTTCCCTAAATCCGCTTTTTTGCTTTTCCACTTTTTAAAAATCAGCTTGCGGGTAAGAGCAATAACAATCTTAGTAATCACTAAGATGCCTAGAATGAGCAAAAGGTCGCCAGCGGTAAATACATAGTCTTTTACCGAGATCAACTCAAAGCCCAATACTTTTTCTAAATTATTCAGAACTAAATCAATTTTTTAGGAACTCCCGGCTGGAAATCCTTAATGTAATTCGGCTCAAAGTACGCCAAATCCGAGAATTCTCCTTGGTCATACTTCTCAAGAGCGGCATAAATCATATACCGGGCATCCGGGTAATCAATCCCCGTATTGATGGCACGTCCCTCGAATTTAAGGAAAATCTTTTCTGAGGCATCTCCGGCTAGAAAGAAAGATCCATACTCTTCCTTGATTTCCTGAACTGACTCTTCGTCGAAAATCACAGGATTGATGCCCGTTAATTTTTCTCCGCTTGCAGAAAACCAAGTAACATAGGCTTCCATTCTTCGTGCATCAAGATTCGATAAAAGCAGAGACCCTGGAGCAGGTTCTGAGGCAAACCATTCGGCGGCCAATACATCCAAACTTGAAACCGTCACAACCGGAATGCTTAAGGCAAAGCCCATTCCTTTGGCAGTTGCTGCCCCAATACGAAGTCCGGTATAAGAACCCGGACCGTCGCTCAAGGCTATTAAGTCGATGTCTTCAGGTTCTAGTCCTGCATCTTCTAAAACCTCATCAATAAAAACGTGTAGGCTTTCCGCATGTGAGTATTGCTCTGCCCATTCTTGGCGGTGAGCGATGCAATCCGCCCCTTCATAAAGTGCTACCGAGCAGTTTTTGGTAGCCGTTTCTATGCAGAGTACAATGGGTTCATCCATCATTCTTCTTCCTCAAACAATTTATCCTTCTCCGTAACTTCAATCCGATCACCTTTCCGCAATTCTTTAGAGATTACCGAATAGGGGGATGAAATAACCGGGTCATCAAGTTTAATACCTGATAATATTTGAATATACTGATCGTCTTGAATTCCGGTTTTAACCAGTCTAATCTCAGCCTTTCCAGACGCTCCTGCCAAGAAAACCACTTCCATGGCTCCTTCCTTATTCCGCATATCGTATTTGCGCGCATTGGCACTGGTATCAGACCGGGTGGTTACGGCTTGAATGGGAACAGATAAGGCATTTTTCATTACTTCGGTTTGGATGTCTACCGAGGCAGTCATACCCGGACGGAATGGAGACTCTGACTTTTCCCCTTTCAAAAGGTCTTTGTAAGAAGAGCGGAGAATTCTGATTTTCACTTCAAAATTGGTAACCTGATCGGCTGAAGTATTCACTAGGTCTGCTGAGGAGGCTATTTCTGTTACCACCCCTTTAAAAGTTTTTCCTAAAAAGGCATCAACCTCCACAATGGCTGTATCGCCTTTGTCAACGCGAACAATGTCATTTTCATTCACATCAACCACAACTTCCATATTCCCAAAGTCGCTTACCCGCATTAATTCAGTCCCTTGCATTTGGGCGGTTCCTACTACTCTTTCACCTATTTCTACATTTAAGGCCGAAACGACTCCATCAATGGGTGCGTAAATGGTGGTTCTGTTCAAGTTTTCCCGGGCTTCATTCAAGGAAGCATTGGCACTGGTAACTGAAAACTTGGCAGATTCTACATTCAATTTGGCCACCTCATATTGAGACTGGAGGGTTTCCCAATCTTGTCTGGAAATAGCTCCCTTATTAAATAGAGCCTGGTTTCGCTTATACCTTTGCTCAGTTTCAATAAGCTGGGCCTTTGAAACATTCAGATTTGATTGGGCCTGTGAAAGAGCCGCCTCTAGCCTCTGAACCGAGGATTGATATACAGCAGGGTTGATACGAATCAATAAGTCTCCTTTTGTAACTATTTGGCCTTCTACAATAGGAAGCTCAATGATTTCACCAGATACCTCAGAAGAAAGACTCACTTCAACCTCAGGCTGAATTTTACCTGATGCCGTTACCGTTTCAATAAGGGTTCTTTTCGTGGCCTCCTCAACGGAGACTTTTATACCAGACTCACCTCCTATCCAGCCTAGTTTCTTGGCCAAAACCAAAAAAACCAAAACGCTACCAAGAATGATTAAAAATATTTTCAGGCTACGGTTCATAGGACGAAGGCTTAGTAATTTAGGGAAGAATTGTAGTAAAACTCAAGCACCCTTAATTTAAAGATGTAGTCGTACTTGGCTTGAAGCAAATCGCTTTCAGCCTGTATTAAGCCGGTTTTGGCATTGTTGTAATCAAAAGAATTAATGATGCCCTGATCAAAACGAATTACGGCATAATCAAAGGCTTCCCGTCGGGCATCTACCGCACGTAAAGAGGCATTGTATCTTTTCAAAGCCGCTTTGGCATCGGTATGGGCTTGGTAAATGCTTTGACGGAGGTTGTTCTCGGTTTGCTCATAGCTATACCGAGCGGAAAGCACCCCAATTTCTGCTCTATTGATGTTGGTTTTATTGGCCCAACCATTAAAAATGGGAATGGTCAAATTTATGCTGGCCGTCCTACTTAAATTATCCGTTAGCTGGTCTCCATAAGGAGTGGTTCTGAAAGTGGGTTGAAAAATGGGGCTGGTAATGTAATCTCCTTGGGCAGTAAAAATGGTATCAAAACCTATGAGTTGATTTTGAGTCACTTCCTGCCGACCATCGGAGAAACCACTGTTGGCAGATAAATTAACCGTTAATCTTGGCGAAAGCCCCCCTTTTGCAATGCTCAAAGACTTCTCTGAACTAAGAATTCGGATGCTTGCAGCTTGAAGGCTGGGTTGGTTGTTCACCGCTGCCTGAAAAATATTCTCAGGATCCATCCTAAGAAGTTTCCCATCCGGCATTTTAAAATCAACCTTACTGGCTTTAAAAGCCGCAGGATCATCTAGCTCAAGCAAGATGCCCATGTTCAAATTCGCCAGGTCAAGCTGGTTTTCGGCGTTCACTAAATTTTGTTCGTCAACGGCTAATTGGGCGTTGATGTCATATAAATCCCCACTTGGCAAAGAACCTGCATCAACCAGGGCTTGAATACGCTTAACTTGATCGGTAGAAAGACTTAATTGCTCCTCAGCATTCTTCAAGGCTTCTGAGGCCAAAAGAATGTTTAAATAGCCCAGGGCCACATTGATGGAAATGTCATTTTTTACTGCATCCAAATCAAATTTGGCAGCCATGGCTTCTAAATGCGACCTCTGCACACTGTGGTAATTTTGAAGCCCGTTAAAAAGGGTCATGGAACTTGAGATTCCAAAATTCCCGGATTGAATGGTGGAGGTGGTAAACTGGTTGGTAAAGGGGTCAATGGATCTACCTGTATTGAATATATATCCTCCACTTGCATTTAAGCTGGGGAGTCTATTTCCCTTAGACTGGAGCTCATTCTGCTCGGCCGTTCTCAGGTTTAATTCAGTTTGTTTTACGGTTAGATTATGCTCTAGGGCATATTCAATGCACTTTTCTAAGGTCCAGGTTTCTTGCGCCGTGGCAAAATGCATGGCGAAGACAAGGAGAAAAGCAGTTATGGAGTATTTCATTCGGACGGAAGTGCTTTATTTTTTCTAGAATACTTATACCAGGCGAATCCAAGGGAGCCCAATAGAATATAGGGAACGGCCATAAGGTAAAGAATGCCTTGATTAAGACCTGTACCTACGGAACCTCCACCTTCTATGCCTGATTCTGCAACAGCCTTACACATGGCACATTGGGCCTGGGCATCTTGGCTGAAGCCGATGAAAATGAAAAGGACTAGAAAAAACAAAATTCGTTTCATATCAAGAATAATAAGGAGCCATGAACAAATATACCAATACACCTGTAACCGACACATAAAGCCATACCGGAAATGCCCAACGGACAATTCTTTTATGCTTTTCAACATCATTTACCAATCCGCGATAAATGGCAAAAAGCGCCAAAGGAACAACGGTTGTGGCTAAAACGATATGGGAAATTAGAATGAAAAAGTAAACCGGGCGAATCCAGCCTTCCCCTCCGAAGGGTGTGCTTTCTGCAGCACTATGGTAAATCACATAGGAAACCAAGAAAATGCAACTCATGGCGAAAGCGGAAAGCATGGCGGTTTTATGCTTTTTTCGGTTTCCGTTTTTGATGTAAAAAAAACCACCAATCAAAAGAACCGAGGTAATGGCGTTCAAGCAAGCATGAAAAAGTGGAAGTTTGGAAACATCGACCCCAGAAATCCGAAAATCCTCGGGTAAAACCATGAGCACAAAAACGGCCAAGGGAATTGCTATTGACAATGAAACAATCAATCGCTTATAAAACCTATCCTGTTTAGATTTCTCCATCCTCCTTAAACTTATTGTTTTCCTTAAGCTCCATTCGGTATTCCCGAATTAAAACCTTCATGTCTTCTTTTAGGGCTTTCAAGTGTTTCACCTTTGTACCATCATAAACCGAGCGAATGTTTCCATCCTTATCCCGCCCTGAGCGGATTCTTCCATGTTTATCCACCAGTACAAAATATTCTGAATGCAGAAAGCCACCCGGCGCCAATTCATCCTCCATGGCATTCACAAAAAAGCCTTTGAAAGCCAATTGATAAATGGAGTCTTTATTCCCCGTAAGGAAAGTCCACATATTGGTATCAGCCCTGTTCTCATGCGCATATTGCATAAGGGCCTCTGCTGAATCTCTTTCGGGATCAACGGTAAAGCTTAGCAAATGTACCTCAGGGTAAAGGTTGAAATGCTTTTGAAGCTCGCCCATATGGAAAGTCATGGTAGGGCAAATGGAAGGACAAGAGGTGAAGAAGAAATTCGCCACATAAATTTTCCCTTCCAAGTCATCCGAGCCAAAAGGCTTACCATTTTGATCCGTTAATTCAAAATCAGGAATGGTATGGTAGAGGGTATCTACTTCAGTCTTCCCCTCTTCGTTCACCACAGTAACCGCCTTTCTGGGCCCAATAATGGGTAAACGATCAAAAAGATGCTCTCCGGTAGTAAGTACCAGATACAAAATAGAGGGTAGTAACAGTATGGTGAACAGTACTACCCCCTTTTGAAATTTTTTTCCTTTTAACATATCAGCTCAGTACAGAGTGCAAATAACCACCTTCAACTAAAAGAATAAATGTTAGATAAGGAATGAGAATTACCATTGGCAGGGTAAGGGCCAATTTTAATGGACGAGATTCATACTTAACGTGCATGAAAACGGTCACAATATAATAGGCCTTGGCCAGGGTCATAATGATGAAGGTCCAGTTAAGGAGCTTCATTCCTAGGAAGAAGTTCTTCATCATCAAATCTGGTTGCCAAATTCCGAGTGCAACCTCTGCTGCGGTTACGATCAAAAGCAACCAAAAGATGCTCCAGATCCACCATGTACCTTTAGGATGTTCGTCTGCCATAATGCTGTCTTAGAATATTATTAAACCAGGTAGAAAAAGGTAAATACAAATACCCAAACCAAATCTACAAAGTGCCAGTAAAGACCTACTTTTTCAACCATTTCATAATGGCCTCTTTTTTGGTAAATGCCTTTAACTACACCGATGAAAATTACCAAATTGATGATTACTCCAGAGAATACGTGAAACCCGTGGAACCCAGTAATGAAGAAGAAGAAATTGGCGAATTGCTTCTGTCCGTATTCGTTTTCTTCCATGGTCGCTCCATGAATATGGCGTGCAGCTTCTTTAAGCTCAGCAGCCTCAGCACCGGTAATGTAGGTATACTCACGATCTCCAATCCGAACGGGATGCCTTAAGGAACCATCATCCATAATTTGAAGAACAGCTCCGGCCTCTAGGGTTCTACCATCGTTTAGGTAGGTTCGGTTATCTACCACATAGGCCCCTTCTTCGGTGCCATGGATAAAGTGATACCACTCCCAAGCCTGAGAGCCAACGAAAGCAGCTCCACCAAGAATGGTAAGACCCAGCCAAAGGGCTACTTTTTTCTGGTTCATTTGATGCCCGTAGTTCACGGCCAATACCATGGTCACGGAGGACATAATCAAAATGAAGGTCATCAATGCTACATAGAGCAATGGATGATCTCCGTGAAGGAAGGGGAAATGCGTAAATACATCCTCTGCAATGGGCCACGTATCTTCAAATTTATACCGGGCCAAACCGTAAGCGGTAAGGAATCCGGAGAAGGTTAGGGCATCCGTTAAGAGGAAGAACCACATCATTAATTTCCCATAGCTGGCTCCCATAGGTCGGTTTCCTCCCGACCATAGTCCGCCTTCATGCTGGTTTACCGAAGCTTCTACTGACATTATAATAGGTTTTCAATAATGGCGAAAATCGCTGCAAGTTTAACGAATAAATAGCAAAAACAGGAACAAATAAATCCAGAGGATGTCTAAAAAATGCCAGAATATGCCTGTGAGTTCCACACCTAGCATATTTTCAGCACTATAAGCCCCTCTCAAAGATTTGATCCAAGTTACTAAAACAGCGATTAAGCCACCGATTAAGTGACAAATATGTACAAAGGTTAATACATACAAGAATCCTCCTGCAGCATTAAAGTCTTCTCCTGTGAAATAAATTCCCCGGCCAATTAAATTATCCCAGCCAAAATACTGGGCAATCAAAAAGCCGATGCCCAATATAAAGGTTCCCAAAAGATAAATGGACCCCATTCTTGACTTCCCAAACTTAAAAGCCCGCTGGGCCAAAATCATGGTAATTGAGCTCAAGGCTAGAATTCCGGTTGCATAATACATGCTATCAGGTAGCGCAAACTCCATCCAATCTCCTTCTGCCCTACGAACTACATAGGCTGAAGTCAATCCTGCGAATACCATTGCCATGGATGCCATGGATATCCACAACATGGGTTTTGCTGCCTTATTTTGGGCGTGAATGCTCATGCTAAAAATTTATCTAAAACCATTATTATTTGAACCAAAGGGAGGTAGGCCAAACTTGCCAGGAATAAGTTTCGAGCGTCTCCTGTTTCTCTTGACCGAAATAACCGAGCCGCTAAGAAAACCATGGCTCCACCCAATACCGCAATAATGATGGCGGATGTTTTGGTGAACTCTAAGCTTCCGGTAAGCCCGGCAAAGGCAGGAAGCAAGCAAACCAAGACCATACCGATGGTATAAACCAAGATTTGAAAAGCCGACCCCCGATCTCTGAAGCCTGAAGGCAAAAGCTTATATCCTGCCTTCTTATAATCGTCGTCTAATATCCAAGCTAGGGCCCAGAAATGCGGAAACTGCCACATGAATTGAATGGCAAAAAGGGTACCCGATTCAATGTCAAAATCATTGGTAGCGGCAACCCATCCCAACATAAAGGGTATGGCTCCTGGAATGGCACCAATGAAAACTGCCCATGAAGATTTCGCCTTCATTGGGGTGTAACAAAAAACATAAAGCAATAAGGATGCTAAGCCGAAACCGGCAGACAATGGGTTTATGATGTAGAGGGTAATCACTCCAGCCAATCCCATGGTTCCGGCGGCCCAAATGGCCTGTTGAACGGTCATGGTTCCGCTGGGTATGGGCCGGTTTTTGGTGCGGTCCATTTGAGCGTCTTGCTCTTTTTCAATCACTTGATTGAACCCATTGGAGGCTCCTACCACCAAAAATCCACCAAGGATTAAAAGGGTGAAAGTGAGCCAAGAAAATTCAGGAACAGCAATTAAATATCCCGCCATAGCGGAGAAGACCACAGAGGAAGCCAGCCTTAGCTTTGCCAACTGTACCAGGGCTTTCCAAGAAAATGCCGGAATGGTATTCACCTCCACCTGAGTTTTATTCGATTGTCCCCCGTCCATATTGGGCGCAAAGGTACATCATGGAATTCAATTAAACTTAGAATCTACATGATTAAACCGAGGAATTTAAAGCGGGAAACCCGAAGCTTTAGGCCCCGGGTTTTCCATGACATTGTTTGTATTTCTTTCCTGATCCACACGGACAAGGATCGTTTCTACCAATCTTTTGTCCTACTCGTACGGGTTCGGTTTTCTTCTTTTCCTGTTGTTGGGGCTGACCTGCTTGAGGAGTCGGACCCGCCTGGGCTACAGAGCCTTGTTCTGGTCTACTTGTTTGAAGTCTTTCTTTTTGACTGCTTCTAGCCTGTTGAACCTTTTTAGGGTCTTGGGTGGGCAGGTTTCCTTTAAACAAGAAGGATATGATTTCACGATTCACCTTGTTCACCATCTCCTTGAAGAGGTTGAACGATTCAAACTTGTAAATCAACAATGGGTCTTTCTGCTCGTAAACAGCACCCTGAACGGCCTGCTTCAAGTCATCCATTTCACGTAGATGCTCCTTCCAGCTATCATCAATAATGGAAAGGGTGATTCCTTTCTCAAAGCTTTTGACCATGGTGCTTCCTTCAGATTCATAGGCCTCTTCTAGGTTGGTTACCACCTGAAGGGTCTTTAGTCCGTCAGTAAAAGGCACCACTATGTTTTTATAGGTTCCTCCCTGGTTTTCGTAAACATCTTTGATTACAGGGAATGCAACAGTTCCTACTTTTTCGGCTTTCGCCCGATAAACTTTTTCAGCTTTTTGGAATACCGATTCAGTAAGTTCCGGTGGGTTCCCTTTCATGAACTCGTCTTCTGAGAAAGGAAGGTCCATGGCAAAGGTTCGAATCATGTCAATTTTCAGCCCTTCAAAATCTTTGGATTCATGGTAGTAGTTCACCAGCTCTTCCGCTGTATCATACATCATATTGGCCAAATCAACCGACAATCGATCCCCGAAAAGGGCATTCTTACGACGTTTGTAAATAACCTCACGTTGGCTATTCATTACATCGTCATATTCAAGAAGACGTTTCCGAATTCCAAAATTGTTTTCTTCTACTTTCTTTTGAGCTCTTTCAATGCTCTTTGAAATCATTCCGTGCTGAATAACTTCCCCTTCTTCAAGGCCAAGTCTATCCATTAAGCCCGCAACCCGATCTGAACCAAAGAGACGCATTAGGTTGTCTTCAAGGGCCACAAAGAACTGAGAAGAACCCGGGTCTCCCTGACGACCGGCACGACCTCTTAACTGACGGTCAACCCGTCTTGAATCGTGTCTTTCTGTACCAATAATAGCTAAACCTCCAGCAGCTTTCACCTCATCGGTAAGCTTAATATCGGTTCCCCTACCGGCCATGTTGGTAGCAATGGTTACTGCACCTGGCATTCCGGCTTCGGCAACTACCTCGGCTTCCCGTTGGTGAAGTTTTGCATTCAATACATTGTGCTTCACCTTCCTTAGGTTCAACATTTTGCTCAAAAGCTCAGAAACCTCAACATTGGTAGTTCCAACCAAAACAGGTCTTCCTGCATCACGGAGTTTTACAATTTCCTCAATGACAGCATTGTACTTCTCACGCTTGGTTTTATAGACAAGATCTTGGTGGTCGTTTCTTTGAATTGGACGATTGGTTGGAATCACCACCACGTCTAATTCATAAATCTCCCAGAATTCACCTGCCTCTGTTTCGGCTGTACCGGTCATACCCGCAAGTTTCCGATACATCCTGAAATAATTTTGAAGGGTTACGGTTGCCCAGGTTTGGGTTGCTCCTTCAATCTTAACGTTTTCTTTTGCCTCAATGGCCTGGTGAAGTCCGTCAGAGTATCTCCGGCCATCCATGATCCGACCGGTTTGCTCGTCTACAATTTTCACCTTTCCATCCATTACCACATACTCAACATCTGCCTCAAACAAGGTATAGGCTTTCAGAAGTTGGTTCATGGTATGTATGCGTTCAGACTTCACAGAGAAGTCGCGCATGAGTTCATCTTTCTGGCTAGCTTTTTCTTCCTCTGAAAGGCTGGAATCTGACTCAATCCCGGCAATTTCCCCACCCACGTCAGGCATTACAAAGAAATCGCGATTGTCTTCTGTTGAGATTAGCTCAATTCCTTTTTCCGTAAGTTCAATGGAATTGTTTTTCTCGTCGATGGTAAAGTAAAGCTCCTCATCTACCTCAGGCATCCGCTTGGCCTGATCTTGTAGGTAAATGTTTTCGGTTTTCTGAAGAAGCGCCTTCATTCCCTGTTCGGAAAGGAATTTAATCAAGGCCTTGTTTTTCGGAAGCCCCCGATATGCTCTAAGCAGGAAGAAACCTCCCTCTTTATCTTCTTCGTTCTGAATTTTTTTCTTGGCATCGGCCAAAACCGTGGTTACATATTTCCGCTGGGCATTTACCAGCTTTTCAACCACGGGCTTAAGTCCTGTGAATTCTTGGTGATCGGCCTTTGGTACCGGACCAGAGATGATGAGCGGGGTTCTAGCATCATCAATCAAAACCGAGTCAACCTCATCCACAATTGCATAATGATGGCTTCTTTGAACCAGGTCTTCCGGATTCCTTGCCATATTATCTCTTAGGTAATCAAAGCCGAACTCATTATTGGTTCCGTAGGTGATATCGGCTTGGTAGGCCTTCCTTCTTTCTTCAGAGCTAGGTTGATGCTTATCAATGCAATCAACGCTTAGTCCGTGGAACTCAAAGATGGGCCCCATCCATTCGGCATCCCTTTTGGCTAGGTAATCATTCACGGTTACAAGGTGAACCCCTTTCCCCGTAAGGGCATTAATATAAACTGGAAGGGTCGCCACAAGGGTCTTACCTTCTCCCGTTTGCATTTCGGCAATTTTTCCTTGATGAAGCACAGATCCACCAATGAGCTGGACGTCAAAATGGACCATGTTCCATTCAATTTGAGTCCCTCCGGCGGTCCAGGAATTTGCCCATTTAGCCGTATCACCTTCGATGGAAATATGCTCATGCTTGGCGGCCAGTTCGCGGTCCATATCCGTGGCCTGAACCTCAAGAATGGGGTTATTTGCAAATCGGCGGGCCGTTTCTTTAACCACAGCAAAGGCCTCAGGAAGAATTTCTTCTAGGAGCTTTTCTGACTGCTCGTAAATTTCATCTTCAAGGCGATCAATGTCTTGATACAGCTTTTCGGCCTCATCAGGATGGATTCCGCGCTCCTGGGCTTTTTCCCTAAGCTTTGAAATCTCATCCTCTTTGGCTTGATTTAAGTCTGATAATTTCTTTTTGAAGCCTAAGGTTTCCTTTCGCAAATCATCATTTGAAACAGCTTGAAGCCTTTCAAAATGCGAATTAACCTTGGCTATGATGGGTTTTAACGCGGCAATATCTTTTTCATTCTTACTGCCGAATAAAGAGCCCAAAATTTTATTTACAATGCTCATAATCAAATTTTGACGTAGAAGATGCAGGGGGTGAAGTGAGTATATACAAGAAAGTCCTGCTTAATCACAGGACTTTACGAGAATTAATACTCGTCCTCATTCCATAAGAAATCTTCTTCTGAAGGGTAATCGGGCCAGATTTCCTCAATGGATTCATAGGAGTCTCCTTCGTCTTCAATAGACTGAAGGTTCTCTACTACTTCTAGCGGGGCTCCGGTACGAATGGCGTAATCAATTAGCTCATCCTTGGTTGCAGGCCAGGGAGCGTCACTCAAATATGAGGCAAGTTCTAAGGTCCAGTACATTTTTTTCCTCTCTTATAATTTTTTGCAAAAGTAATTTTTTCGCTTACCTGTGCAAGTGTAAATTTTTGAGTCAAATACCATGCCTACATCTTTGGTTTCCATGGAATTTCCTCAACCTTGAAATCTTTTGTCAGCTTTCGTGACAAAACAAACAAATAATCTGACAGTCTGTTCAAAAACGGCAGAACCAAGGGGTCTACCGGATTCTCTTCGTTTAGCTGAAGTACCAATCTCTCGGTTCTTCTGCAGATGCAGCGTGCTACATGGCAGTGACCTACCAAAGGATGCCCGCCCGGAAGAACGAAGTTTCTCATCTCGGGGAGTTCCTCGTTCATTTCGTCAATTCCTCGTTCAAGTCGGTCAATGTCTTCTTGACTTAGAGGGGGAAGCTGCATTTTGCTTTTTTCAGGATCAGCGGCCAGAATAGAACCCATAGTAAACAATCTATCTTGAATGTTCACAATTTCATGAATTAATTTCTGGTCGATCTGCTCATCCCTCAATAATCCTAGGTACGAGTTTAATTCGTCAACCGTTCCGTAGGCTTCTATTCTCAAATGATATTTAGGTACCCGGGTTCCTCCAATCAATGAAGTTTGGCCCTGGTCACCTTTTCTTGTATAAATTTTCATGCTTGTACTGCTTTGGCAGGATTCAATTGATCGGATTCCACAACCCCGTCTCTCAACCTTACAATTCTATGGGCATGCTCGGCAATATCTTCTTCATGGGTAACGAGTATTACCGTATTACCTTGTGCATGGATCTTATCAAAAAGGGCCATGATTTCTATAGAAGTTTTGGAATCTAAATTTCCGGTTGGCTCATCGGCTAGAATTATGGAAGGGTCATTCACCAAAGCTCTGGCCACTGCCACCCTTTGCCTTTGTCCGCCCGAAAGTTGATTGGGCCTATGATCCATTCGGTCATCCAAGCCTACCGAAGCCAAAACATCGGATGCTTTCTGGTCTCTATCTTTTTGACCTTTCCCTGCATAGACCAAAGGAAGGGAGACGTTTTCAAGGGCGGTTGAGCGAGGAAGAAGGTTGAAGGTTTGGAAAACAAATCCAATTTCTGAATTCCGAATATCAGCCAATTGATTGTCAGAAAGGCTTGAGACATCCTTTCCGTTGAGCACATAAGTACCAGAATTGGGTGTGTCTAAGCAGCCTAGAATATTCATCAAGGTTGACTTTCCTGAGCCTGAAGGTCCCATAAGAGCCACGTACTCTCCCTTCTTAATTTCTAAATCTAAATCTCTAAGGGCGTGTACCTTTTCAGACCCCACATGAAAAATGCGGTTAATTCCTGAAAGTTCAATGATTGCTGACATATAATGACTTTGGCCAAAAATAGAAAAATTCAGGGCCTTAATCGGTAATGTTGAGGTAGCATTTCTTCTCGAAATCCTAAAAGTCCCATTTTCCCAAAATCCACTGAATATCGAACCCCTTCCCAGGTTTTCAATTCTTCCCAGGCCTGGGTCATTCCCTTCGACCAATGGATGTCGTCAAAAAACCAAAAACTATCATTCATTCGGGTTGACCAAAGGGCATTTGCGTAGTTCAAAGTAGCCTCTTTGCTGTGGTTGGCATCGAAATAAATCAGACTGAATTTTTCCGCTTTAAGCGCATCCAACTGAGCCTCTACTTTATCGTTTATTAGCCTTAGGTTTCCAAGGCCTATCCTTTCTTCTAAACCTTGCTTTGCGAGATGGTGGGTTTCCGGACAGGCTTCTATGGAAATGAGCAGGTTTTCAGGATCAGCAAGGGCTAGATGAGCCGTGGCAACGCCTAATTGGGTTCCTAGTTCCAAGGCCTTCCCTGGAAAATTTCGACGTGTATTGAAAAGGAGTTTCCCTGAAATTGGGTCGCAAGCCCCAGATTTATACATGCTTGAAACTTTGAACTCGCCGTTCTTACCGGTGCCGAAGTCTTTTTTCTGAATGAGGGTATGATTGGAAGCAAGGTCTTTTCGCAAGTTTTGAATCACTTCCCTTTCGGGGAGGGGGAGATTTGATTTGACCAGTTTATTGTAAAGGTCAAAAAGAAAAGGGGAATGCAAACTATGTGCATTCCCCGCCTTTATAAAGTGTTCAAATTTCTTCGAAACCGAATGTAAAGAATCAGACTTTACCACCGGCCGAAATTAGGGTATGTTCGAATAATAATCAAACCTTCCTTTGAAGAAAGACAATTCTTCCAAGTCTGCCCCGCCGTCAAGGGTAAACCCGAAGGTACCAGCAACTACCATGTTCCCATCGCGTTCAAAGGCATCTATAATTTCAAACCTTCCTTTACCCCCAGTTATGGTGTTGTTCATTCCCGTTCGGTGGTATTTGAGTCTCACCTTCGACTTTCCGGTTGTAATAGGATAAACTCCAATAAGGTCTTCCGGTTCATCAATTCCACCTACAATATTTAACTCAACATATAAGGTGTCAAGGAAGTATCCCAGATCGTTCACCGTATGAGACTTTACATCATCAATGAGAATAAACTCAATACTTGAACCCTTATCCGTCATTCTCTGTTCAGCAGAATTAGGGTTATTATTACTGTAAAATTCAGCCCAAGCCTTATTTTCATTCACCAAAACCCCGTAGGTATTATTCCCCACATTGGTATATTCCGGAAGATTGGGTTGAACTACATCTGGAACTACATACCCCGATGGCTCATAATCAAAAAAGCATGAAGAAAGGAGTGGAATTAACCCGATATAAACAAGTAACTTTTTCATGATCAAAACATTAAGAAAGATAACTTCAACACAAATTCGTGGTAATTGATCTTGGTTTTATTCATATTACCATAATTATCAATGATGTTCACCCTTGAGAGGGGCGACATGGATTGATTCCGGTCAAAACCTAGGGCAAACCAATCATTTGGTTGATAAAAAATACCCACCTGCAATTCTTGAAGATAGGGCTCAGCATCCATCTCGTGGGGAGCCCCATTGATTTGGTACCATTCAGACCCTACTTGAATTCCGACCTTAGAAATCTTTGCTCCAAGAGCTAAAGAAGCTACAGAGGCAAGATTCCAGGACGCTTCATTAGAATAGGAAAAAACCTCACCAATATCTTGTTCATAACGAATACGCTTGAAACCACCGAAGGGCCCACCGGTTGCCGTAATGTACAAAGGACTGTTGGGCAAGTTGAACCTAGCGTAAAGGTTGTAAGAGAACGAGGGGAGAAAGGTTAATTCACCCCCAAAATCATTAGAGTTTGAAATAAGAGGGTACTGAGTGCTCATGTCGAACCCAACCTGGAAGGTATTGTGGTATACCAATAACTCTGTTTCCTGAGCTTTTGCGGTGAATAAGCCCAAGAAAACCGCCAAAATTGTTAGACTTTTTTTCATGGTTGTTCAAGATTAGTAAAGGCAATGTATTGAAATTATTTATTTCCTCTAGAGAAAATCATTTTTTTAAAAGGGGTGACAGGTTAAAATTCACTGTTGATCAATCTTCTCTGAAATTTCCAACCACCTCATTTCCATTTCTTCAATTTCGTCAATGACCTCTTGAACCCTTTTTGACTTTACCTGAATCTCATCAGGGGGCAGGTCTCCCTTTAAAAATTCAGCCTCAATCTTTTCCTTTTCCTTTTCTAGTTTCTGAATTTTCTTCGGCAGTTCTTCAAAGTCTTTTTTATCATTATAGGAAAGCTTAACCGATCTTGGCTTTGGTTCTGACTTCTTTGGTTTTGGAACCTCTTGATGCTTGGTCTCCTCCTTAGATTCTAGTTCTTTGGCGTCTAAATAATCCGTGTAATTTCCCGGATAGGGCTTAATATTACCACTGGGTTCAATGGCCCATAATTCACCAATGGTTCGGTCCATGAAAAAACGGTCGTGAGAAACAATGATCAAGCAACCCGGGTATTGATCCAGAAAGGATTCCAGCACTTGTAGGGTCATGATGTCTAAATCATTGGTGGGTTCATCCAAGATTAAGAAGTTCGGGTTTTTCATGAGAATGGTGAGGAGGTAAAGCCGCTTTTTCTCTCCTCCACTCAAGGTAGAAACGTGCTGGTAATGCTTTTCCTTATCAAATAAAAACCTCTCCAAAAGCTGGCTTGCGGTAATTTTCCGGCCTTTGGTTAAGGGAATGACCTCAGCAATTTCCTTCACCACTTCAATTACCCTAGCACCCTCCTTAAAACTAAGTCCTTTCTGGGTATAGTATCCAAACTGAACGGTGTCACCTATAACTACTTTTCCTCCATCGGGTTCAACCTTGCCGGTAATCAAGCCCAACAGGGTAGATTTCCCAGATCCATTTGGTCCTACCAAGCCAATCCGATCTCCTTTTTTCACATTGTAAGTGAAGCCGTCAAATAAGACCTGATCGTCGTAGCCTTTTTTAACCTTATGAAGCTCAATGATTTTAGACCCCAAACGCTCAATATTGATTTCCAAATCAATTTCTTCTGAACCCAGTTTTTTAGAAGCCGTTGCTTTTAAATCGTGGAAGGCATCAATTCTCGCCTTGCTTTTGGTTCCTCTGGCTTTGGGTTGTCTACGCATCCAGTCAAGCTCTTTTCGCATGAGGTTTTTTGCCTTATGTACTGTGGCGGCCTCATTTTCTAAGCGCTCCTGTCTTTTCTCTAAAAAATACCCGTAGTTGCCCTTGTACTTGTAAAGCTCTGTACCTTCAAGCTCTAGTATTTCATTGCAAACTCGGTCAAGGAAGTACCTATCGTGAGTAACCATGAACAGGGTGATATTGGCTTGTTGTAGATAGACTTCCAACCACTCTATCATATCTAAATCTAGATGGTTGGTTGGCTCATCAAGAATCAAAAGGTCAGGGGTATCTAAAAGAAGTTGAGCCAAAGCCAGCCTCCTTTTTTGTCCACCACTCAAGTTACCCACCTTTTGTTTAAGCTTGGTAAGCTTGAGTTTAGAAAGGGTTTCTTGCGACCTTGATTCTAGGTCCCAAGCCTGAAGCCTATCCATTTCAGACATAAGCCTAGAAAGCTCATCTGAATCGGTTTGATTTTCAAGGGCGGCTTCGTAATTTCTTAGGAGTTTGAATAATGGATTGCTTCCAGAGAATATAGCTTCCCCTACCTCCAAGTTTGGATCAATTTCAGGCTCTTGTTCAAGAAACCCAACCCGAATCCCTTTTCGAAAGGTAACCTGCCCTTGATCAGGAGACTCTTTACCGGAAAGAATTTTTAATAGGGTGGTCTTCCCCGTTCCGTTTTTCGCAATCAAGGCAATTTTTTGGCCTTGGGATATTCCGAAATTTAAATCAGTGAAAAGGGTTTTAACCCCGTACGACTTGGATAAGCCTTCTATGGAAACGTAATTAATCATAGCTATTTTCTGCCTGCGAAATTACGCTTCTCAACGGAGTATCGAGAAAATAAAAAGGGAAGATTCAGACCTGGGCCAACCGAAACTGGCCCTTCCATCGAAGTCGAACCTTCCCCCGGGGGTTACCCCCCTATCTTTATGTTAACATCATCTTTTTGGCCGAAGCCTTTCAATGAGTAAGCAAAGCGAATCATAACAAAGCGTCCTAAATTATTGGTTCTCCTTTCTTCAATGTAATTCCAACCGGTGCTTCTTGAAAAACCAATATTACGATTTAGCAAATCCGAACCCCGGAGAGAAAGTTCACCTCGATTATCTTTTAAGAATCTTCGAGTGATGGAAGCAGAGAGGAGCGGCACAGCTTGCGAATCTTGAAAATCATTGCTGCTGTAATAAAAATACGTAAAATTTCCATTTATGGACCACTTCTCTTTGATATTCCAGGTGAAATCTCCGTAATAGCTAGTGTTCACAAAGCTTTGATTACGATCAACATCCGCAGAATACCTCGAAACATTCCATGAAACTCGGGTTCCAACCCTTAAATCTAGGCTTTGTTTCTTCCTGTTTTCAACCGTGAAGCCAAGCCTATGTACAAACCTTTTTAATTCATTGTCTACCCCGTTAATGGGCTGTATGGTTTGGGTAAACTGCTCTCTTAGGTTTAAACCAATTTTAACCTTTAAAGGTCGAATGGGCATTTGGTAATTCATAGAGCCGGTTAATACCCTTCTATAATCAACATTTACCGGAGTTAAAACCTGGGCAAAATTGCTATCAATAAACACCGAATTCTGTATGGCATTCTTAGAGTCTTCGTACTCTAAAAACCCGAAAAGGCTGATGAAAGAAAATTGGGAAAAACTTGAAAATGAGGTAGACGCCAGAAAGTTTCGTTCAATTTCAAGGTTAGGGTTTCCGATGTAAATCTGAAATGGGTTGGTATTGTCTACCACAGGCTGAAGTTCATCCATGGAAGGAAAACGGATTCTGGATTCAGCCCCAAGCCTTAGGTTCATACCCGATTTGATTCTATACCTAAAACTCAAATTTGGCAGTAGGCCAGAAAAGGATTTTTCAATGGCATCCATATTCTCAGGCATTCCAAACATTTTAGCCCGCTCGTAATTCAGACCCAAACGAAGATTGGTTTTATCTCGATTCCTCTGAAGGTTCAATCCAGCACCCAAGCTATTCTGATCTACTTCATAGGCATTGCTCAATTGGCTATTGAATGATTCAACCTCGTTGAAAAGGTCAAAGAAGTCTTTATCTAGGCTAATGTTTTCGCTTGAAGCGGAAAGGGTGGGTTGCAAGAAATAACCATTTCCCAAGGGCTCTGTATACCTCAGATTTCCTCCGTACCTCCAAGTTGATTGTTCAAAGGATTGATTTTGATCTAGATCGCCCGTTTTCAAATTCACTGACTCAAGCATTCCATACCTTTCATCTACATTCCCTGAGCCTTCAAATTCCGCCACTAAATTTCGTCCCTCTTTGGAAAGTCTTTTCCGATAATCAAGGGAGGCTACCCCTGAAAACAAGGTTCTCTGAGCGAAATTATCCGATTGAAACAGGTTGAGCAAAGATCTGGTTGAGTCAAAACTTCCCTGGGTTCTCAGGCTGTTTTGAAATCCATTCTGAAAACTTAGACTCCCTCTTGAAAGCCACTCCTGACTCGAGTCTTGCTTAAACTTTAAGCGATAATTAAACCGATGGTTGTTTCCATTTGAAACATGATCTTTGGATTCATTACCAAAGGCTAAGGGGCCATCATCCACATAGAGTCTTTCTGCGGATTCATCCAGGTAATTGTTCAAGCCGGAATAGAAATAAGAAGACTCAAGGTTGACCCTTTTACCATAATCTCGGTTGTAGTTTAAACCTCCCATCCTGGTATGATTAACCCCATCGTCAATACCTCCAGGCAGCTCACTTACATCAAGCATCATCATTCCTCCACCAGACATTAGGGCTCCAAAACCACCCATGAATTGAATGTAGTCTTGAATGGAAAAGGCTTGGTCATTTACATTATTGGCGCTGAGAATTACAGAGGTTTGCGATTTATCGTTGAATCGATTGACATTGAACTTCCCTTCGTAAAGGGCAGGGTCATACCCCCCTCCGGCGTAAGCCTCACCAAAATAGCCTGCTTTGGCACCTTCTTTCAGCTCAAGGTTAATGGTCTTTTCATCGTTTCCGTCTTCAATGCCGGTAAATTCAGCCATATCTGATAGCTTGTCGTATACCTGCACCTCATCCACGGCATCGGCAGGCAGGTTTTTGGTTGCCATCTTAGGGTCGTCTCCAAAAAACCGCTTCCCATCTACCAGTACATTTTGAACCTGCTCACCTTGAGCGCGTATGGTTCCATCCGATTCAACCTCAACCCCTGGCAATTGTTTTAGAAGGTCTTCAACCACCGCATTGGGTTGAGTATAGAAAGCATCTGCCTTGTACTTAATGGTGTCTCCTTGAATGGAAAGCGGAATGAACTCATCTTCCGCATCCACTGCATCAAGCATGAAGTTTAGTTTGGTGAGTTGAATGCTGTCAAGCCTAGTATCTGATTTGAGGTTTAGGTTTTGGTAATAAACCGAATACCCCATAAAACTTACTTGAAGAATGTAATCATCTCCCTTGAGACCTTTCCATTCAAACTCACCTTCAGAATTGGTGATTCCATATTCTTCCATCAGTGAATCTTGACTCAAGAGTAAGACGGTAGCCGAAGGAAGGCCTTGTCCAGCCTCATCACTGACTCTTCCCGAAAGGGAATATTGAGCCAGGGATGAGAATGAAAAAAGGCTTAAGCAAACTAGGGTTAAAAAAAGTCTCATCGGATTCAGGCTTAGTCAATGTCTATTTCAATCCGCTTGCCGCCACCTGACATTTCTTGCATTTCTTTGATTTTGCTTTCGCGGATTTTAATGAACTCTTCTCTTGAGACCTTTTTGCCTCCCTTCGGCTTTTCAATTTCTTCGGCTTCTTCAGAAATGGATTTAGCTTCGATGATCAATTCCCCATCGTTCACGTCCATTCTCAGAATCATTCCAGGAAGCCCTCCGTAGTTTTGGGGTCCGGCAGAAACCGGAATTTGAGGAGTAAACCAAACCAAAATCTTGGTTGAGTCTTTTTCGTAAACCGCCTGCTGGCATTGGTAGCCGGCCATCATCGCTTGCTCACCAGTGATTTTCCATTTTCGTTTTTCGGGCTTTTCATCAATGATAAATTTCTTTCCCCAGAGATCTTGCTGTTCAGTCAGCTTGTTTTCGGTGAGGTTTCGGTAAACCTGAGCCGTAGGACGCATGACCATGATTTGCAACTCTTGGTTACCATCATCTGAGGTCCAGGAAGCTGAACCATCCGCTTTAGCGTCAAAATCACGGTACAGGGTTTCTTCTTGGTTAAAAATTAAGACTTTTTTTGACCTAGAAGCTTGGTCGTGGAGTTTCTTAATCATCTCGGCCATTTCAGGGTCATCCGGAATTCCCTCCCCTTCAAGGTCCATTTCTACATTCACCTTTTCTTCAAAGACGATTTTACCGGACTTGATTTGAGCCATGGCCAAGGCAGGCATGAACAATAAAATAAGCGC
The DNA here is from genome assembly GCA_937139155.1 of uncultured Flavobacteriales bacterium. GTDB lineage: Bacteria > Bacteroidota > Bacteroidia > Flavobacteriales > JBLHRE01 > CAKZPI01. Next base: position 135,548 of record CAKZPI010000034.1, read on the forward strand.
TAATTTTTTCATAGGATTTTGATTTTTAATTAGGCCAAATGTAATCCACCTGCCCCGGGTCAAATCCTAAAGCGCCGTTAAAATCTGTTAACGAATGTTAAATTAACCAGGAATTAAGCAATGGGGTTCAAAACCACGCTGAATACGTTTACAGAAGAGGGGTCTCTTCCATACATGAGTTTGTCAATGGCCTCGAGGATATTCTTGGCCCGGAAATAGGAAGTATGCAACTCTTTCTCACCAATCAAAGACCATTGAATGGTGTACGAATTTTCACGCTCTTTATAAGATCTGGCGTATTTCAGCATACGCTCAAGGCAGCCCACCTTATCAAAGTCAGTAACCGTATGAAACAAGAAAGATTGACGGTGCCTTTCGTTCACCGTGATTACATCCATCTTAATCTTCCCATCAAAGTCTTCGAAATCAAAAATAACAGACTCTTCTGGCAGACCTATATGCGACCTGATTTCTTTTTGAAGCTTGGCTATTTCTACGTTCTCGGCTGACTTATTCATACTTACTTAGATTTTAAGAGGGAAAGGTATAATTAACCGGCAATATTTCAGCAATTTTTTGGTTCACAGCCTTCAAAAAAACCTCATCCTCTTTTTTAAAGGCTGCTGGGGTATGCGAATCAATGTCGATTTGTCCCACCATTAAGTCTCCTTGATAAAGTGGAACCACAATTTCAGATTTCACATCCATGCTGCAGGCAATGTAATTGTCTTCGGCCGATACATCATCCACCAAAAAGGTTTCACCGCTTACGGCAGATTGCCCACAAATCCCCCGCCCGAAAGGAATACGAACATGGTCGGTTTTAGCGCCGGCATAAGGACCTAAGACCAATTCAGGGTTTTGGGAGTCTACGAAATAGAATCCCACCCAATTATAGGTGTCCAACTCCCTATGTAAAAGGTCGCAGATGCTTTGTAGACGATTGTCAAGACTATCCTTCCAAGCGCAAATTTGCTCCACTTTGGCTAGCAAAGAGTCAAAAGTATAGGGTACCGATTCAGTTGAATTCATGGGTATTATTTAGGGGCGCAAAATTGCATGTTTTACTTTGGATGAACGAAATACTTTGAAGAAATGTTTCTGCCCTACATTGATTCAAGAACCAATAAGAGTTGTTTTGCTGAACGAATATCTTTAACCCCTGAAATACTGAGGATTAACTTTTCACCCTTGTCTTTAAGCTTGCATTGTTTGGGACGTGTTTTCACGAAGTCTAAGACTTTTCCGAAGGCCCTCGACTGGAAATAGGCTTCGTTGGTTTGGGTAAAGTAGGCAATGAAGCGATGGTTTTTAAGCACCAATTTTTCAAAGCCCAGTTTCCGGGCAAGCCATTTGATCCGGATGCTTTCCATCAATTCAATCACGGGTTCGGGCATTTCGCCAAACCGATCCACCAAGCCCCTTTCAAAGTCTTCCAAATCTTTAGGATTTTTAAGCTGGTTGATTTGCTGGTAAAGCTGAAGCCTTTCTGAAATGGAGTTCACATAATCATCAGGTATTAGGATCTCCAAATCGGTATCTAAATTCACCTCTTTAACAAAAGGCTTTTTCTCTTTGTTCTCATCGGCATAAAGGGCTTGGAACTCTTGCTCTTTCAGCTCATCAATGGCTTCGGCCAATACTTTTTGATAGGTTTCAAATCCCATATCGCTGATGAAACCACTTTGTTCTGCTCCAAGTAGGTCTCCGGCACCTCTAATTTCCAAGTCTCTCATGGCAATGTTGAAGCCTGAGCCCAAGTCTGAGAACTGCTCAAGGGCGATTAATCGTTTGCGGGCCTCATCGGTAAGAGAAGCATATGGAGGAGCCAATAAATAGGCAAAGGCTTTTTTATTGCTTCGCCCTACCCGACCTCTCATTTGGTGAAGGTCTGACATCCCAAAGTGGTTGGCATTGTTGATTATGATGGTATTGGCATTTGGAACATCCAATCCAGATTCTATGATGGTGGTAGAAACCAGTACATCATAGGCGCCATCAATAAAGTCAAGCATAATGGCTTCCAATTGCCTGCCTTCCATTTGACCATGGCCCACGGCCACCTTTGCATCCGGCACCAGCCTTTGAATCATTCCGGCCACCTCCTTGATGTTTTCAATTCGGTTGTGCACAAAGAAAACTTGTCCCCCACGTTGAATCTCATAGGCAACCGCATCTCTAATTACCTCTTCATTAAAGGGCCTTACATGGGTTTCCACCGGAAAACGGTTTGGGGGCGGAGTGGTGATCACGGATAAATCTCTGGCCCCTAGCAAGCTGAATTGCATGGTTCTCGGAATGGGGGTTGCTGAAAGGGTTAGGGTGTCAAGATTTACCTTCAGCGTTTTTAGTTTGTCTTTAACCCCTACTCCAAACTTTTGCTCCTCATCAATAATCAACAAGCCTAGGTCTTTGAACTTAACATCTTTCCCTACCAATCTATGGGTTCCGATGATGATATCCGTTTCACCGGACGCCAGTCTTTTTAAGGCTTCTTGGGCTTGTTTCCGGGTTTTGAATCGGTTTAGATAATCCACCTTACAAGGAAGCTCCCCCAGCCTTTTTCGGAAGGTATTATAATGCTGAAGTGCTAAAATGGTAGTGGGAACGAGTACGGCAACCTGTTTGCTATCGGCCACAGCCTTAAAAGCCGCCCGAATGGCCAATTCGGTTTTTCCAAATCCTACATCCCCGCAAATTAAGCGGTCCATGGGATAAGGTTTCTCCATATCTTCCTTGATGGCTTCGGTAGCCGTTTCTTGGTCTGGAGTGTCTTCATAAATAAAGCTGGCCTCAAGCTCATGTTGGAGGTAGGTGTCCGGAGAAAATGCAAATCCGTTGGCTGATTTCCTTTGGGCATAAAGGGCGATGAGATCGTAGGCTATCTCCTTGATTCGCTTTTTGGTCTTGCTTTTGGTCTTGGCCCAGGCTCCTGACCCCAACTTGTTTATTTTCGGAACCGTTCCTTCCTTTCCAGAATACCTTGAGATTTTATGAAGGGAGTGAATGCTGATGTAAAGAATGTCTTCATCTCTATACACCAGCTTTATGGCCTCTTGGGTTTTTCCATTTACCTCAATTTTCTTCAATCCGTCGAACTGGCCCACACCATGGTCAATATGGGTCACGTAATCTCCAGGTTGTAGAGAATTTAATTCTTTGAGGCTTATGGCTTCCTTCTTTTTATAACCCGAATTCAACCTGAACTTTTGGTAACGTTCAAAGATTTGGTGATCGGTAAAGCAAACCAGTTTCTTTTGGTGATCTACGAAACCTTCGTGAAAAGCATTCACAATGGGGGTGAATTTCACATCCGCCCCTATGTCTTCAAAAATGGCGTAAAACCGTTCGGTTTGTTTGGGATTGCTGCAGAGCAGGAAATTGGTATACCCCTTTTCGGTATAATCGTTCAAGGTTTCTGAAAGCAGGTCGAACTGTTTATTGAAGGCAGGCTGAGGCTTTTGATTGAACTCAAAGCTCTCTAAAGGCTCAAAGGCCTTTTCTTGTCCGTACTCAATTGTATTCAATCGCAAAACCGACTCTTTAAACCCCTTGGAGTTAATAAATAGGTTTTCAGGTTTTAATGGGGCCACCTCGCCTTGGTGATTTTCATACACATCAAGGGCTTTATCGAAATGTTTATCGAGGCGGTCAAGGATGATGCTGAAATTTTTCATCCAAACATTCACCCGATTGGGAAGGTAATCTAAAAAGGGGATTCTTTGTTCTTCGGCTTTTTTCTCTTCAATATTGGGAACGATTTGAATTCGATTCAGGCTTTTGATTGAGCGCTGCGATTCGATATCAAAGCTCCGCATGGATTCAATCTCATCTCCAAAAAATTCAAGTCGGTAGGGATTTTCATTTGAGAAGGAGAATACGTCAAGAATACCACCTCGAATTGCGAATTGGCCAGGGTCGGTAACAAAATCAACCCGTTCAAAATGAAAGGCATTTAAGGTTTCATTGAGAAATTCAAGGCTTAGTTTATCGCCCTTTTGCACCGACAAGGTTTGCGATTTCAGGCCCTTTCGGGTAACGACTTTCTCAAAGATGGCATCTGGGTAGGTTACTAAAATAAAGGGCCTATTCCCCTGACTTAGCCGATTTAGAACTTCGGCTCTAAGGCGGATATTGGCATTATCCGTTTCTTCAATTTCATAAGGTCTTCGGTAGGATCCCGGGTAGAAAAGCACCTTTCCTTGGCCCAGGATTTCTTCCAAATCATTCAAACAATAGGCAGCTTCCTCCTTATCGTTGCAAATCACCATTTGCGGCAGTTCGCTTTTCTTTCGGGCGGAAGCCACGGTAAGCGCCAAACCAGATCCGGCAATACCCTTTGCTCGAAACCGTTCTCCGTGGTGCTTGTAAAGGTTCCCGGCAAGGGACTCTAAAATAGAGTCTTGCTCAAAGGATGAATAAATTTGTTCGAACTGAAGGATTTTATCGGTCTGCATGAATCAAAATACTGGTAAGCCTAAACGGCCAACAAAGGTAAAAGGCATAAACGGAAAGGAGGGAGATTCCGATTAAAATATTACCCGAAAAACACTGCCCTTGCCAAGATTTGATTCCACTTCAATTTTTCCGCCCATGTTTTCAATTTGCTCTTTGGTAAAGAACAAGCCCACTCCTCTACCCTCCGCCTGGTCGGTAAGGCGTTTTCCCATGGCAAATAATTTTTCACCGTCTTTTACAAGATCCATCCCGATTCCCTGGTCATGAACTTCCAAAACTTTCTTTTTCCCTTTTTTGCTGGTGCGGATTAAAATTTCTGGTTTTACACCTGCCTTTGAATATTTCAAGGCATTGGAAATCATATTCAGCAATATACTTTCAAGGTAAACCTTGGGATACTCAATCTCTTTCCAGGCCGAAAAATCTGTTTTCAAATGGGCATTGGTGGCTTCAATTTTCGCTTTCAAGCCGATGGTAACCTGATCTAAAACCTTGCGAATATTAACCGCCTCTTTAGAATTGTCTTTTATCTGTATGAGTTGAACCGCCTCCATTAGATCTGAAAGGGTATGCCTAATGTTCTGAGATGTAAACTTTAAATGCCTTAGGGTTTCAGCTTGGGTTTGATTGAGCCCTGAACTCTCAAGAATTTCAATGAGAATTTCTAGGTTGGCTACAGGAGATCTTAAATTATGGGAGAGGATGTGGTTCAGGTTTTTAAGCTTTTGCTTTTGTGCTTCCAAGCTTTGAATCATCTCTCGGTTCTTGCTCTGAATTTCAAACTCCTCGGTAATGTCTTGAACCACCCCTATGAGTTTAACCACTTGCCCCCCAACAGAAACTGGCTTCCCAATGGTTTTCAACCACTTATCTCTACCCTTAACGGAAGTAAAGGGCATCACCAAATTATAAGGCTCACCCGTTGAAATGGCTCGTTCAATGGCCTCAGAAAGGGGGGCAGGATTTTTGTAAAACGACATTAAGGTTTCAAAATCCGGAGGCTCTCCATGCTCCATTTCATGCACCTTAAAAACGCCCCTGGTCCAGCGAATTTCTTGAGTTTCCAGGTCAAATTCCCAGGCTCCCATTGCCGATAAATTACCCGCTTCTTCCAAGAGCTGATCTTTCCTTTCAAGCGCCCTTCGAATGTTTATGTCTTCCGAAATATCCATTGAGGAGGTTACCAAGGACTGCACCTCCCCTTTTTGGTTCAATACTGGCTCGGTATAGGTTCGTAACCAAACATATGATCCATCCTTTTTCCTAAACCTATACTCTGACATTAGGGTTTGTTCACCCTCCAAAGCCGGAGCATGGCTTTCTTCTTCAATGGCCGTTTGATCTGCCGGATGAAAAAAATCGTACGGATTGGTCCCAATTAATTCGCTAGGTTCATACCCCAAAACCCGAACTGAACCCTTGTTCACAAATTCAAAAGTTCCGTCTGGGCTATGCCTACAAATCAACCACGGACTATTATCTATTAAGATTTCAAACTCATCTAGCTTGTTCATTGGGCTTTGACCTTTGACTTGACAAGTTAAAAACTTCATGTTTATTTTTTTGAAATTAACGGCTGTCCTGAGAAAACTCAGTATTTTCGGCACGGTTTTCGAGTTTTAACCAAGAGAAAACCTAAATTATTTTCGGCTCATCGTTTCCAGATGCTACATTTGCTGAATCTTTGAGATCGACACTTTGTAAAGCGCATTGTATATGAAAGCATTATTTGCATTTATCTCCCTTATCACTCTTTCCCTTTCGGGGATGGGCCAGGAATATTTCAGGCTGAATGAAAGGCTTAACGATGAGAAAATTTCTCCGGAAATTAAGGTCATCGGAGAGGAAAACAACCAAATTGTTGCCATACGAGGAATTCAGGAAAAGGAAGGAAAGGATGCAACCTTTTACATTGACTACTTTGACAATTTCATGCAAAGATCCAAGCGGGTTAAATTGCAAGAGGAATACGAAAAAGCCAGAATTTACCCCATCAACGGATTCATTCTTGAAGGTAGGGTTTACCTATTGGTTTTTTTCAAAGACAAAGATTCTAAGAAGTACGAGTTTTATGTTTGGGAAGTGGATAAAACCACGGGTGAATACGTTCCTTCACGTAGAAAACTGGCTTCCATTGAAGCCGACGACGACCTAATTCTGGGAACCTTCCTGCCTCTTGGCAAACAAAACGACAAGGTCGGAAATGCGAAAATCACCCTTAGCGAGGATCGCTCTTATTTCTTGGTGAGCCTTTGGTTTGAGACCAATAAATATGTTTACATGGGTCTTTACGACAATAAGGCTGAATTACTTAAGAGCAAACGTGAGCGTAGAGCTGAAATAGGAAATGCTGCCTTTGAATTGGAGTCTATTCTGGTAACCAATGCCGGTAATTTCTACATTTCAAAGCCTTCAAAACCCAGAAATAGAAGAGGGGTAGAAGGCATTGCAGTTACCAACGCAATTGTAGGTTATACCAATTTTGGAAATGAAAAATTGGAAATGGACATCATGCCGGTGGTTAAAACCGATGTGAAGTTTACTCCCTTGCACATTACTCAAGATGAAAAGGGGCATTTGCATGTATACTCATTCTATTTAAACCAGGCCACATACGCCATTGAGGGCGTGTTTAATGCGGAGCTAAATCCGCTAACCCTTGCCATGGAGAATGAGAATTACATCCCCATCAAAACCACCGACTTTGTAAGTGGAAATGAGGCGGAATGGCTTCAGCAACTGATTCGTGGTAGAAATGAGAAAATGTCTTACCACCATTCTTTTATTAACATTCGTCAAATTGACTTCACCCCGGACGGGCAAGCCCAAATCTTTGCTGAAATTGTTTTTGATGCCGAATCTGTTACGGGGGAAGAAATGAATTCCATGAAATCAAAGAAGGGAGATGAAGAGGAAGACGGGAAAAAGAAAAAGGACGAATGGGAGATGCCTAAAGATTACTCTTATACCGTTTCCGATAAAATCATTGTACGGATTGACCCAAAGAACGAGCTTAAATGGGTAAGAAGACTTCCTTATTGGTACGAGGTTGAAACCGGGGCTAGGTCTAGAACCCATGCGGTATACTTTTTTGATGGAAAGGAATCGGAGGTGTTTTTCACCGGTGATCTGGAAATGTTTAAGTCGAGAAGGACTGAATTCAAAGTTAAGGACCTGAAGCAGGCGGTAATGTTAAGAGCTGTGATTGGAGAAGATGGAAGATGGAAAATGAATTACTATACCTTCAATAGAATGGCCCCTGCAGAGGTGATTTATAGCGGAGAAATTCTACCCAATATTAGCCTAGAATCTGACGGAGGCTATGCCCTACCCGTTTACAATCAAAGCAAAGGAGGCACCATGATGATTCAGGTACCCAAGAAAATGCCAGGATTCGTTTTTTAGGGTTGTTGAGGCGTTTAGGTGTTTAGGTGTTTAGGTGTTTAGGTGTTTAGGTGTTTAGGTGTTTAGGTGTTTAGGTGAAATTTCGCATAATTTTCAGTCAGAATAATAACCTCGATTCTCCTGACGGAAAGCTTAATATCTCTAGCAAATTTCCAGTCACTAGTCACTAGTCACTAGTCACCCCTGCGGAGGTGTTTAGGTGAAATTTCGCATAATTTTCAGTCAGAATAATAACCTCGATTCTCCTGACGGAAAGCTGAATATCTCTAGCAAATTTCCAGTCACTAATCACTAGTCACTAGTCACCCCTGCGGAGGTGTTTAGGTGAAATTTCGCATAAATATCAATCAGAATCACCTCAATTCCTCTGACGGAAAGCTGAATATCTCTAGCAAATTTCCAGTCACTAGTCACTCTTGAGTTGATAGTTGATAGTTGATAGTTGAAATCTAGTTATTTAAGGATGGGCATTTCGCTCAAATTCCGTTTTATTCATAAGGCTCTGTTACCGATGATTAACCTCGATTCATAGTCCACTGCCACCTGAGCCTTGGACCCGGTTTATAGTTGTGCTTTTATAGTTGATAGATTTTTGAAGTGGAGTATTTCAGGCAGATTCAACTCGATTCCCATGACGGAAAGCTGAATATTTCTAGCAAATTTCCAGTCACTAGTCACTAGTCACTAGTCACCCCTGCTGAGGCGTTTAGGCGCTTAGGCGAAGAATTTCTGCCAGCCTCAAGATTCCTATTACCTAGTTCCAGCTTACCTCGATTCCCAATTCCCGATTCCCGATTCCCAATTCCCGCTCAGAAGACGTAAAGCCGAATATTTCTAGAGAATTCATTCCAGTCACTAGTCACTAGTCACTAGTCACTAGTCACTCCTGTGTAGATGTTAATACCCTAATTTCTGCCTAGATCAAGACTCCTATTACCTAGTTCCTATTACCTATTACCTAAATGTTTCCATCCGGTAAGCATCCAATCGAATGAAAATGAAGAGAAGAATGGTGAACCCCCACAAGGAGGAGCCGCCGTAGCTGAAGAAAGGCAGTGGAATTCCGATCACCGGAGCCAAGCCAATGGTCATACTAATGTTCACCGCAAAGTGAAAGAAGAGAATGCATGCCACCGAATACCCATAAATTCTCGAGAAAGCTGAACGCTGCCTTTCGGCCGCTATGATTAACCTCCAAAACAGGGTTAAGAATAAGGCCACCAAAATAAAGGATCCCAGAAATCCCCATTCCTCCCCAACCGTACAGAAAATGAAATCCGTGCTCTGCTCCGGAACAAAGTCAAACTTGGTCTGGGTGCCTTCCAAATACCCTTTTCCGGTTAACCCACCCGAGCCAATGGCAATTTTGGATTGATTGGTATTGTATCCTGCTCCGTGCGGATCGTCTTTTTTGCCCAGCAATACATCAATTCTACTTTGTTGATGGGGCTCCAAAACATTCTGGTAAACGTAGTCTACCGATTGCACAAATCCAGCTCCCATGAATACAATCAAAACCCAGTTTCGAATTTCTCGCTTCTTCCCCCTAAGGAAATACAACCCAATCCCTAAAATTATTCCAAGGGCAATGAATAGGTAAACCGGACCAAAAATTAGGGTTAGGGTGAAGAGAACTCCAGCCCCCGTTCCCAACCAAAGCAGAATTCCTGACATCCCCTCACGGTATAAAACCAGCAAGAAAGCCAAGAATACCAAGGCCGAACCTGTATCGTTTTGAAGCAAGATTAAAACCGCAGGAATGCCCACAATGGTCAAACCGGTTATTCTCGTTTTAAACTGGTCAAGGCTTACGTTGATTGAGGAAAGCAGTTTTGCCAAGGCCAAGGCTACCCCAATTTTGGCAAACTCGGCAGGCTGAATGCTAAATCCGCCAATCTCAAACCAAGAACGGGCTCCACCAACCTCCTTTCCAAACAGAAGAACCGATACCAGGAGGAATATAAAAAACCCATAAATGGCATAGGCAAACCGGTTGAAGAACTTTCCATCCACCAAAAACAATATGAATACAATCACAACTGCGGTGATGATCCAGGTAAGTTGCTTTCCGTATTTCTGACTTGCGTCGATGATGCTCGAGGCTTCCTCGTTGTAAACTGCAGCATAGATATTCAGCCAACCCATTCCCACAAAAAGGAAATAAAGCAATACCAAAGGCCAATCCACGATGGCTGTATTTCTCTGCTTATTCCTCATCCTCCTTGGGCTTTTTATCAATCAAATTGGCATTCACCATGCGCTCCTCCAGCCAAGGCCTGCTCACTGTATCGGTTAGAAATTTCTCCATCATTAAAGAGGCAATCGGCGCCGCGTAAGAAGACCCCCAACCCGCATTTTCAACGTAAACTACTATGGCAATTTTCGGGTTGTCTCTCGGGGCAAAGGCGATGAATGCAGAATGGTCTTCTCCTGATGTATTCTGAGCCGTTCCGGTCTTTCCACATTGTGAAATTTCCGGCAAACGAAACCAATAAGCGGTACCCGTTGGCTCTTCAAATACCATTTGCATTCCGTCAATCACCGGTTCGTAATGGTGAGAATCTACGGTGGTATGAATCTTCTCCTTAAAACGCTGATTGAAAAGGGTGTCACCCCCAACGGATTTCACAATATGCGGGGTATAATACCAACCTCTATTGGCCAAGGCTGCCGTCATATTTGCCATTTGAATGGGAGTCACCAAAAGTTCTCCCTGACCAATGGCCAAGGAAATATTGGTTACGGCCTTCCATGACCCCCGACCATAAATATTATCATAAAAACTGGCTCTGGGCACCAAACCTCTTCTTCCTGTGGGCAGGTCATTGTTAAGGAAGTCACCCAAGCCAAAACTTGAAATATGTTCCCTCCAGTTTTCATAGCCCAATTCAGCGTTGGGGAACTTTTCAAGTATCGATTTATAGGTATAGCAGAAATAGGCATTGCAGGAGGAGGCGATCCCCTTTCTTAAATCAAGGGGTGAAGGGTGCTCATGACAACCTACCCGAAGGCTTCCGTATTTAAATCCGCCCTGGCAACCGAAGCGAGTTCCGGGATAAAGAACTCCTTCCTGCAATCCGATCAAAGCATTGAGCAATTTAAAGGTAGATCCCGGGGGATATTCAGCCAATAGGGCTCTATCAAAAAGAGGCTTTAAACTGTCTTTTTGAAGCTGGGCAAAGGTTTCAGACCTCCGCCTTCCTACCAATAAGTTCGGATCGTAACCGGGCGATGAAACCATAGCCAATATTTCTCCTGAGCTAGGTTCAATGGCCACCACCGATCCAATTTTATTCTGCATCAAAAGCTCGCCGTACATTTGCAGTTCCAGGCTAATGGTTGAAACCACATCTTCACCCGCCTGAGGTAGGGTATCATACCTTCCCCCTTCAAATGGGCCCTTATCCCGGTTGTGCACATCCCGAATCACATACTTTACCCCTTGCTTACCACGAAGAGATTCTTCGTAGGCCTTTTCAATTCCGGAAATTCCAATATTGTCTCCCTTTGAATAATAATCGCTTTTATCCAGGATGTACCTCGGAACCTGTCCGATATACCCTACCACATTCGCTCCTGAAATCTGCGGATACTCTCTCAAGGTTCTCTGCTGAACAAAAAATCCTTTGAACCTATACAATTGCTCTTGAATGGAGGCATAGGTCTCTTTGGATAATTCTTTTACCACTACCGAAGGCCTGAACCGAGAGTATTTGCTTGCATCTCTGAGGTTTTTCTTAAACTCATCCGGGTTCACCCCTAGTTCTTGGCAAAAAGCCAAGGTGTCAAAGGGTTTCACTTCGCGTGGAATCACCATTAAATCGTAGGCGGGCTGGTTGGAAACCAAGAGATTTCCATCGCGGTCATAGATATACCCCCGGTCAGGATAAAGGGGAATGGCTCTGAGAATATTGTTCTCAGCAGAAAGTTTGTACGAATCGTCTATAACCTGCAAATAGAACAAGCGCATTAAGATGATTAGGCAAATGGCCAACATCATCCCAATGACTAAGTACTTCCTACTGGCATAACGATTATAATGCATTCCTTTTCGAACTTTGAGTCAAGAGTTGAAAAAGCAAGATGAGCAAAAATGTCAAGGCTGAACTAAATACCGAACGATAAAGTATCAAGAGTATTTCCGAAACCCGGAAAACATCCAGAACATTCAAGAGGATGTGATGGAAAAGTGTCAATACCCCCGCGTAAATCAAAAAGCCCCGGGTGCCCATAGACTGCATTCCAGGTCTATGCATTTCTTCCGAGGTTTTCCCCGAAAGGGTACCTATCATTTGAATTCTAAGAAAGGCCATGGCCGTGGTTGAAGCCGCATGTACTCCGTAAGTATTCATGGCAAAATCCATGATTAGGCCGGTTAAAAACCCAATCCATAGAATCCAGCCGCCTTTCATGGTGCCAGGAAGTAAAATTATGGGTAGAATGTATAAATAGGGATTTAGGTATCCGCGGATCATAATATGGTTCAGGATCATTATTTGAATCAACATGACCGAAACCCAACGTACAATATTTTCGACCTGAATTTTACGCATCCTCCCGAGCTTCTTCCAGCATTTCTAAGTCTTCTTTGAATAAATTATTCACCACATAAACATAGGATAGGGCCGCAAAATCGGTGAGCAAATCAAGTTCTATGGTATAGAAATTCTCATTGGTTTTAAGCTCAACCTCTTTGATCACTCCAATGGGTATGCCTTCTGGGAAAACCTTTGAATAGGCATTGGTCACTACCGTATCCCCAATCACAACTCCTGCCTGTCTGGGCACATCGTGCAGCTGAGCCTGACGGTGATTAAACCCATCCCAACGAACCGAACCGAAATAAGCCTCATTCTTAAGCTTTCCTGAAATGCTCGACTCCTTGTGCAAGAGGGAAATAACCGATGTATAATGGTCGGTTACCGCATCCACAATTCCTACAATTCCTTCCGGACCAATGACGGCGTCTCCTACTTCAATTCCGTTTCTCTTTCCAGCCGAAAGGGTTAGGTAATTGTTTCTCGAATTGAAGGAGTTTTGAACCACCTTGGCCCTTACAAATTGGTATTGCTGTCGGTAAACCGTGTCTACCACAGAATCTTGCAGGGGCTGATTCAGTTTCCCGCGAACTTCCTGCAAAAGAGAGCGCAATTTCATGTTCTCTTCAAGCAACCTTTCGTTGGATTCTTGAAGTTGGAAGAAATTTTGAGTATTCCCGAAAACCCCAATGGTTTTGGCCACCCAAGCCTGGGCAGAATTCACAAAAACCGAACGATGAAAGCTGCGTTTTTGCACCAGAATTCCGATGGAAATCACCTCTAAAAAAACAAAGAGGAAAACCAATCGATACCGAAGGAAAAACAGCAGCAGATTTTGCATTGGCTATACGATCATCGCATGAGGAAGGAGAATTTATGCACGTTTTTCAACGCGATACCCGTACCGCGAACTACGGCTCTCAATGGGTCTTCAGCAATGTATACCGGCAGCTCGGTTTTTCTTGAAAGTCGTTTGTCAAGACCACGCAACATGGAACCTCCACCGGCAAGATAAATACCTGTATTGTAAATATCCGCTGCCAATTCAGGAGGAGTCATGCTCAGGGCTTCCATCACCGCATCTTCTACGCGTAGAATCGACTTATCCAGGGCCTTAGAAATCTCCTTATAAGTAACCACAACTTCCTTAGGCTTTCCGGTTAGAAGGTCTCTACCTTGAACGGCATAAGGTTCTGGGGTTTCATCCAGCTCATCAATGGCCGCCCCAACTTCAATCTTGATTCGTTCAGCGGTACGTTCACCCACATACAGGTTGTGCTGGGTTCTCATATAGTAGGAAATGTCCATGGTGAACACATCCCCTGCCACCTTAATGCTTTTATCGCAGACAATACCTCCCAGGGCCAAAACGGCAATTTCAGTGGTCCCCCCACCTATATCAATGATCATATTCCCCTTGGGTTCTTCCACGTCAATTCCAATACCAATGGCAGCTGCCATGGGCTCATGAATTAGGTAAACCTCCTTGGCTCCTGCATGCTCTGCAGAGTCACGAACCGCACGTTTCTCAACTTCGGTAATTCCAGATGGAATGCAAATAACCATTCTCAAACCACCGCTTAACCAACGACCTTTCAAGGAAGGTATGTTCTTAATCATCTCCCGAATCATGTATTCAGAAGCGTTGAAATCAGCAATTACTCCGTCTTTCAACGGACGAATGGTTTTAATGTCTTCATGGGTTTTCCCATGCATTTGCTGGGCCTTTTTCCCCACGGCAATCACCTTATTCGTATTTCGGTGAATGGCTACAATTGACGGCTCGTCAACCACAACCTTATCATTGTGTATAATCAGGGTATTGGCCGTACCGAGGTCAATTGCAATCTCTTGGGCCATGAAGTCAAATAATCCCATCTTGGTTTAATGTTTAAAATGTCTGGTTCCTGTAAAAACCATTGCCATGCCTGCCTTATTGCAGTAGTCAATGGATAATTGGTCTTTGATTGATCCGCCGGGCTGAACTACGGCAGAAACACCGGCTTTATCGGCAATTTCAACGCAGTCAGGAAAAGGAAAAAATGCATCCGAGGCCATAACCGACCCCTTCAAGTCAAATTTAAATTCTCCCGCTTTGTGAATGGCTTGATTCAAGGCATCCACCCTTGAGGTTTGTCCTACCCCCGAAGCGCAAAGTTGTTTATTCTTAGCAAGTACAATGGTATTGCTCTTGGTATGTTTTGCAATCTTAGAAGCAAATACAAGGTCCTCCAATTCTTGATCGCTCGGACCCTGGTTGGTAACCACCTTCATTTCCTCCTTGGCATCTGTTTTCAAATCCCTTTCCTGCCAAAGCACCCCATTCAAACTGGTTCGAACAATGCCCGAGCTAGGGGTTTCTGGATTGTGCTTAAGGATGACCCGCTTCTTCTTCGACATAAGGAGCTCAAGGGCATCCTCATCGTATTCCGGAGCAATCAATACCTCACAGAATAGTTTATTAATTTCCTCCGCAGCAGCAAGGTCAATCTTGGCATTGGTAATCAAAACCCCTCCAAAAGCGGAAACGGGGTCCCCTGCAAGAGCATCAAGGTAGGCATTTTTTACGCTTTCGCGGGAAGCCAAACCACAAGCATTGTTATGCTTCAAAATGGCAAAGGTGGTTTCGGTAAACTCATGAATCAACTGAACCGCGCTATCTATATCAAGCAGGTTATTGTACGAAACCTCTTTTCCGTTTAATTGCTCAAGCTGCTTATCAAAATCTCCAAAGAAAGTTCCGTTCTGGTGAGGATTCTCCCCATACCTCAAGCTTCTTCCATTCCGGTAAGAAACCCTTAATTCCGGAAGCTCTACCTCCTCATTGAAGTAATTAAAAATGGCAGAATCATAATGAGATGACATGGCAAAGGCCTTGGCGGCGAAACGCTTTCTAGCCTCTAATGAAATGCCCTCAGAATCTTGAAGCAAGCCCAAAACCTCCGAATAATCTTCCCGAGAAGGAACAATCAAAACGTCTTTGTAATTTTTGGCTGCCGCCCGAATCAAGGAAATCCCGCCAATATCAATTTTCTCAATGATCTTAGATTCATCCTGAGTTTGAGCAATGGTCTCCTCAAAAGGATATAGGTCTACAATCACCAAGTCAATCCCAGGAATCTCCCGGTCTTTGGCATCCTGAACATCCGAGTCCAAATCTCTACGATGCAAGATTCCTCCGAAAATTTTTGGATGTAAGGTCTTAACCCTACCTCCGAAAATACTCGGGTACTCGGTGATGGATTCAACCGGAATTACCGGTATATTTAATTGTTCAATAAAGGTTTGAGTTCCTCCTGTAGACAGAATGCTCACCCCTTGCTTGTGAAGTTCACGCACAATTGGTTCCAATCCATCTTTATAAAAAACTGATATTAAGGCAGTTTTAGGCTTTAAAGCACTTCCCATTCCGGCAAAAAATTTAAGCTGCAAGTTTAGTGAAACCTCGTCCAATTATCAACATTTCCAAGTATTTAGACAGAACCAATTTCAATACCTACTTTTGACCCCGTGATACACATGCCCTATGTTGGTTTTTAAACTCATCAAAGAAAGCTTCAAATTCGCCATCCATGCCTTGGTGGTGAACAAGCTCAGAACCATACTTTCCTTGCTAGGAGTTACCATTGGTATATTCTTAGTCATTGCGGTTTTTACCGTGGTAGACACCCTTGAACGCAATGTAAAACAAGACGTTGCGGCACTTGGCGACAATGTGATTTACGTACAGAAATGGCCTTGGGGCGGAAGCGGAGATTACCCTTGGTGGAAATATTTCAAAAGACCCGTACCCCTAAAATCTGAGATGAAAGACCTACAAAACCGACTTCAACTCGAAGACGGGGTGGCCTTTGTTATGAACGTAAACCGAACCCTTTCCCAGGGAAATAATAGCGTTTCAGGAGCAAGCATCACTGGGGCCTCTCATGACTATGCCCGGATTGTAAGCTTTGAACTGAGTCAAGGACGATATTTTACAGAAAGTGAATCAAACAGCGGAAAGCCCTTAACCATTCTTGGCTCAAGCTTGGCGGAAGGATTGTTTCCTGACGGGAATGCCATTGGCCAATCCATAAAAATGATGGGAAGAAAACTCACCGTCATTGGAGTTTTTGAAGAAATGGGCTCTTCCATGCTTGGAAATAGCACCGACGAAATTGCCTTGGTTCCTCTGAATTTCGCTGAAAAAATCTTCGACCTCAGATCGGAGTCTGTTGGCGGATTCATCATGGTAAAGGCCAAATCCAATATTTCCATTGATCAATTGAAAGACGAAGTTCAAGGTGAAATGCGAGCCATTCGAAGACTCAAGCCTTCGGCCGATGATGATTTTTCATTGAACGAGGTGAGTGTATTGAGTGCCGGACTTGAAGCTTCCTTTTCAGCCCTTAGCATTGCTGGGTGGATCATGGGCGGATTCTCAATCTTAGTGGGAGGCTTCGGAATTGCCAACATCATGTTTGTTTCCGTAAAGGAAAGAACCAACCAAATTGGCATTCAAAAATCATTGGGCGCCAAAAATTACTTCATCCTACTTCAATTCTTATTTGAAGCGGTTTCCCTCTGTTTAATTGGTGGAGGAGTTGGCCTTTTGATGGTGGCTGGAATATCTGGAATTGTAGATGCCGTTTTTGACCTCGGACTAAAACTCAGCCTAGGTAATATTTTTCTAGGCTTGATTGTCTCCATTCTTATCGGATTGGTCTCAGGATTGGTACCCAGCTATTCGGCGGCCAAATTAGACCCGGTTGAAGCCATTCGCACCGGTATTTAACCAAAATTTCAGAGATTTTTCTTTATTCGTGCAGATACATTAAATGTGTATACATATATTTGCGGAGTCATGAAATTAAAAACCATAGAAGAGAGCATATTTCAAGGCAAGCCCTTTCAAAGCATGATTCAAAAAGCTTCGGTGAACATAATTTACACGGCCCATTGGTTGCAACAAAAACACAATCAAGTATTTAAAACCTTCGACCTAAGCTCACAGCAGTTCAATGTGCTTAGGATACTAAGAGGGCAACACCCTAAATCTGTTACCGTTAAGCTGATTTCTGAACGAATGATCGACCAAAGCAGCAATGTTAGCCGCCTAATTGAAAAACTTTTGGCAAAAGATTTAATCATTCGCCAAACCTCACCCCAAGACCGAAGAAGGGTGGATGTTCAAATCAACCAAAAAGGCCTTGACCTTCTGAGTGAAATTGACCAAAAACTAGAAGGATTTGAAGGGGATTTTAAGGAGGTAAGCGATGAAGAACTAGAAACCCTTTCAAATATATTGGATAAAATTCGAGGAATCTCTGATTAGATTTCCTCCGTATTTATAAATAGAAATTCCCTAGATGACAAATACCCTAGAATCCCCAAGTCAAATTGACCAAATCATCGAAAAAAGATTTAGTCCAAGAAAATTTACCGGAACCCCAATTTCGGAAGAAATCTTAGGGCATATTTTTAACCAAGCCAAATGGGCCGCCTCTTGCTTCAATGAACAACCTTGGAGGTTTTATTATGCACACCAAGGCAGCGAAGGTTTTGACAAGATTCACCAATGCTTGAGTGAAGGCAATAAACCTTGGACCCAAAATGCCTCGGTTTTGATCATCGCTTCAGCGAAAACAAGATTTGCCCGAAACAATAAGGAGAACCGACACGCATGGTATGATCTAGGCCAGTCTGTAGCCACCTTGGCCTTGTCCGCTTGGGAAAAAGGAATAGGAATTCATCAAATGGCAGGCTTTGATGCAGCAAAGGCAAAAGAACTTCTTAAGCTAGAAGAAGATGAAGATGCCGTAACGGCCATTGCCATAGGACCCTTTGATGAAACCAAAGAAGACCGAAGCCGAAACTCAGTTTCAGATTTCACAAAGAATATTGAATAAGGAATTCCTATTCATGCATAATTTTTTATATAATAATTTATTGTATTTTTGAATAAACATTTAAATGTGAACCGATGGAAGTAAAAAAACTCACACCAGGTGTTTTGGTTAATTACCTAAGAGAAAACCAAAACAACAACAAGACCTTAAAGGCCTTATTTGCAACCCATTTTCTTGGAAAATTAACGGATGCAGAACTTAATGGATTGAAAAAATCCATTGAGAAAGAAGAATTCAAAAGAGCAGAAGAAAAAGTCAACGACATGAAATCTACTCTTGAAAAAATGGGTTACGCTGTCTCTAAAAAATAGACAGTTCCTCCCTATGATTTTCAGAAAGCGGCTTCGGCCGCTTTTTTTATGCCCCAAAAAACCATTTACCTCAGGAGTTTTTTTGAGCAAAACCCAAAATCAACCTCAAATCATCCCGAAAAATTCTTTTAATTTTTTCACTGACCTTCCTCAGTTCCTCCTGAAAAAATTTTACATTTACCCAGCCAAAACCTGATTGTTCTCCCTATGCTATGACGAGTTCAATCTACATATCTTGATTCATGATCTTACGAAAAGCCCTTTTGTTTTTCACGGTACTTGTATTTAGCTCAAGCTTATCCAAGGCCAACAATGCTTACCAACAAGGAGAAAGCAGTTCACAATCAGACAGCCTGCAGGTTCAAATCCAGGCTATGATGGAAGAAATCCAATCCCTAAAGAAATCTCAAACTTCGCTGAATAGAGAATTGAATACGGTTCGGGCGGAGATTGATAAGGCAGAAGCCAAGCTTCAAACCAATTTAGAGGCTGGCATGACCAAATCGGCCAAGCAACAAGCCAGCTTCTCTGAAAAAGTTTCCGCCGAAATAGATGCCTACCAAAACCGAATCAAGGTACTAGAAGATGAATTGGTGGCCCGAGAAATGGAAATTGAATCGGTAGAGGCTACAGCCAACGCCAGATTCAACAATCTATTGGCGCTAATCATCATTACCCTATTATTAAGTCCCATTCTAATTTGGGTATCTTCCAGAAGAAACTGGAAAAAGGCCGTAACCGAACACCAAGCCAATTGGAATCGCTTTCAAGAATACATTTTAAAGAAGAAATAAAATAAAACATATACACGATGAAGGAGAATAAAAAAGCCGGTTTAGATCCAATCACCTTTATATATGGGGTGGGTGCTGCCATTGTATTGATTGGCGCCATGTTTAAGTTCTTAGGATGGCAGTTTGCCAATGAATTATTCATCATCGGCCTTTCTGTAGAGGCGGTGGTATTCTTAATTTCCGCCTTTGAGCGCAAAGAAGAAGACAAAGATTATAACTGGGAAAATGTTTTTCCTCAGCTTCACAACGGGTCTCCGTCAAGCAACGGACAAGCACCTACGGCTGAGTTTCAAAACGCCATTCAACAGTTTTCTTCTACCCTAGGAAACCTCAACAGCCAATTGTCTGAAATGGGGCAAACCGTAGAAAGCATTAAGCAAGAAATGGAGGCCAACGCCAAAGATTCTCAAAACATGCACGAAAAACTTTCTGAATTCAATCAGCTCATGGATCATTACAACCAAAACATGAAGCAGATCAATCAGAAGTATCAGGAAATCTTGAACTGATAGCAACCTCAATATGAGTCGAACTGTACGCATACCAAAATCTAAGAACATGCTTTTCAAAAAGCTGTCGTTCTTGTATTTGGTATTTATTCTCTTCCTTTTTCTTACCAGTCCGGGTGAGTATGTTATCCCTTTTCAAGGGGTTCTTGACAGCCAGAAGGCATTAAACGCCCAGCTCCACCAAGAATTTAAAGCACGCACACCCAAAACCGAAGACCTGAGCATCCTGCACCAAGCCGTAGAAAACTACCTTCGTGTGGTAAAAAAAGTGGAAGATGAATTCTCCGCTTTCGCGGGAAGCGACGACCTGGCTACCTTCAAACTAAAAGAAAAAGGATTCGCAGACGATTTCATTTCAAGCGATCTGGCTGATGAACTGGAAGAGGCCAATCAAAACCTTTCTGAGGTATACGCCCGAAAAGCCTCCCTCGATCTTTTCCCAAAACTGGTTCAATTGGAAGGCCTTAATTTGGAAAGACATCCCGGCATCGTTTATTATTTCCATGAAACACCCAACGGAATCATTCCCTCCGTTCTTGAACATTTCAAAACCACAGCCTACCAAGCCTACCAAGACGCCGAAGCCAACCTAGCCCCTTCCCTTCCAAAACAAGAAATAGAAGAGGTTAAGCATTCTGCCTATATAGCCCGTTTTAAGGAAGAGCTCATTTTCGGAGAAACCTTCTCCCTTCAAGTCCATCATGATACCTCAAAGGCCCAAGCTTTTATAAATGATGAAGAATTAAAGCTAAGCCAAGAAAAAGACGGAATCAGCAAATTGACCTATCTCCCAACCAGGCCCGGTCAATATGCTTTAAGAATTGAAATCGGAGGAAAACCTCTGCTTGGATCCTTCCGGGTTGAATCGCCCAGCCTTGAGAAACTCGGACTCTCAAATCCATT
The DNA here is from genome assembly GCA_937139155.1 of uncultured Flavobacteriales bacterium. Taxonomy (GTDB): domain Bacteria; phylum Bacteroidota; class Bacteroidia; order Flavobacteriales; family JBLHRE01; genus CAKZPI01. Next base: position 156,354 of record CAKZPI010000034.1, read on the forward strand.
GAACCAACTTGAATTAGGAGAGTCTCATAAGCTTCCCATTCCAAAAGAATTTAAATCCCTTAACCTGGAATTAAACCTTCAGGGCGCTGAGGTGAAATACCGAAATGCCTACGTAGAAATAACCCCTTTCAAAGAAGGAGCCATTCCGGTATATTTGACCAGCGGTAAAGACACCCTCGACCAAACCGTATTCTATGCCCATGCCCCAAAAAGCCTTTCCATTAAGGTGATTGGAGAAAATGGAGAAAAAGTACTGAACCCCAAACTGGCCTTCAAACTGGAGTCCAACACACCCGGTTGGGAAATCATTGAATTTGAAGCTAAAGTCATTGGCAGTGGAGGTCCACAAGCTTCCTTTCAAGCTTCCAATAAATTCCTGCCCAAAGAATTGCGCAAGCTTTTCCAGGAAGACAACTCCTCCGGAGACCTGGTCATCGACCGAATCAAACTCATGAATCCTTCCGGGGCAACCCGTAACGGATCTCCCTTAATCTTAAACCAATAGAACATGGGAGCTACCACGAAAATAAAAAGGTCCAAACTCTTAAGATATAGGCTGATTAGCATCCTTTACCTTCTGTTTATTTCCCTATCGGCCTTGCAGATACCAGACAACTGGACCCGCCTTTCAAGAGAAATTCACGCTGGATTTATGGGGGTTGACCTTCCCGACGATATGGATGCATCCATCGAAGCAACCCACCGCTTCTTAAAAGTAATGTCAGACGAGTTTGACCAAACCCTGAAAATTGACCCCACCACTGGAAAATACCCAGAGCCCAAGGGGTATTCAAAAACCGACCGGTACTTCCTCGACGATAAAAATGGGGAAGCCCTCCATGACCGACTCCTTTCTTTTTATAGAAATTACGCCCGGGGAGAAAACAAATTACCCCTTGAAAAACTATTTGCAGAAGATATTGACCATGGTTTCTTAAACCCAAAATCAACCAATTGGATTGAATATAGGTTCAAACATGTACCCGTAGTTATTGCCCGCACCTTCTTAGAGGATCTTGAATTAAAACTTAAAATTCTTTCCCGGAAACTTAATCTAGATGACCTTACCTCCGAGAAAAAGGCCTCTCCAATTTTAAAAATGGCCATGAACATCTCAGTGGCTAGGGTGGGTTCTCCCATTCGGTTTTACGCCCATAAAGATGAAGGTTGGGCAGGAACCTTAAAAGTAAACGGTGAAACCCGTCCAGTGCAAATCCCATCTGGAGATAGCCTCATTTATATCCCCAAAGAATCAGGCCTTCATGAATTTGAATTTGAACATGGGCAAGACCGTGAACACCTAAAAATTCAGGTTTATCCAGGTACCCTTTCCAAAAAAATTCAAGCCAAGAAAGTGCCCATGCCGGTTTTTATCGGACAAGAACAAGCCTATGTTTTCGGGAACATTCTAAAGCCTGAAAACTTAATCTGCTCTTGCGATACCAGTCTTCGCATGGACTTCAATGCTCAGGAAATTTATTTCACCCCAAGAAAGTCTGGTTGGTGCAAAATTGCCCTCCAAGGACCTAAAGGAAGAACCCTAATACGAGATTCCGTTTTCGTTCAAAAAGCTCCCGAACCATATGTTTATGTTGAAGGAGCCGGAAACCATGTGATTTCCAGAAAAAGCCTTCAAAATGCCGGCCAATTATTATTGAAAGGAATTTACCCCCTTTCTGATTCTGAATTGGAAATTGTGAAATTCAAATACCAAGTGCCCGGCCAAACCGATCATCCCATTGCTGTCGCAGGGAATGCCATCAACTTAGAAAATGTCAAGCTCCAAAATTGGCATTATATCCTCATTGAATCTGTACGTCTTAAAATAGGCAACCAAACCTTTGAGTACAATCGTCCCATCCAATTAGAAATCTTGTCGCTATGAAAAAGCTAGGTATACATCTTTTCGTCTTATTCACCCTTTTTGCATTGCCCAGCCTGAATGCCCAAGACACCTTGAAGATTCAAGGAACCTATGAGGTTGGAACCGAAGAAATTCTAAATCTGGCCCCGGGTACCATTGTAGTTTTTGAAAAAGGAGCTGTTTTATTGGTAAAGGGCGGACTGGAAGCCATGGGTACCCCAGAGGCTCCCATTCAATTCATCTCGGCCAAGCCAACTGAACCCGGACAAGGATTGCGCATCGTTGGAAACCAGAAAAACCATAGTGTAAAAATTCTTCACGCTGAATTCCATGACCTACAATTCATGGCCCAATTCAGCCCCTTCTGGAACCGGAAATCAGTGCTTATTGAAGAGGCTACGGTTCGTGGTATTGCACATGGAGAATCAATGATTTTCATGGCCAAACCCATTGCCAGTCCTGATCACCCCATCTCCATTCAACTCAACCATATTGAATTCTTCAACAATTCCTCGGGCCTTTTGTTTGAAGGAGTAGGCATGGAAAACATCCGGCTGGAAATTCAAGACCTGGCCTTTTTAAACAATACCTTCAGCTCAGAATTTACCCGAATGGGATTGATTCACCTAGACCTCACCCAAGGGAAATTCAACCCAAATGGTTTGGTTTTGGACAATATTCTCTTCCACCCCCTATCGGTTAAAAATGGAAAAGGAATCTCCGTTTCAGGGCCAGCCAAGGAAATAGAGGTGGGAAACCTTTACATGGACGGACTGCATACCGATTGGATCTACGATTACCAACTCAATCATTTACTACCCAGGCTCAGCCCAACCAAAATACACCCAGCCAACGATTGGAGCGGAGATGAATTTCTAATCTTGAACTCTAGGCATACTGATCAAAGCATTTTTATAGAATATCAAGGAAATCCATCCACCCTCACCCTTTTAGACGAAAACAATCTCCCCCTTCTCTATACCCAAACCGAATTGGGAGAAAACAAGATTCAATTGGATTACCAAGGAGGGCCCGCCATCAACCTTGAATTAAGGAATGGGCGAAGAATTCTTCTCCCTGAACAAATCATCACCCTGGTAAAAGAAGAACCCAACAACCCCTATGAAGGTGAGGCCGAAAAAGACCCAACCGATTATATGTTCAACCTAAGCTTCCTACCCTATAAGAAATCCAATTTCGTAGGAGATTACGAGGCAGGGATCTGGGCTGGTGGAGCCTGCTATGGGGGTGGCGATATAAAATGGAGGTATGCATATCTCCCTCCTGATTTGGAATATTCTTTTGGGGCCTTTTTGAACTACCGTTTTTTAAAAAACCTCAGCCTTAGAGGTTCCTATTATTTCTCCAGAATTTCAGCCAGCAACCCCTATGCTGCCTTGCCGCTTTCTGGCCACATCCAACCTCAAACATTAGATCAGAATGGTGAACTCTTTTACCCTTTCGGGGATTCACCATACTTTCTTAGTTCAAATTTAAATTTCAGAACCACCATCCACTCGGTGGAAGCCTCTGCCATGTGGGTTCCAAAAGCCTTGCAATACAAGGTATTCGGACATAAGGTTGAGCCTTCCCTGGGTGTAGGTATTGGACTTATGCATTTCACACCCTACCGAATCAAGTATATTGACTCGGTAAATTTTGAAAAAATCAACCTAAGAGACCTGGGTACGGAAGGGCAGTTATTCCTTCCTGGTTCAAAGAAATACAGCCAATTGGCCGGACACTTAGACCTGAATTTCGAGCTTGCCTGGATTTTTGGAAACTGGAAAATTCGAGGGGAAGGTAAAGTGGTTTTCGCCACCACCGATTACCTGGATGATTTCGGGAAAGGCATCTGGTACGGAGGAGATTACGACCGCTTTATTCAAAAGGCAGTAGAAGCGACCGAGTACTCAGAAAAGGATATAAGGAGGTTTAATGCTTTTAGGCAAGAAATAGCAAGAAACAGCCCAAGATCCATCAACCGCTTTGGCGACTGGTATTACCAATGGCATCTTGGAGTTTCCTACAATTTAGGACCGCAGCTCTTCAAAAAATAAGAAAGAGTACATAGAACTGCTGCCACGTTCCAAAGAATCGTATTTTTACGGCCATAGCCTATGATTCGAAAATTACTGCAGTATTATTCCAACAAATTCATCTCCAGATGGTTTGTTCTTTTGGTAGACCTAAGCTTGGTAGGCTCAGCCCTCCTTCTGGCCTACCTATTGCGGTTTCATATTCGCTTTGAGGGTTCTCAATTCTCAAACATCCTTGAGAATTTACCCATGGTCTCCATTGCCTATTTTTTCGGATTCTTGATTTCTAAGTCTTATGTAGGTGTAATCCGGCATACCTCCGTACAAGATACCTTTCGGCTCTTCTTCGGAGCAAGCCTTGGGGCCTCAATTACCATTGTACTTACCCTTCTATTCCGAAATCAGTCCTCGGTAGACTATTCCGGTTTGCCCCATTCCATCACCCTCATCCACTACCTCCTGTCCATGTTCCTACTCCTGGGTACCCGCTTCGCCGGTAAGGCCCTTTACATCACCCTAAAACAGGAACTTTTAGGAAAGGACGAAAAGAAAAAAGACAGCATTAAGGTGATGATTTACGGGGCCGGAGACAGTGGACAGGTGACCCGATCGTCCTTAGAATCAGAAGCCGGTAGGAATGTGAAAATGGTGGGTTTCATCGATGACAACCCCAGTCTTCACGGAAAAAGAATCAATGGGGTTCAGGTCTACTCCAAAGAGCAAGCCTTTGATCATTTCTTTCAGAATCAAAAGGTAGATGAGGTCATCATTTCCATTCAAAACATATCCGTTGGAAGGAAACAAAGATTGGTCAATGAATGTTTGAATTTCAACATCCGGGTCAAAAATGTTCCCCCGGTTGAAACTTGGATCAATGGAGAGCTTTCGGCTAAGCAAATCCGGGATGTGCAAATTGAAGAGCTTCTTGGCCGGGAAGTAATCCTCCTGGAAAAAGAAAACATCATCAAGGAAATCACGGGTTCTACCATCATGGTAACCGGAGCCGCGGGGTCCATTGGATCCGAGATAGTGCGGCAGGTATTTGCCTTCAAGCCCAAGGTTTTGATCATGGTAGACCAGGCTGAATCTGCCCTTTACGAGGTTCAACAAGAATTGAGTAGGCTGGAAGACCAAGGTACAACCGTAATCCCCTTCATTGCCGATGTAAGGAGGAAGAAAAGAATTCGACAGGCCTTCAAAACCTATAAGCCTTCCATGGTTTACCATGCCGCAGCTTATAAGCATGTACCCCTCATGGAGGCCAACCCCATTGAGGCCATTCAGGTAAACATCATGGGCACCCGAAACCTGGCCAACCTATCCGTTGAATTTGGGGTGAATAAATTTGTCATGATTTCTACCGATAAGGCTGTGAACCCAACCAATGTTATGGGGGCCACCAAGCGAGCGGCGGAAATGTATTGCCGGGTCATGAACCAAAAACAAGAGCATACCAGGTTCATCACCACAAGGTTCGGAAATGTACTGGGCTCCAACGGCTCGGTGATTCCCTTGTTCAAAAAACAAATTGCCGAGGGCGGACCCGTATTGGTTACCCACCCTGAAATCACCCGTTTTTTCATGACCATCTCCGAGGCTTGTTCTTTGGTTTTGGAAGCCGGAGCCATGGGAAATGGAGGAGAAGTATTCATTTTCGACATGGGTGAATCTGTGAAGATCATTGATTTGGCCAGGAAAATGATCAAACTATCCGGATTAGAGCCTGGAGTTGATATGGAAATACAATTCTCAGGTTTGAGACCCGGAGAAAAGTTATACGAAGAGCTTCTTGCCAATAAGGAAAATACCCTTCCCACCCATCATAAGAAGATCATGATTGCCAAAATCGGAGTTCCATCCATCTCACATGTTGAAGACAGCCTTCTAGAAATTGAAACCTGCACCAAAGACCAAGACCCCGTCTGCCTGGTAAGAGCCCTAAAAACCATGGTCCCAGAATTCCGCTCCCAAAACTCAGAATTTGAGGTATTGGATAAGAGTTGAGAGTTGATAGAATCGCTTAGTCGTTTAGAAGCTAAAACTCTCAATTTCAACGCAATCCAGTGACTAGTCACTAGTCACCAGTCACTCCCTTGTGCATTTCATAGAATAATCACATCTTGCCCAGGCATTATGAAAGCATATCCTAAACAAATACTAGCCCTCGGGCCGCATACCGACGATATTGAATTGGGTTGCGGAGGAAGCATTTCCAAATTTTTAAACGATGGGGCATCGGTGGATTATTTGATTTTCTCTACCTGTGAAGAGTCTGTACCTCAAGAGTTTCCAAAGGATGTTCTGGATAAAGAAGCCCGGGAAGCCGCTGGCTTGATGGGAATTCCTTCTGAGAACCTTCGGATTGAAAATTTTCCCGTGCGAAATTTTCCGGCCCATCGACAGAATATTCTTGAAATCTTGGTTTCTCAAGGAAGAAAAAAAAAGTACGATTTAATCCTTCTCCCCGCCTCTTTTGACATCCACCAAGACCATGAGGTGATTCATAAAGAAGGAGTACGGGCATTCAAGCATTCCAGCATTTGGGGATATGAACTGGCTTGGAATACCCCTCGCTTTGAAGCCGAACTTTTCGTCAAGCTTGAAAATTCGCATTTCCAAGCCAAAATTAAGGCCCTTACAGCCTTTAAATCTCAAGGATTTCGCCCATATTTGTCGGAAGATTTTCATAAAAACCATTTAAGCTTTCGAGGACTACAAGCCGGACATTTTATGGCCGAAGCCTTTGAACTTATCCAACAAAAAATTGATTAAATGAGCGAAAAAAAGCGTTTCGCCTTGATTGGAGCAGCAGGATATATTGCTCCTAGGCATATGAAGGCCATAAAGGACACAGGTCATGAATTGGTAGCTGCCATGGATCCTTTTGATTCGGTTGGGATCATCGACTCCTATTTTCCGGAGGCTGATTTTTTCACCGAATTCGAACGCTTTGACCGCCATTTGGATAAACTTAGACGGGCTGGAAAAGGGGTAGACTACGTGTCCATTTGTTCCCCCAATTACCTTCACGATTCCCACATCCGATTTGGTCTCCGTCAAGGAGCCTCAGTAATATGTGAAAAACCATTGGTTTTAAACCCTTGGAATGTTGATGCCTTGTTGGACATCGAAAAGGAATATCCTGGGAAAGTATATAATATCCTTCAACTCCGTCTACACCCCTCCATCATTGCCTTGAAAGAAAAGGTGGAGAAGGAAAACCGGAAGGATAAATATGAGGTGGATCTCACCTACCTTACCTCACGCGGGCAATGGTATCACCATTCATGGAAGGGGGTTTTGGACAAATCAGGAGGGATAGCCACCAACATAGGGGTACATTTCTTCGATATGTTGTCCTTTGTATTTGGCCCTTTGGTAAAAAATGAGGTGAAACGGCATGAAGCCGATACCGCTTCGGGTTATTTGGAATATGAAAAAGCCAAGGTAAATTGGTTTCTTAGCATCAATGCGGAAAACCTACCTATGTCTGCCAAAGATCAAGGCATGCGGACCTACCGATCCATTACCGTTGAAGGGGAAGAAATTGAATTCTCAGGAGGCTTTACAGACCTTCATACCCGGTCTTATGAAGAGATATTGAAGGGGAATGGATTTGGATTGGATGCGGCCCGAACCGCTATTGAGACAGTACAAATAATTAGGAAATAGAATAGAACAACAATACTCTCTTACCTAATAATTTTATTATCTTTGCAATTATTGTTTAAAACTATATCAATATGAATTCATACACAAAACCTCGTTTAGTAAACCAAGGAAGTATAACCCTTACAGCTATTGGAGGTGGTGAGACTGCTGATGGGCTTGGCGCTAGCTAAAGAATTGTAACCAATGCCTGTTTTTACATTGAATGCAACATGAAATTCAATACTTGGCATCCCCTTTTATTCTCAAAACAAAAGCTGATGTAAGCCATACTACCTCAACGGAATACGACAAAAGTTCGTTAGGTGAGAGTTTAGTTTCAATACTTAGACAAGTAATTAAAGAGAACGCTCAAGAGCCGATAGGGTTGACCTTGAGTGGAGGGCTTGATAGTGGATCTATATATACCACATGCAAGGATTTAAACTTTAAAGTCAAAACGTTCACCCATGTCCCGAAGTATCGACCAGATCAAACGTTAACTTTAGACAGAATTGGTGATGAGCGGGAGTTAATTAAGTCTTATAAGCTAAATGACCATTTAGCTTTTTTTTTGGACTCTAGGGATTCCCACCCCCTTGATGCAATTGACTTTTTTGTTGAGAAAAAAATCCTGCCTGTCCACGGGATGAGCAATATGCACTGGATGCTTGATGTTTATAAAAAAGCTCAAGAAGAAAAAATCAAAACTTTACTGGTAGGACAAGTGGGAAACTTCACCGTTTCTTGGCAAGGAATTACACCAGACCCTAAGGGCCGAATTAAGGCCATCTACAACCACCTTCTTTTTAATTATATCGCAAAAAAGAAATTTCTTGACGTTTCCTTTCTCGATAAAAACAAAATTAATCTTGCCCAGCTTGAGACCGTAAATGGACTTAATCTTGTAAACCCTTTTTCAAAACGGCTATTAGTTCAATATCGGCGTAATCATCTGAATTTGATGAGGGCCATAACCCAAACCCATTACCGACAAATTGAACGCATATTTGGTTTCAAAATTTTTGATCCAACTGCCAGTCAAGAAATAATTAAATTTTGCCTTAGTGTAAATAACTCTCAATACCACAATGGATTAGAGAATAAACTTCTCTTCAAAAACGCATTTTCAGGGAAAATACCAGATTCCATCCTTGCCAACACTAAAAAAGGGCTTCAATCCGCTGACCTGAATTTTTTAATTCAAGAAAGAGCAGAGGAAACATTTGATGTTCTAGAGGATTTGAAAAGAGACTCCTTATTAAAAAACATTATTGACTGGCCAAGTATTTTCCAGTTTGTGAAATCTTGTGAAAAAGGGGACTGGGAAAGGTTTAGCTATAGTAAAGCAAACTCGCTTTTTAAAACTATTGCCATCGGAAAGTATACTAGAAAGCACGGACAAATACAGAAATCTGATATTATCTAAATGTATCCGTTTAATGCTCTAAAATCACACCTTAAATAGGCAAAAAAAGTATGAGGCAACCTAAACCAAGAATTAAAACGATTCTGTCAGACGCACTGCCTACTCAAGCTTTAATAGAGCGAAATAAATTTCTCTTTCAATATCAGGATTTCCTTGGCAACCAACTGAATCAAGGGGCTCAAGAAAGGAGTAAAACTGAACGGGCACTTAATGGTTTAGAAAGGGTGAAGCTTGACCTATTAAAAGGCTTGGCACAGGCCAAGTCCTTGCACTTAAAGTTTCAAGCTTCCAAAATCCCAATTGCCTTTCTCAAAGGGCCTGTTCTTTCCAAAGAACTGTATGGGAATTGGACCAGTAGACAATTTTTGGACCTTGACATACTACTCATTCATCCTAGGCAAATTAGATCAGCTCATGAAGCCCTAGTTGATCTGGGGTATTCTTGTATTCATGATGCCTACCCCGACAATTTACCTCTATTCACAAAAGTAGATAACCACCTTGTTTATACGCACCCTAAACACCCTTTTCCGATAGAGGTCCATACCCAGCTAAGTAAGCCACGCCTTTTCCATTTTAAAGCACATTCAAATAAAAAATTATTTGTTCATCAAGCCTACTTAGCTAGCCCATTCGGGGAAATTCCTGAAATCAAAAAATCGGTTTTAGGGAATTATCTTTTGGCACATGGCCATCAACATTATTGGAGTAGCCTACATTGGTTGTACGATGCTTTTAGGTTTTTTAGTTTAAATCCACTCCCTACCAATCCGAAATACAAGAGGTCCGTCCAGGTGTTTAATGATTTAAGCACCCATTATTTTATAGTAGGGCAAGGTTCCTCAGAATTACTAGAACATCACGAGCAGGCAATACTACATGGATTAAAAAGCCTAAGAAAAGCTGAAAGAAAAGTTCTATGGAGGCGGTTTTACACAAGACGGGAAAGGATATCCACTCAACTGAATAAGTTTTTATATCCTCAGATACCTACAGCCCTACGCTTTCCTAAGGCGAAATTTTGGCAATTGATGATCATCCAACCCATAATCTCAATAATTGAGGTCTGGGCAAGAAAAAAATAGACTGGAAGAATTAGGGATAAAATAGAGCGAGAGGCTGGAATCGAACCAACGCCTCACCACTGGAAGTGATGCGCTCTAACACTGAGCTACTCTCGCATTGGTTGTGCAATTATAAGGAGATTTTTTCTTTTGTAATAAGGATGCTGTTTATTTTTTAAAGGAATTTAAACTACTCCTTTGATAACATCAACCTGATTGGCTTACCGAAGACATAAGTTACTGTCAAAAGTAGCAACACCATTATCGACCAATGACCAGAGTATTCGTGGTTGATAATTAGGATAGAAAAAAAAGAAATTAATATTTGCACTACACCATAACCAGTTGAAATAGAGATATGGGATAGCCCTTTATCATTTGCCAAAACTTGATAAAAATGGCTTCGGTGGGGCTTAAAAATATTCTCCTTTCTAAATAATCGATAAATAATAGTTAATACCGTATCAACCCCGTAAACACTAACAAATAAAATATATTCCCATTTTTCAGTCTTTAGAATTAATGAAAACACCAAATAACCGAGGACCAAAGCCATACTTACGCTACCTACATCGCCCGCAAATGTTTTAGCCTTTTTTCTTGCATTGAAAAAAGCGAAAACCAATATGGATATACCTAAAACATACAGAAGAGAGTCAGGAAACAAGGCAATTCCTTGATAATTTAAATACCATATAGGAACCAAAACGGAAAAGGAATAAAACGCAGTAATTCCATTTATTCCATCCATGAAATTAAAGGCATTGAGCCAGCCAATGAAGACGATAAATGCAGGAATTAACCAAAACCAATTGAAAATAAAGAAATCCAGTTGAAGAAGAACTAGTGATACAGCAATTAGGTGAACAACAAGCCTTGTTGTTGGGTTTAAGTCAAAAATATCATCCAAGAAGCTAATCACAGCTATAATAACCACACCCACAGTGAGGTACGGTAGTTGAAGCCCAAACAAACAAAACCAAAGAATAATAGCCATTGGAAAGACTATGCCCCCACCCCTGATTGTCACGGTCTTGTGTGAACTACGTTCATTTGGTTCATCGAAAATTTGAAATCTATTAGCAAGCCAAAAGTAAACAGGCATTAAAAAAAATAGACAAACGGAAGTAAGTAAGTACAAAACTATCGTCATCGACTAGGGCTATTTTAAGTGATTTAAGTACTAGACCCTTCTACCTTTTTGAGAACGGCATGATATTTATTAGAAATACTTTGATACGTCTGATTTTTTAAAACAAAATCTCTCCCAGATTTTCCTAGTCTTTCATTTGCCTCAAGAGGGAGCTGTGAGGCCTTCAAAACTGCCGCGGCAATGGCCTTAGGGTTCTCGGCTGGGACTTGAAAACCACATCCTGCAAGAGTGACTGGATCATCCTTAATGTTGGAAGCTGAAATAATCGGTTTCCCAGCCAGCATATAATCATTGTACTTGTTCGCTGAGACGCCGTACTCATAAAGTCTTTTATTTCGCCATGAAATTATTGTTACATCCGCTTTGCTTAGAATAAAATGTAGATTTTCCTTTGCGACTTTTGGGTAAAAAAGGATATTATTCAAACCTTCCGCTTGTTTCACGAGATTTTCCTTTTCAGGTCCATCTCCTATTATTATGAACCTAACCCTTGTATGTGATTGTAAAATATCAGCAGCCTCAACAATAAACTCCATGGCATTTGCAATACCCAAAGCTCCAGTGTAAAGGATATTGAAAAATGCTGGATCTAAATTGAGCGTTTCTCCTTGAGGTGGAGCACTGGAAATACTTGAATTGCAGCCATTAGGAATCCAGTGTACAGGCTTTGCAAAGCCCAAAACATTTTCAACATGTTTATTGAAACCTGGCAAAACGGAAACCAATTGGTCTGAATTTCTATAGGCATATTTTTCAACCATGCCCATAAAAACAATAACTGGATTATACCTTGAGTAGCCCCCTAATTCCATAGGGGTTAATGGCCATATATCCCTTATCTCAAGAATCACCTTTGACTTAAATCTCCTTTTTAAATACAGGGCATGGAAAATTGGGAAAATTGACATAGAGGAAACCAAAACGACATTAGGAGGGTTCCCTTGATCAATCGGAAGTTTAAAAAGCTTAACCAAAAATTCGAACCAGGATAAGAAACGACCTAGAAAGCTTTCGCCACGATAAGACCTCAATCTAACCCATACCATTTCTCCACCTTTAATTCTTTCTGTGTTAAACAGTTTTGGTGTAGATGGATAGGATAAGAATAAGTGATTAAAGCCGCCAGACACAATTGTCACTTCATAACCCTTTTCCTTTAAATATGGTGCCATATAAAAAAACCTCTCCCCCGCACCTGAGGAGTATTTAGGTGTACTAGCATACTGGTTTAAGACCAATAACTTTTTCATTTCTGAACACCCGAATTTAACTCATTCAAAGCCCCTTGAAAGGTGATAAATTCATATTTGTTTTGAGTCAAGTGGTCAACCATAAACTCAAACCATGCTCGAACCGTTGGATAAGCATTTGATAGATAAACGTCATGGACGTTAATCACAAAATAGGGAAGGTTTAAACGATTTGCTTCGTTAAGATAGGTTAGTGTTTTGGCCTTCCAATCCTTCAAAGAGTGGTTAAACTGGAAGTTGTCAATGAAGCTTGCATCCATAATGCTTATTGGGAACTCCCAAAGTTTACCAAATTGAAATGGGGGTTTTAATCCTTGAACCGACGAATCATAGAGATAGCCCAACTTTTCGAATGCATCAAAGGAATAGCCCGTCAGCCGTAAGTAGTGCATTCTAATCCCAAAAGCCTTAATACCGGTTAAACTGCTAAACATGTTGGACTCAACTTCCATTTTTCCAAAATTTTTTGCCTCAATCCCATGAACCCCTACCTCATGCCCTAGATTATGAAGTTGATTCATTAGGGGCCTAGCTTTTTCAGGATTATATGACAGCCCAAGTGCTTGGTCCATCCCGAAAAAAAAACTTGCCTTTATATTTTCCTGATTATAAAAATCTATCAAATAGTCTAGTTGATGCATCCGGCCGAAGGTTTTAAATCTATGGCGAAACAAGGAGGGGTTAAGCCTCCCTCGAAGTGCTCCCTTTATGTTTCTAGCCAAGAAAGCCGGCACAAATAAATCACTGAAGTAATGCTCTGACCAAAAAAGATGGTCGACATCATGTGAAAGAATTATTTTCATGTAATTATCGCTCTCTCATATCATGCCAACTCTAGGAGATCTTCCTTATAAAGCTTAACAAAACTCTTACTGGCAAGATCCCAGTTGTATTTTTCCCTTACCAAATTATAGCCAACAATGGATTGGGCTTTCAACAGATCCGGGTTATTTAGGTAAACCTCAATTTTGCTTGCGATCTCCTCTATATTCAATGGATCAGTTGTATCCCCAACATTATTATCATCAACAAATACTTTTAAATTCGGGAAGTCAGAGGTTAGAATGGGCAGCCCGTTACCCAAGTATTCAAAAATTTTTACAATTCCCTCACCAGTACAATAGGTGAAATTAATGGATGGCTCATACAAGGCCACGCCAAGGCTCCCTTTTTTCAAATAGGAACCTACTTCAGCCCAGTCAACCTTTCCGTGATAATCGATGTACGATTTTGACCTTATAAGTTTTAACAAATTTTCATCTTTGCACGGTCCAATAAGGCTAAGTCTAAACGCTCCCTTAACCTTATCTAGGGCTTGGATTAACCGCTCCACCCCTCGTGCCTTGTTCACCCCACCGGCATAAACAATTGTGAACGTCTCAGGCTTCTCAGGCCGGATTGAGGGTAAAAACCTTAATGGGGGATAATTCCCAAGCACAATTTTATTAGGATTTTTATACCGGTTAAAAATGTATGTGTCCGCACAGATTAAAAAGGACAGCTTATTGCACACTTGTTTTTCATACCTATCCCATAAATTTGCAATCAATCCTTTAAACGGAAGGCCAGTAGCTAATATTGAGCTTTTATAATCCTCATGAATGTCAAATATAACCTTCTTTCCAGCCTTCCTAAGCTTACTTGCCAGGATCACCAATTCTGGATCATGTAAGTGGTAAACCCTTGCGTTTACCTCAAGGCACTTTTTATAAAGCCGGTGAATTGCTAGTACCCTTTTGAGCTTAGACTTTTCTTGTGGAATATCTAAATGAGTAAATGATGGATGATGGAACTCGACCTCAGTTGGTTTGGACAAATAGGTAATCGATAAACCTTCCTCCAGTAAAGATTTGATTTGTTTATGAAAGATTCGATCATCGTTAAAGTCGTGAGCTGAAGTAACTACACAAATATCAGGGTTATTCATTGGAACGGGATAGAAATTATAATGGGATTACCCCAGACTGAGGTTTTGGGATTTTATCGATAGCACAAAGCTAAGCACTCTAAACAAGCCATGGTTACTCGCCTTATTTTCATTTTTTAAGTCATCAAGTAGTGCGTTTCTATTGATAACGCCCCCTAAACTATCAACTTCAGACTCAACAAATGGCCGAATCTTTGCTAACCATTCACCTTGTGGGGTATCAAAGCCTATTTTTTTAGTTTGCCAAATCACTTCATGTGGCATTTTATCTTCAAAAGCTTTTCGCATTATGTATTTTGTCCACCCCTTATAAACCTTCTTTTCTGGCTCAAGGCTCAATGAAAAATTAACCAATCTCTGGGCCAAATGAGGCACTCTTGATTCAACACTGTGAAACATAGAGTTTCGATCTGCATATTTCAAAAGACGAGGAAGGATGAAACGGTGAAGTTCATCAACCTGTTTGGCCTGAATACCCTTTAAAGAATAGAAATCAGCAACAGACTCTTCATCAAAGCCCAGCAAGTATTCCTTATCCACATAACGGCTGAAAGAAGCCAACTTCTTCGCTGTTACCATTCGAAAAGAATTAAAGTACAAATTACTTAGAACGGGGTAAAGCAAAGACATTTCCTGCCGTTTAATGGCCCAAAACCATTCTGAAAGCATGCTGCCAAACTTGTAGTCCATCAAATTTTGAAGTATAATCCTCTGAGCTAACCTCGGATAGCCTATGTAGAGCTCATCCCCTCCCTGCCCATCAAGCATTACCTTACAGCCTTCTCGTTTGGCCGCCTTCATAATGTTGAACTGTGCAAAAATGGATAAAGACCCAAAGGGCTCTTCCATATAATTAATTAAGGATTGAAAATCTTCCAGAAAATTATCACTTGTGAATTGGACCGGTTTCCAATCAAGACCAGATTTCTTGGCAATTTGTGAGGCAAATTCAGATTCATCATGCTCAAAGCCAGGTGCCACGTACGTCAAAGCCTTAATGTCACTTTTTGCTTTTTGCAATTCACCAACTGCAATGGCGATAATTCCTGAATCAATCCCACCTGATAAACTTGTGCCTACTTGAACATCGGAACGTAACTGCCTATTGACGGCATCAGAAAAAAGCTCCCGGTAACCTTCAGGGGTATTAGGGAAGTCAACTTGCTCCGCCTTATTGGGGTGAAAATATCTAGAAATAGATGTCTTGAACGTATTGAGGTCTAGGGTTAAGGTGTGGCCAGGTTTCAGTTGATTCACCCCATCGAAAAACGTTTCATCTGAAAAATCACTTAAGCCAAACAATAGAAAAGTGGCGGCTTGCCGGTTGTTCACCTTATTCACCGAGGGCACTGCATTTCGAATTACCTTCGGTTCTGAAGAGAACATAAGACCTTCCTCACTTAGATAATAATAAAAGGGTTTGATGCCCATATGGTCACGAAAAAAGTGAACCATTTGTGCTTTTTTATCATATATAGCCCCTGCAAACATCCCTTCGAAATGATTCACCATTTCAAGACCATATTGTTGATACGCCTTCAATAAGACCTCCGTGTCAGAGGAAGTTCTATATTTTCCTGACCCAATTTGATCCTTAAGTTCCAGGTAGTTATATATTTCTCCATTGAAAACCAGAACTATTTCCTCATCATCGGAATAAAACGGTTGATTGGCTGTATCACTTAGGTCAATGATTGATAACCTGGTATGCACAAATTCAATACCTGTATTCCCAGAGCTAAACGAGGCACTCCCAAAGGAATCCGGCCCCCTTCTACCCAATAAGGAGGAGGACATATTCACAAAAGACGCTCTGTGATTTGGAGTCAATAACCCACCTCTAAAATCTATATAACCAGCTATTCCGCACATACTTCCTTGAAAAAATTAAAATAAGCTCCACCAAAGTTTTCGGCATTAAAGTTTTGCCTCACATGATTTCGGGCAGAGGAGGATAATTCATGATATAAATTCGCATTCTGACTAATGGCGAGGATTGTTTCCGACAAATGCTTTGTATCACCAGCTTCAAAAAGTAGGCCTGTTTTACCATCCACTACACTTTCTGGTATCCCTCCAACCTTTGAGCCTATAACCGGTTTACCGCAGGCTTGAGCTTCAACAGAAACATTTGGAAGCCCATCTTGAAGGCTGGGAACAAGAACTACTTGGCAAGCTTGATAGGCCGCCAAAACCTCATCTTTTGTTAATGGGCCCATGGCCTTGAAATTTTGAAGATTTTCCAAAGGAGTTATGTCATAAATAACATCCTCTACCGCATCTACCCCACCAAACCACAGTTGAATTGCATCAACTTTTCCTGCCCGTGATAATTCACTCCAAGCCTTCAATAAATCAATTCCTCCTTTGAGGTTTCGACCTTCTCCAACATGATAATTCGCCAAGCCCCCAATAAAAAGAAAAGTAAACAACTCTTTCCTTGCGCCATTAGCAGAAAACCTTTGAAGGTTTACACCTCGGTAAATAGTTTTTAATGCGCCTTGAAAATTCGGATAATAGGTTAAAAAGAGCTCCTTTAACATTTGGCTGTTAAAACTGGCCCCATCCAATTGCTCCTCCCAGCCCCTTATCCAGGGTTTTTTACGATGCTCCTTAAGCTCACTAACAAGGTCTGTTCCAATAAACTGGGTCGTTAACTTCCAAGGATATCCTTTCTTTATTTTGCTAAACCATACTCCAATCTCGCCTTGAACACAGTGTACAAGGTCAGCTTTTGATAGTTCTTTATGGAGGGATTTTTTAATCCAAAAAGCATACAGCTGAAAATGAAGCCAAGACCAATTTTTATGAAGAGAAGGTATTGTGGGTACGCTAACCACAATGTATTTATACCCTTCAAAACTTTTTCGATCGATTAATTTTCGGCCCGGCTTGAAATACCTAAAATGAACAACGGTTAAATCAACTTCCCGAGCTAAATATTCAGCAGCCACTTGGTTAAAGACCCCGCTTTGCGGGTTGTATTCTGTTGGAAACCCACCAACGGGCATTAATACCTTCATCGATATTCTTTGAATAGTTTGCTTCGAATCATAGTAAGCATTGCCCAAAGCCGATACATTTTTTTCGTTTGGTACCTATGGAAACGCTCAGAAAACTCCAACAACGCCATGTTATTTTCAAGATTGGCTAAAATCCGTAATTCCACAATATGGAGAATGTGGTATTTCATACTTGCTATGTAAGGCTTTTTTGATCCATCCGCAGTAACATGATAGTTGCTCCAGAAACCCCGGTCAAATTTTGGCATCATGGCAAGGGTACCATTAACCACCTTTAATTTAAGATTCAACAATTCGCCCGTAAGTTTTGCATACTCGCAAATCCCAAGAACCCCAAAAAGCGCTCCGTTAAGCGTATGCTTCAATGGTTCGAATGGATATTCTTCTAGCCAGATTTCGTTCTTAGAGAGCAGTGAAGCAACTCCTCCTTGTTTATAAGAAATCTCATAAGAAGGAAACATTTTTCTGGCTGCCACAATCCATTTTTCCTCATCAAGCAATTGAAACAATCGAATAAACAAGCATGCGGCCTGACCTTGATCCATGGCAGAGGAGGCTCCTATATGGGCTTTGCTTTGTGGGTCATACCCTTTCAAAACAAATCCATCATTTATCTTTACGGCCGTTCTAAGGATGTATTCGCCTTGAATAATGGCCTTTTCAAGAAAAACCTCCTGCCCTGTGCGAATAAACCCTTGGATGTTTGCAATGCCAAAAGCGAGAATCATGGAGTTGGAGTATACCCAACTCCCTCCAATCCATTGAACTGGCACTCCTTGGTCATCAAAATTCCTAAAATGAATACCAGAGAGGAGGCTGTAAAAATCAATCGGATAATCCCAACATTTCTCCCTGTACTTTTCTAAAACTTCATCCGAAACAGATGGTTTAAAATACGCCTCTTCTTTTTGGAAGTAAAGCCATCCCTTTTGGAGCAATTCCACCTTTGCTTTTAGCCATTCCTTAGAGGTCATAACGCCATTTTATAATTGATTTCATTTTAGGCTTTTGAGCCTAACCGGTTGACCTGCTTTAGCTCTTAAGGTTTTTTAAGGACATTAAAAGCTTTGCAGGTATGGAGTTTGTAAATTGTATACGGTGCATTAAAAATGGTTGCCCTCCCATCATTCTGTAGAAATTTGCCACACCTGGAATATTTGATCCTTCAAAATCGAAGTTCAAGCCCATGTCATTGGCTTTTTTCACAGCTAAAAATGTGGAAAGAATGTTTGACCTGTTTAATATGGGGTCAGCATGAGGCAGTGAGGCGTTAATTATATGGTAAGCTGAAATACGGTCAAACGGACAGAATGCTCCGGATAATAGCTCACCACTACCTGTTTTCAGCACAAGTGCAAAATAACTTTCCTTGCTTAGGTTTTCCAGAATGTTTTTGAGGATGGGTAAACTTGGATTAAAGCCACTTTTAAGGCCCGTTTCTTTTTGAAGTGAAATGAGGTCATCTAAAGCCTCATCACCCTCGGTAAGCCTTAAGTCACCCTTTTCTAAACGCGTTAAAAGCTTTTTTAAATACCTTCTTTTTGATGGATGGATTGAGGCAAGATCATAGGTTTGGTTTTCCAAGACAATATGTGATTGACTTGCTCTTACCAAGGCCCCCCTCTTGACATACTCCAAAATGTCTGAATCTTGAAGATGTATTTTCAGTTCAACAAATGGCAATCCGGAAATACAATCCAAGAGAATGGAAAGTATTTTGCCCTCGTCACTCTTTCTGTTGCTGTCTAAAATCGGACCAAAAAAATGCGCGTAAGGTGGAATATGCCCACCATGAATCTTAAATCTTTTTGTCAGAACAAGTGGAAGAGCACCGCATATAACTCCATTTTCTTCAACCCAAAACACTTTCAATTCACCGGGTTGAGCGTAGAGAAATTCAGGTTGCTGGAAAATGCGGCCCTGAGCTTTTAAAAAAGCAATTACCTTTTCGTTGGCCTGAAGCTCTAAACCAGATAATTCTTGTGCGGTAATTTCCAATCCCCTTACTTATCTGTGAGGTTTCGACCCATGAATTTCGGGTATTTGATTAGGCCAGCACCTAGCCTTATGGTATAGGGAACCTTCACAACTTCAAAACCATAGCTTTCTTTATAATCATCCAAGGTTTTCCGTGAACTTTTCCCTCCATACCACATTTCTTTTATTCCTCCTCTTTCCTTCAAACTGGTCATAATACCATGAAGAATGGCGTCAATCGGACAGTTTGAAAGGAAATCTGTATCCGATTTCACACCGTCAACTACTACCCGCTCACCCATAACATGAAGGCAAATATATGCGATCAGTTTACCCTCGGAAAATGCGCACCAAAACTCTGTGTAAAGTGCCACTTTCTCAATAACCTCCCACCATTCCTTTTTTTCCATGTCATAGTATTCCGGTGGAAAGCCATGCCCATTACGGATTGCCGTAGATTTTAAGATCCTAGATATATCTTCCTTGTACTGGTGTATATCCTTAACCACCTCAACTGTGCAATTTCTCAAACCCTTTCTAATCCGCCTTCGCCTATTCCCGCTTGAGAGGTTGTCAAGACTCCATGAGTTTATTCCCTCCTCCTTCATGAGAAACGGCTGCCAATAACCAGAGGCTTGATTCATGTGTTCAACACGATGATTGTACCCAATTATTCGTTTTGCAAAGGCCGGCTTTGCAGCACGGGGTCTAACGATTTCATACTTAACCGCAGGTTTGCAATACCCTTTTCGAGTAGTCTCCCACCATACCCCATCATTTTCATGGAGAATGTGCCCTGCTTTAATTTTACCTTCAACGTATTCTTCTTTGGTCATCTTAACCCTGTTTCAATGATTTAATGTTTTGGTACCGGTAACGCTTTAAACCTTGCGAACAATAAGAGGCCGTTTCCCTCGGTTCGTTTTAAGAATTTCACCTACTTGGTTTATTGAGGTATTGATGTTTTCACCAAGTCGGTTATCAATATGATCTTTTATCATATTGGCCTCATTCAACGCTTCATTTGTTCGACCTGTAAACTGTATTGTGATTTCATTCTCGCCCAATTGTTTGATTTGAAGGTCTCCAACATCTTTTAGGTCACGTAGAAAGCCCGCCAACTGGGTTGCTTGAAGTTTATCACCCTTGCTATTGGATAAAAAATCCTGGGTTCGCCCATGGAGTTCCGAAATGATTTTGGTGCTCCTTCCACAAGCACATGGCTTATCTGATAGTACAGCTACATCTCCTAAAGCATACCTTATAAATGGCATGGCAAAATTATCAAGGTCTGTGACCACAACCTTGCCAGGCTTACCTATAACAGCGTTCCCTTCATCATCTAAGGTTTCGACAATTACATGTTCTTCCACAATATGAAGATTTTGGTGCTCACACTCATAGGCTATTGAACCAATTTCATTGCTCCCATAATAAGTATAAACCTTTCCAGAGTAATGGTTCTCCAAGGCATTGCGTTGATGTGGGTAAAGCATCTCCCCAGTAGAAACAATAACAGGAATTTTTATTTTGTTTTTAATGTTAAATCGGCCGATGGATTCAAGCAGGCCGGTGGCAAACCCCTCAATGGCCTTTGGTTGAAATCTGGCAAGCATTTTTGAAATTTTGCCAGTTGCTCTTTCATTGCTAGGAAATGCATCCCCCATCCGCTTATTGGCAATAAACATCCTAAATCGGCCTTTTAAAGAGGTAACCCCAAAAGCGTATAGAAAAACCACCCTGTCAGAAGGCTTTATTCCCCAGCTCAATCTGGCCCTGTGTAGGGCCGCTTTATTAATTGAATTGCAATTGTAACTTCGCCGTATGGAAAGGGGCTCTCCAGTTGTTCCTCCAGTTCGTGCTTTTAGAAAATTGGTGATTTTCGGTGAATAAACCCGGTTTCCATTTTCTCGAATAACCTGCTTGGTTAAAACAGGCAAGCCCTTTAACATGCCTTGGACATCTAAATTTGAACTTAATACGTCCTCTTTTATGACATCAGACCAGTAGGGAATGTCTTTTTGGGCCATTTCCAGCAAGCGCTTCATTTTATTTTTCTGCAATTCCTCCAGACTTGGCTTACTTATAAACTCTGAAGTTTTAAGCTCCTTTAAGTTTTTATAAACCCCCTTGATATCACTCGGATCCAGGATGGCAAGAAAAAATCGCTCCTTTATATTCATAAAACTAAATCTGTTTTTCTTTTTAATGGCATCCTTTTAGGTTTCTGTAATCCTCCTTTCCTTTTTTTTAGATCTAAATCCCAAAGGGGATAAATCAGGCCTAAGACTACCCAAAAGGTTCGGTCATCAGGCATGATCAAGCCTCCCCCAGTACCCATAACCAAAAAAGAAACCAGCATGCCAAAAAGTAAGGAAAGACCAAGCTTGATGTTGGGTTCAAGTACCAAATGAATACATTTATAAGAGCGTAGCAGGCCCCATACAATTAGCCAGGTGAAGGTGAAAAAGCCTAATAAACCCGTTTCACCAACTATTACGCTTACGGTGTCGTGAGCGCCAAGACCTCCGGACTCTTCCCTAGTTCGATTTAAGCCAACACCGAATAATGGATAATCATCTAAAAAACCAATGGCCTGAATTTGCTGGTTCTGAGTATAATCCAACCTTGATGAGGCCCGTTCTGCAATGTATTCATCTCCCCCTTTACCCATGAAGAGCCTTGCTTTCACTTGGTCCGGAACGAACTGAAAGGCACCAATAGATAAAACCATAAAACCTAGGCTTAAGAGGACAAGTTTTTTCCTGAACCCGGCCTTTAGCTTTCGAAACCCGAAAAAGGCCAGAAAAAACAGAACTATTGCAACCCCATAGAAATTTGTTCTGGAGCCTGATAGCACCAAGCCGACCAAACATACACTTAAAAAAACCCAGGTCAGTAGGTTATTCTGTTTTTCACTCCGGGAAATAAACAGTAAAATGCCGGCAAACACCCCATTTCTAGCCACAATACCAAGGGAGTTTGGGTTACCTCCAATCGTACTTGCACGTGCGGATTCAGCGGTTAAATCTGTAGGTGCCTCCGCCCCAAAAAACGTATACAAATCAATGCCGAATGTGAAAAAAAAGGCTGGAATACAGGCGATACAACTTGCGATAGCCATTGCGAAAGCAAGGATGCGGATGTCTTTTTTTTCTTGAATCAGGTTTTCAGTCATTAAAGCAAGAACCCCCATCAATAAAAAGGTAAAGGCTCCTGCCAAAGCCAGCTCCCCTGAATTAACCGGATACCAATACAAGGCTGACATAAAAATTGCGGCTAGAAATGGCCATACATTTCTTAACAACCTTGATCGAGCAAGTTTTTGAAACCGTCGTTTATTCACAACCAAATGACCCAACCAGATCAACATGGTTAAAATCCCTACAATTCTACCAATGGTTAAGCCTCCCAAATCAGGCAATAATGGCCCAATGGGGTTTACGAAAAACACCAAGGCCACGCCCCATATTGGGTTCATAATCATTTTCCTCAACACGAAAACAACCAAGGGCAGGCCAAAAACAACCGCTAAAATCAGCATTGATACCTAAGCCTTAAACAAAGTTTATTTTTCCCTTTCAAATTACAATTGGTAAGATTCAATTATTGGGTCTGCTTTCAAGGCAGATTGAACCATTGATAGGTATTCCTTCGGCTCATCTACCGAGCCGATTAAGTCCTTTTCTGGGAACAAGTAGGCCCGTACATTTTTCAAGGAATAGATCCGAGATAAATTAAAAAGCGCACTAGAGAAATGTCCTACAAAAAAAGCAGGTCTAGGTGCATTTAGGAAACAAACTTCCAAAGGCTGGTTAAAATCAACGGTTTTGCAAATTTTTCGAATTTCTGATCGAACAGGTTCTGATTCACCCCGGTGATGACCGTAAACGAATTCATGCCCAAGTGCGTTTATATCGGTTGCAATCCTCTCCAATGATTTCAAATAGGGAGCTTGTTTCACTACCCCACGGTCAATCAAGTTTGACCCTATAAAAAGTACTTGATTTGTGATTTCTTGTTTTTGAACTTTAGATGCAAGCCATACGTATTTATTTGTACGCACAGTATCATTTGGCCCTCCATCTACCTTAAAAATCGTGAAAAACTCTAAGCTCTTGGGAGGGCTAATTCCTGGAGTGAACAAACGGTGGTAGAGCAGGTTTTTCAAGATGAATTTAAAGGACCGTACATGATAGCTTCTAAAAAAGCCTCCATGCTTTCTTCGCTTTACCAAATTTAAGGTTGGGGTTCCGTCATCGAGAATTACAACTTTTTTGAATCTCTTTTTATTTTTTAAATAAAAAGGATAGGTTGTTGTATCAATCAGGTTTCCTGCAATAAGTTGGGATGGCTGAAAATCCTCAAAAGCTACTTGAATAAAGTTACGAAATAGACGCCAGTACTCCTTATCATTACCATAGGCCTTCATGTCTTCGATTTCATGAAAATAGGTTTTGACCCAAACCTTATTGGCTCCCATCTTATTAAGCTCCTCTATTCCTTTGAAATAAGGGGTGATAGCAACTACACAATCCTCCTCCGGACCGGTTTGATGTACATATTCTACCGCATTTAGGTATTGGGTAGGGTTCACTACAATAAATAGGCGTTTAACAGGGCTAGTTGAGGACATTCATTGGGTTTTTATTCTTCAATAAACGTAAAGCATTCTCTGCGGCTCCCCTGCGTAAATCAAGAATGGAGGATTGGGAGAAATACGAAGAATGAGGATTTATAAGCAACCTTCCTTTTATCCAGTCCTCCTGATTTCGCCAGGCTTGAATCAAAGGATCCTGCTTTGGGGGCTCTTCTGGTAAAACATCCAAAAATACTTGGCTTATATGCCCGGTTTTCAATGCCTCATACACTGAATCGGTATTTGCCAATAGTTTACCCCTAGCCGTATTTACCAAAGATGCACCTTCCTTCATTTCATTTAGGAACTTCTCATCAATCAGGCCTCCGGTTTCTTTTGAGAGCGGACAGTGAACACTAATAATATCTGAGGCATTAAGCATTTCATTTAGTGCCTCATATCTCGTAGCACCTACCACCTTTTCATAACCGCTTTCTTTGTACGGATCATAAAACAGGGTTTGAAAGCCCAATGCCTTTGCTTTAAGGAGGACACTCGTGCCAATTCGACCGGCCCCCACCACCCCCAATTTGGTTTGATTAACCCGTTTAATAGAAAGATTTATATTCTCTTGCCACGTTTCTTTATGGTATCGAGCATGAGCATCATAGCTTAAAATACCCCGGGAAATGGCCATAATAAACGCAATTGCTGTATCCGATACTTCATCAACACCATACGCTGGATTATTACAGGCTATTATTCCTCTTGACTTCAGGTAGGTCAAATCTAGATTGTCAAAGCCAACCCCATACCGTTGAACACCCTTAATGTTCTTTAGGTGCCCAATGGTTTTTTCATTAATGGGCAAATGCCAAACCAAAAGAACCTCCGTTTCTTCAGAGATTTCCATGCCCACAAGGTCTCCTAGAACTTTTTTCTCTTCAATGCCAGGGGAATCAAAATAATCTGTAATTGCAATTTTAGACATGTGAAACTTAGTTTCGAGTTTCTTGGTTTTCCTCAATTATTTGATTCACGAATTTAGAATACCGAGGGGCTGATGACTTCTTTCCAGCGTTGTATTCTAGTGCTATTTCAGCCAAAAGAAAATCCTTCTCTTCATCTATATCAATGGCCGCAAATCCTTCTAAGAAGAATGTATTAATCTCCCCACCCAAAACAGCAAAGCCATTTTCTTTATAGAAATTCTTAAAAAATTTGCAATCATAAATGGCTATTGAAAAGTTGAGGGCATGAATGGGCTCCAAATCTTGGGTTCTCGGAAGGTGGCCTTCAGTAGAAAAATTAAGACTGGAACCTTTAAAAAAACAATGTGTTTGTATTGGTTCTGCTGAGATTAAGGTATTGGCGCTACCCTCAGAGTAAGCCTTCCAAGCTGAGTCTAAATCCTCCGACTTGACAAATGGTGCAGTGGGTGTTATCACAGCTAAGTAATCTACATCCGGGTTACTCTCCATAAAATCAAACAGATAATCATCAATCATTGACTGGCTAGTCGCCAATTCTGGCTTTCTTAAATAAAACCCTATCTCATGCTGAGCAGCCAGCCCTTTCCATTCTTCAGCATCTGAGTTTATGAAAATTGTATTCGACAAAAACTCACTCCCCTTCACTGCCTCAATTGTATGCTCAATCAGCGCCTTATCACCTAGCAATCGCATCCCTTTCATAGGGACACGATTACTTCCCTTCCTTGAAGGAATTAAAGTGACAATATTTCCTGTTTTAGCCATTCTGTAAAAGCTTATTTACTAAAGATACCTGGTTTAATACCCGTGCGGCATATCCCCATTCATTATCATACCAAAGCACAATTTTCAACATCTTACCCCCAACCACATCGGTCCATCGATGGTCAATTACCGCACCGAAATCAGCCTTCTTAAAGTCAAGAGAAACCAAGGGTTCCCAGTTGTTATGGATGATAGGCCAATGTTGAGTTTGTTCAAGGTTTTCAAACAAGGAAATCACTTCTTCCTTTTGAGTAACCTTATTCAATGAAAACGTTAGGTCAGCACTTCCAACTATTGCCGTTGGTGTGCGATATGAAAAGGATCCGAATTTCTCTTGGGTTATTCCGTACGATTCAAGGACCTTACATGTTGCAGCAATGGCAGACGTTGGCTTAGGAATCATGTTTCCAATAGCTGAGCGGCCCAAGGCAAAATGGTGGTAGATCTCACCTGGCACCGACCAAGAGCTGGCAGGGCCATCCATTAAGTTTTGGTAATTAAGCCATGGGTGAAGTGTGGTGCCATAGGCATGGTCTATTCCGAACGCATCATTAATGGCCTTAGTAACCGGGGCAATGGCCGTTGCATCACATATACTTGTTGAAATTACATGATGCTTGTCTACATCAATTAAATGTTCATTTGCCCCCAATACCATTGTAAAGTCAACATCTTTTGGAGAATGGGTAATGAAAACTTTTTTAACTGATTTGTTCTGAATCAACTTCTGGGCATCCAAAACATTCTGATAAACCCCTGAAGCGTCTATTACAAAATCTACTCCTTGACCAGCCCAATCTACATCAGCAACTGAGGCCTTGTGCGTCACCAAAATTTTCGAGCCAGAACCTGGGTGTACGAGGTAATCGCCTTCAACCTTATAGGGTTCCGGGAGTCGATCGTATAAGGTGTCATAATTTAAGGTGTATGCAATGTTTGCATTGTCTGGATTAATGTCATTAATGGCAACCACTTCAAAAACACTTTTATCAAGGTTGTTTCTAAATATCGCTCGACCAATCCGGCCAAACCCGTTTATTCCTACTTTAATCATAATTATATTGGTTATTAAATTTTATATGTAATGTCCTCTAAATTTTTAATCAATTTTACATCTTCCTTCCCTTTAAAATAAGCTTTCCAATTAACAACCTGAGTGAATTCATACATGAATGCGAAATCCGTTTTGATGAGTTGGGAAGTTTCGTAGTCTACCAAGCTGTCCCCGACATAGATACAAGGCTGACTTATGGGAATGCTTTGTACGTGCACCTTTTTTGAAACCGGCCCACCGTATACCCGGTCAAAGTATTTAAGCAGTTTGTTTTTTTCAAACAAGGAATTCACCTCATTCTCAGCTCCGCCAGATAAGGCCCAAATTCTAGCCACCTTTGACCATTTTCTAAGAAAGGCCAGAGCTCCTGGGGTCATCGGTACTTCATATAAGGTTTCATGATTTAATTCGTTGTATCGGGCCAGAATTGCCTTTGAATCTTCACTTCCCCTTCCGAAATATTTTTCAATCTTCACTTCACGCGGCAGTCCATTGTGTTCAATATAATACGAAACAAACTCCTCCTTTTCTTCCGCAGAACAATACCCCTCTACCGCGTCTCCAATATTCCTTTCCTTTAGTGCATTGGAATCAAACAAAACTCCGTCAACATCTAAAATAATACTTTTATAGACCTTCATTTCAAGCCGTTAAGGATTTCAGATACGTTTTTCACAAATCGATCCGTCGCCTTACCGTCATTTTTAAAGCACTCCATTTCAACTGCCTCTAGCCGGTTCACCTCATGTAAGGAGGGTTCCTCCAAATATCGATTAATTGCCTTCTCCAATGACTTCAAGTCCTGAACAACTGCACACCCTCCAAATGAAATAAACTTTTTTAAATGAAGGTATTCCAATAACCTCCTTGCGGATTGCCATTTCGGGAAATCGGAAATATCAAAAGATGTTAGGATAATTGGGCGGTTTAAATAGGCCGCCTCTATGGAAATGGTTGAACCTGAATTCAGGCAAATGCTAGAACCATGAATTAAATTGGAAAGCTTAATCATGTCATCTTGCTTCATGTACCAGGTAAGAAGACTGTTGTCTGAGTCCGGAACATCCAAAGTAACGCGCTTTGAAGGGAGCTTATTTAGACGTGTTAACCAGGACTGGTCTGAACGGTCGGCCATTAAATTGGCCATATGGGGCCTAATCACCAACTGCATCTCATTACCAAACCGGTTATCCTCTACCGCCTTGGCCAACCACTCAACAATATCAATTTCATTGGGTGCATAATAAGAGGCTGACATGGTGAAAAAGAGATAGGGCTTTTTCGAGTCCAACCCCATTTGATCAAGTAGATTCACCTGAAGCAAGTCACCCTCCCGGACTTGCGCATGAATGTCAAAATGCGTAACACCTGTATTGTAGGTTTTGGATTCAGGAACCTTATAGTATTCACTCAACTCCTTGTTCATGATTGGCCCCCACGTTAGATACGTGTCTCCTGATACCGGGAAAACCCCTTTAGAGGTAATATTGTCCCAGCTTAAAATATAGAATGAGCGATGTATGCCCAGCCTTCTTGCCGCCTCTAGCATGCAAATTTCCATTTCATCCACAGGCCGAGTTGAAATCAGTAGATCAGCTTCAATTGAGCTTAAAATTCGTACAGCATCAGGTTTATAGTATCCTTTAGCCTCAATCCTATAAAACAATGATTTACCACCTGGAACTACTCGAATGAGGGCCCCAGCATAGAAGAAAAGGTAGTTTAAAAGTCTTCTTTTCCAGGTATTTGATTTGGATCGGGTACGCCATAAATGCTTTTCCCAAAGGGCTGGATTCTTTTTAATGTTCTGATGCACGTGCATCCTAAAAACACTTAGGTGTTGGTCTGAACTGCTTAATGTATAATCATAACCATGGATGGCTTTTACATCTTGACCCAATTGATTCTGTAAGCTCTCAACCGCATCAGGTTTGGCAACCACATGAACTTCACCAAGTCTACCCAGTTTTTTTAAGAGCCCTGTTTGGAGCGCTCCACGGGCTGTATGGCCATGAGATATTAAGTATGCAATTTTCACCTATACCCGAATTTTTGTGCTCTTATTTTTCGTTTCACCCCACTCCATATTTCATCCTTTGTAACATGGAGTAAAACAATTAAAGCCAGGAAATAAACAACACCCCCTAGGCCTAAGGAAACCCAATTGGAAAAATCTGTATAATATTTCAATCCCCACACCAATACTAAGGGCAACGCATTTAAAATGGCATATCCGTATACCGATTTCCATTGATCTCTTATGGGAACATTGATTATTCTTCTTAAGTCCAGACTTAACCAGACAAAATTCAAAACTACTATTATGAGGAGTAAAATGAGCAGCCATTCCGCCTTAAACATTGTTTTACCCACGGTTAAAACAATTGAAAACGCACAAATTTTAATGGCAGAAAAAATAATATTTCGCTTCAAAGTTAACCTCGGAAAACCAAGAGCATTAAGAGCATATATTCTATATGCATTTAAACTATAAAACATACCTATAAGTATGGCATATTGAAAAAACACAATAGTACCTTCCCATTTATACCCGTAAAGGCAAAGTATTAGCAAGTCGGATAAAATAAACAAGGCCGAGTAAAAAGAAATGGAGCAGAAAGAGATTAAGCGGTTATTTTTCTGAAAAAAATCGACAAACTCACTTGGTTTTGTCTGGAGGCGAGACATTATAGGAAAAAAGCTTCGAGTTAAAATACTGGTTATCTGTTTGGCAGGTAATTGCCCGAGGTTTTTACCCTTTTCATAAAACCCAAGCGTTGTTGGATTAACCAGTTTAACAACAATAATAGTGTCAACCTTTTGAACAATTTGATCAACCATATTGCTGTAAAATATTTTCCCGCTAAAGCTCCAGATTGCCTTGAAGCTTGCTCGGCTAAAAGCCATGCTAGGTATCCATTTGCCTTGTACCCAATATAGCGTCATTGAAATACTTGATGAACCAATTGAAGCGAAAACAAGTGCCCAAACACCGTAACCTGATAAAGCTAAAAAAACACCTAAACCTGCTGCTCCTAATTGACCAATCATTTGAGCAATTGCCCTTTCTTTAATTCGAATTTCCCTGTTCATGATTTCCATAGGAACAATAGAAAGTGATTGAATCAGTGGATTAATGGAAAGCACTTGAATGATTCGAATTAGTCTTGGCTCCTCATAAAATCCTGACAATGGCTTTGCAAGGCAGTAAAGGCTTATCATTGCCAATAGGCCAATACCAATATTGTAAAAGAAAACAGTTGATAAATCGATTTGCGAAATTTCCTTCTTTTGAACCAACCCTGACCCTGTCCCTGCATTAACAATTAAAGCAAAAAGGGAAGTGAATACGGTTACCATTGCGATTAAACCAAAGTCCCTTGGATCCAACAAGCGTGCAAGGACAACCCCAACAATAAACGAAACAAAGAAATTGGAGAAGGACAATACACTATTCCACTTAATTGAATAGTTCGTTTTTGATGTATAAAACTTAGTGCTTTTATTATCCAATGAGACTAGGTCTTGTCTAAGTTTTTATTCAACCGACCAAAATTCACGGCCATAAATTCCTCGCAACTTTGCATAGCATCCCAGGTCGCTCCTCCAATGTGAGGGGTGATGATTACATTTTCCCCATTGGTTGCGGCGCGCCATAATGGGCTTTTTTGGAAATTCTCAAGTTCGGAACCAATCACATCTGTGGCTAAACCAGCGACTTTGTCACCCAATGCTTTTGATATGGCTTCTTCATTCCAAACCTTACCCCGGGAGGTATTGATCAAAAACACCCCATTTTTCATTTGACTTATTTCCTTTTCTCCAATCATATATTCCGTTTCTTCATTCAAATGAACATGCATGGAGATGATATCCGCTGTTTCCAATAAGGTATCGAGGTCAAGCTTATTGGCACCTGGATAGGTGTCAACATACGGGTCATAAAAAACAACCTGAGCGTCAAATGCCTCAGCATATGAACTGACTTTTTGCCCCGTCCTTCCCATACCAATTATCCCGATGGTCTTGTCCTTTATTTGAAACCCTCTAAACGGATCGCGGTTCCATTTTCCATTTAGTACATCTTGAGTCGCTGCCGGTATATTGCGGAGTAAGGCCATGATTAGTGCCCAGGTATGTTCTGCTGTGGAGGGTATGGTTTTTAAAAATGATGTATGGGGGCGAAGAGATACCAATTGGACATTTCTTTGAACCATTGCTTCTTCATCCAAATGGTCATGACCAGTAGTTGCTGACACGACATGGGTTAGATCCGGAAACTTATCCAGTACCTTGGCATCTACCTTTTGCTTTAAGCGGACAATTAAAATAGTTACCCCTTCAAATAGGGTAGCCGCATTAATTTCCTCCCAGCTACCTTCCCGGTATGCAAAGCCTTTATTCTTCCATTTATCGATGGCTTTAACACTGTAACCGTATGGCTCTGCATTATAAACCCTCATTTTAACTCTCCATTTTTCCAGGCTTTTATCAAAACTTCAGCAATCAACAAATCTCTGGGTTCATCAATGTTTAACAAGTAGGCAGAAGGCATTTTGAGGGGCAAGGCAGGTTTGACCATAATTTGTCCCGTTTCCTTAAATGCTTTTGTTCTCACCAGGTATATCGCCCCATTTCGGTAGAGGGCCGGGGGTATTTCTTGCCTACGTGTTTTTTCAAATTCAGGCAAAATTGAATGCATGCCATCTTCCTTTTCCCAATACATCCGAGCAGGGTGGATATCGTCCATGGCTGTGACCGAAATAACAGAATTTGCCTCGGATTTTTTTTCCAATTTTCGGATGGAGTCAATTACGTGTTTTGGATCACGAATAGGTGAGGTTGGCTGAAGCAATAGGATTAGGTCTGAGGGGTACTTCTCTGATAATTCTTTAATGGTATCCGTTATAGGGCTCACATCGGAAGCTAGGTTACCCCCTCGTTTATGGATTAGGACTCCATCATACCTTTTGGCAATTTCTAGGATCTCATCATCATCACTGGAAACCACAAGGTAGCCAGGCAAATTTGACTTAAGGGCCGTTTCAATGGTATATGCAATAAGCGGCTTTCCATCAATTAGTGCCTTATTTTTACCAGGGACTCCTTTTGACCCTCCTCGAGCAGGGATTATGGTTAATACGTTCAAGGCTTTGAGAGAATACGTTTAATAGGTGATTGTTTTATGGTACTGTAAATTTACCTTGGCTAAACCATCAGCAATTTTTTGTCCTGCATTTCCACCGCCATAAACACTTGACGGCACTGGCCTTTCACCCTTCCTCCATCTCTGAATTGCATCGAGAATTTCCTTACGGTCATAACCTACATCCGTTACATTGTTTCCCCTGTCCCTTCTGTTTTGTCTTGATCCGATATTTACAACAGGTACTCCAAGGAAGGCGCACTCTCTAATGCCAACACTCGAATTCCCAATTAACCCACTTGAATTAGCAAGTAATCTTAAAAAATCGGCAGGCATCATATTCTTAAAAAAATGAATGTGCTGAGGTCTATGCTTTTCTCTAAACGAACGAATTCCTTTAGAGGTACCGTCTGCTCCAGCATCAACATTCGGCCAAAACCAAAAGGTAGGCATTCCTAACTCATGAATTGCAGCCAAGGTTTCTTCTACGTGTTTCCGTGATGCAGCGTACTCATTGGTTACAGGGTGCTGCATAACAACCAAGTAATTTGAATTCAAGTCGAACTCCCCGCCAACGCCCCCGTATTTTTTGAACGGGTCAAAATCGAAATCTGGCCTTTCTGCAACCTCTGCTGCAAGATCTATCGACGGGCAGCCTGAAT
Organism: uncultured Flavobacteriales bacterium; assembly: GCA_937139155.1. GTDB lineage: Bacteria > Bacteroidota > Bacteroidia > Flavobacteriales > JBLHRE01 > CAKZPI01. Next base: position 188,926 of record CAKZPI010000034.1, read on the forward strand.
TAAAAACAACGTTCTCTTGTTCTCCTAATTTCAAAACCCTTTCATAAGCCCCCTCTGAAGCAACAAAGTGGTAATCTGCCAATTTCGTAATTGAATGCCTAACCTTTTCGTCAATATTCCCTGTAACCTCACCTCCCTGAATATGGGCAAGGGGTATGTTCATGTATGAGGCAGCAATAGCGGTTGCCATGGTTTCAAACCGATCTGCAACTGTAACAACTATGTCTGGTTTCAGGTTGTCAAAAACCGTTGACAACTCAAGGATTCCAATTCCTGTTGTTTTAGCAGCAGCGGTTAAATTTTCTCCTTCTAGTATGTTAAATACCTTCGCAGTGATTTCAAAACCATCATTTTCAATATAGTTTACAGCCGATCCGTAACGGTCCAACAGGGCTGATGCTGCCACAACCAATTGTAGCTCTAGGTCAGGGTGGTTTTGAATAGCTGAAAGGGCTGTTTTTATCCTACTATAGCTTGGTCGTGCAGTAACTACAACACAAATTTTCCGTTTACCAGATTTTATTTCCTCTATCATGATTGGATATCTTGGTGATTAAGAAAGTCCCATTTTTTTAATGGTTTTTTCAATTTCATCCCTATTAGGCTTCTGAAGTCATGGGCATTAACCCCATAATCTTTTGGCTTTTTAGCCTCCAAATCCTCAAAGGTCAATATATGTCCCGCTGGGAGGTCTTTATTTACTGCCAAGGATTTTTCAAAAATCTTTTTCAAGTCTTGAAACTTAGAGTTATTCGCTTTGTCTATTGGATGGTTAAAAGATTCGGAAATCTGCCTTACCCCCCTCACCAGCTCTTTTATTTGACCTATTTCAAGTGAAGATTTGGCATCAGGGCCAAACATTCTTTTGTCAAATACCGCATGAAATTCAAGGGTAGTAGCCCCTAGTGCCGTAGCGGCCAAACAAGCATAAACCTCACCACTATGATCAGAAAACCCAACGGGTAAGTTATATCGTGACTTCATCTCACCGATTACATTTAAGCCCCAGTTCTCTGGTGAGGTTGGATATGCAGTGGTGCACTGCAGCAATGAGAGGTCATTTCCAAACCCCTTTAGGTATTCTATGGTGTTATTTAATTCCTCAAAAGAGCTCATCCCTGAAGACAAAATGATGGGCTTTTTCGTTTTGGCTATCTTTTCCAACATAAGGTAATTATTGACCTCACCTGAACCTACTTTATAGCGCTTTACGTCCAATTCTTCAAGCATGTCTACCGCCGCATTGCTAAAAGGAGAAGATAGAAACTCCAGTCCCTTTTCTTCGCAATGTTCCTTCAGTCCTTTCCATTGTGGAAAGGTGAATTCCATCCTTTTCCAATAGTCCATGCGGGTCTTGTCCTCAAAAGAAAAATTCACCCGAAATGGTTCATGAACACTGCTTTCAGCTTCGGCAATATGGGTTTGCCATTTAACGGCATCTATACCCGTTTCCGCTAAAGCGTCAATATATGAATGCGCTAAGCCCAGGCTTCCATCATGAGCCTGACCTATTTCGGCAATGATAAAAACCGGATTACTCAAAAGACTTATTGTTTTTATACCATTTGTAAGCCCTCTCCAAACCATCCCGCATGAAAACGGAAGGACTGTACCCTAAGTTCTCCTGAATTTTCGAAATATCCGCCTTCGAATGCTTTACGTCTCCGGGTCTTTCAGGGCCAAATTTTGGTTGGATATTTTGTCCTGATATTTCCTGTAAATAGGAAATCATTTCATTCAGGCTTACTTGCTCACCACAAGCTGTATTGTAAATCTGATTCAGAGCATTGGGGTTATCTGTAAACAAAGCCCTTTCGTTCGCCTGTATCGCATTTGATACGAAGGTAAAATCACGACTTGTTTCACCATCCCCAAAAATCGTTGGTGTTTCTTGCTCTAGAAATGCCTTGCAAAATATAGGAATCACCGCAGCGTAAGGGTTATCAGGGTTTTGTTTTGGGCCAAAAATGTTAAAGTACCTCAGCCCAATAAAATCTAGCCCGTAGGTTTTATGAAAAACAGTTCCAAACTGCTCAACGCCAACCTTAGTTACCGCATACGGGCTCAGGGGCTCTCCTATCCGGTCTTCAACCTTGGGGAGGGTTGGGTGATCACCATAGGTAGAAGAGCTGCAGGCCAATACTACACGATCAATTTTAGACTGAACCGCCCCGAATAAGACATTTACAGTGCCCAATACATTGACCTCCGTACTTCTCATGGGGTTTTCAATCGACCTAGGTACTGAACCTAGTGCAGCCTGATGGGTAACCCGATCAATTCCCTTCATTGCTTCCATTAAATTATCAAAGTCACATATATCCCCTTTGATGAATTCGAAACGGGGATGCCCCTCAAACTCCTTAATGTTCTCGTAATAGCCGTTCGATAAATCGTCATAAACCCTAACCAATTCAACATCTTCATGGTTCAGAAAATGTTCAACCAGATTAGAGCCGATAAACCCTGCGCCTCCTGTAATTAATAACTTCATTTTATAGTCTTGCGTCAACAGTTTTTTTGTCTAGGAATCCTTTAACATCGTAAACTACTCCTTTTTCTGCCTTCAGCCCTTCCAAGTTCATTCCCTTAAACTCCTCGTGGGAAACGGCAAGAATAATCCCGTGATAACCCTCACCAGGTTTATCTACAAGGTTAAAACCGTATTCATGCTGAACTTCGGCCTTGGAAGCCCAAGGATCATATACATCCACTTCAATTTCATAAGACTGAAGTTCGCGGTAGATGTCAATGGCCTTGGTGTTTCGGATGTCAGGGCAGTTTTCCTTAAAAGTAATTCCAAGCATAAGTACTCGAGCATTTAAGACTGGAATGTCCTTTTTAATCATGCATTTCACGAATTCTTGGGCCACATACTCTCCCATGCTGTCATTAAGCCTACGTCCTGCAAGAATTATTTCTGGGTGATAGCCAATTTCCTGGGCTTTCTGAGCTAAATAATAGGGATCTACGCCAATGCAATGACCTCCTACTAAGCCCGGCTTAAAGGGGAGGAAATTCCATTTCGTTCCGGCTGCTTCTAAAACCGCATCGGTGTCAATTCCCATACGGTTGAAGATTTTCGCAAGCTCATTCACAAATGCAATGTTTATATCTCGCTGCGAGTTTTCAATCACCTTTGCTGCTTCAGCCACCTTAATGCTAGGGGCTAGGTGGGTGCCTGCAACAATAACTTCTTTATATACCTGATCTACGTACGTGGCAACCTCAGGGGTTGAACCCGAAGTAACCTTTAAGATTTTGGTAACCGTATGTTCTTTATCACCTGGGTTAATCCGTTCAGGTGAATACCCGGCATAAAAATCCTCATTGTATTTCAATCCTGAAACCCGCTCCAATACAGGGATGCATTCGTCTTCCGTAACTCCTGGGTAGACGGTAGATTCATAAACAACCACGTCTCCCTTTTTCAAAACCTTACCCACCGTCTCTGAAGCTTTTACAAGGGGAGTTAAAACAGGCCGATTATGTTTATCCGTAGGGGTTGGAACCGTGATAACATAAAAATTTGATTCCTCAATGTCGGCGGGATTGGCTGAAACCTTAAATGGGTAGTTATCCAAGATATCCTTTAGGTAATCATCCTCTACCTCTAGGGTAGAGTCAACTCCCTTATTTAATTCATCAATACGGTTTTGGTTTATGTCAAAACCGATGGTATTAAATTTTTTACCAAATTCAACCGCCAAAGGAAGACCAACATAGCCCAGGCCGATTACCGCAATTTTTGTTTCGTTTAAATTTTTCATTTCCCGATTTGAATGTATTTAATACCGAATGAATTTAATTCGAATTGATTATACTGGTTTCTTCCGTCAAATATGATGGAATCTTTTAAAAGCTTGTTTAATTCCTCGAAATCCGGCGAGCGAAATTCTTTCCACTCGGTTAAAAGAAGCAAGGCGTTTACATCTTGGCAAGCCTCGTATTTGGTAGATGCATATTCCACTTCCAAATCCTTAAAGTAGTGAGCTTTGGCCTCGTCCATAGCTTTTGGATCGTATACCTTGACCCTTGCCTTTCGTTTCAGGAGCTCCCTTACCACAACCAAAGCCGCCGACTCCCGCATATCATCGGTTTCTGGCTTGAAGCTTAATCCCCAAATTGCAAAAGTTTTCCCCTGAAGTTCCTCACCATACTCCTGAATAAGCTTTTTAACTAAAATGCCTTTTTGAAAAGCATTTACATCTTCAACCGCTTCCAGAATTTGAGGTGAATAAGCATGATTTTCTGCTGTTTTTATTAAAGCTCTTACATCCTTCGGAAAACAGGAGCCACCATACCCAATTCCTGGGTAGATGAAGGAGTACCCTATTCTAGAATCGGAACCAATGCCAATCCGCACCTGATTCACATCGGCGCCTACGCGTTCGCAAATATTGGCCATCTCATTCATAAAGGAAATCTTGGTGGCCAACATGGCATTTGCTGCGTACTTTGTCATCTCTGAAGACCGGGTGTCCATGGAAATAAATCGTTCGTTTTGCTTGAAAAAGGGTGCGTATAAATTTCGCATCAACCGGATTGAAGATTCCTTTTCCGCGCCAACAACTACTCGATCAGGTTTCATAAAGTCCTTAATGGCCGCCCCTTCTTTCAAAAACTCTGGGTTTGAAACCACGTCAAAATATAGGTTCTCAAATCCCTTCCTATGGTTTAATTCCCTTTGAATGGTTTCCCGAACCTTATCTGCTGTTCCAACCGGTACGGTGGATTTGTTCACAACAACCGTTGGGGTATCTAATTTTTTTCCTATTTCCTTCGCGACTTCCAAAACATAGCGTAAATCCGCAGATCCATCCTCCCCCATCGGGGTTCCAACAGCAATAAATACAAATTTGGTGTTTGGAAGAGCATTACTCAGCTGGGTTTCGAATCGTAAATGCCCTTTCTTTTGATTGTTCACCACCATCTCCTCCAAGCCGGGCTCATAAATTGGAATTACTCCCCGCCTTAAGCCCTCGATTTTATCTTTGTCAACATCAACACAAACCACCGAGTTCCCCATTTCAGCAAAACAAGCGCCAGTAACTAGGCCAACATATCCGGATCCAACTACAACAATCTTCAAAACTTAAATCTTATTTCTTGGTCTTAAGTTGCTCTTATTTAATTTCAATAACAACGCCTGATGTGTATTAATGAACTTCACTAGAACAGCCTTTCCACTTTCCTCAATAATCTCCACATACTCCCCATTAAAGGCGCCCCCATGTACAACCGCCTTCTCTCCAGGGCCAATTTTCACCCATTCAACATCTTCTACAAGAGCACCTTCTAAATATGCTTTAAATTCAAGCAATTCCTTTTCCCGAATGGTTAGGGGGCTTTTTTGCCAGAATACAAATCGTACGGCTCCCGGGTCTTGAAGAACAGTTTCTCGTTCATGCTCCTCGCAAAGCACAAAGAGGTAGGAGGGTAAGACAGGTTCTTGAACCCATTTTTTACGGTCAGACCATTGTTTGAGAACCTTTCTCGTAGGACAAAAAACCTCAAAACCATCTCTTTCCAAACGTTCAGCCGTTTTCTTTTCCGCCCTTGGCTTGGAGTATAGTACGAACCAAGACCTAGGCATTGTTTTCCCAAATTAACATATTGGGCTTCATGCTCCTAGCCTCACCCTCGGTTCCTATTAGGTATCTTATCTTACGATCAATCAATCCTTCGCAATTCCGGATTAATTTAATCATATACTCCTCGTCCAAATCCTCGCCTACAAATACCAAGTCGATGATTCCGCTGTCCTTTCCTTGGGCATAATCGCCCACCAAAAAAACCTTGTCCAGGCTACCCATTTTCTCAGCCACCCGATCAATGATTCGATCTAAGCCAATGAAATGGTGAACAATGTGTTGCAAGCTGCCGAAAAGGGCATGATTGGTATTCGCCTGGAAATATTTCCGGTTACCCTCTTGCTTTGCATCCAAAATCCCTACAGCCTCCATTTTATTCAATTCCAATCGAATGGAATTACTACTCTCTCCAAATTCTGTCTCCAAACCCCGTAAATAAGAACGCGTCTCAGGATTGAGCAAAAACTTTGTGAAAAGCTTTACTCGAGTTTTTGAGGTGAGGAGTGTTTTTAGTAAATCCATATTAGGGAGCCGGGAATCGGGAATCGGGAATCGGGAATTGGGAATTGGGAATTGGAATGTTCTTAATTAGTTAAACGGGAACAAGAACCTGTTGTTGACTTTAATTTTCATTTTTTCTAGATTTCATGTTCAGAACCACCTAAAACATTACGTATGAACCACAAAGATCTTTTGGCCTACAAGCTCAGCTACTCCTTTGCCTTGTCAATTTATAAGGTCACGCATAACTTCCCTGATCATGAAAAATTTGGTATTGTCAGTCAACTAAGGCGTGCTTCTGTTTCAGTCTCAACGAATATAGCTGAAGGGTTCGCCAGAAACTCGAATAAATCCCTTCTTAACTTTCTTTATATCTCTAGAGGGTCTTTGGTGGAATTAGAAACCCTTTTATTATTTGCTCGGGATTTAGGTTACCTTTCTAATGAAGAACACAAAAACCTGGAAAAACAAAGGTTTAAAGCAATCCAATTGCTTTCAGGTTTAATCCGCTACCAGAAGAATGCCGTTTAATCATTTTTCTTATCCTTACAAGCCACCCCACATACACGCGATTTCCCTGTTCCTTGTCGGATAGTACAATGTTTCTAGCAAATTCTAGTCACTAGTCACCCCTGTTTAGTTGTTGGGTCATTTAGTTGTTTAGCCCGTGTAATTTTCAGGAAAGTTCCAGATTAGCACGACTCCCGACTCCCGATTCCCGACTCACGTAGCCGCCTGCGGCGGCCATGGCTTCGCCTGGTAAGTCCCAGATCAGAGAATAAAGGTCTGATTTATAGGACAGAAAAAACGAGTAGCAAAACTACTCGTTCTTTATGAATTACCAAAGATTCAAAATGAATTTTTGGTAAACTTATTTTGAACTTTCTTCTCCGTACTCACCATAGCCGTAGCCATAGCCGTAACCATACCCGTAACCATAGCCATAGCCATAGCCATAACCCGCTTTTACCTGGATATCATTCATTATGAAATAGGTATTCTTGAACAAGCCCTCGGCATATCGTTCTTCCACCATTTTGATTTCTCCCTTGGCGGTTTTGTCTTGGCGCACTACATATAGGGTGAGATCGGTATACGGCTTTAAAAGAGCGGTATCAGCCACCAAACCGATGGGGGCGGTATCGATGATGACTACATCATAATCCTCCTTGGCCTTTTCAATAAAGGTTTTAAGTTGGGTTGACTCCAAAAGCTCGGCAGGGTTTGGAGGAATGGGACCTGCCACACAAAGGCTTAGGTTTTCATACCCGGTTGAAAGGATAACTTCCTCATAGGTTTTTCTTCCTGTAAGGTAATTGGTTATACCAATTTTATTGGATAATCCAAAATCATCATAAATTCTTGGTTTTCTAAGGTCGGCGCCCACCAACAGGGTATTGTGACCGGCTCTGGAATATAATAGGGCTAGGTTCATGGCGCAGAAGGTCTTTCCATCTCCGGAATTCCCTGAAGTTACCATTATGCTTAAGGCCTTCCCCTCTTCCCCCGTAAGAATAAAACGCAGGTTGGATCGTAAGGCCCGGAAGGCTTCTGCCATATTTCCCTTGGGTTTTTCAGCCACGGCCAGATTGGTGGCCCCCTCATGGTGTCCCACCCCACCCAAAACGGGTATGGAGGATAAATTCTTTAGGGTATTGATGTCCCTTACCTTGGTATCCAGGATATCCCAACCAAAAACAACACCTATAGGAATGATCAATCCCAGCATAAAGGCCACCATAAAGGTCCGCATTTTATTGGGAGCAATGGGGCTTTGACCCAGGTCTCTAGCCGCGTCAATCACATAGGAATCTGGCACATTGGAAGCCATAACAATACCGGCTTCGGCCCGTTTTTGCAGGAGGTAAATGTATTGCTGTTCGTTGAGTTCGTACTCCCTTTGGATATTGATAAGTTCTTGTTCTGTGGCCGGAAGTTTTCGGAATTCCAGGCGGAGTTCCCTCAATTCCTCTTCAATCTCATCAATTCGGGATTGGGTGGTGTTCTTGATTCTTTCCGTTCTCTCCTTTACCGCCTTCCGGGAAGTCTTAATCTGTTGTTTGATACGATCCAACAAGGGGTTTTCCCCGGTGGAAACGTATTCAATTCTGGACTTTTCCTTGGATAGCTCCACCAATTCCTCAATCCTTCCGGAAAGCCCCGGATCTTGAATACCCACCACAGAGGGAGCCATTAGGCTTAATAAATCTTCCTCAGTATCCAGAAATTCAAGGAGGTAATTGCAATATTTAATCACCAATTCTTGTTGAGCCTTGTCTGCCTCCAGGGTTTTGAACCGCTCTAAGGTTTCTTGGGCCTCCAGGCTAAGGTCTACCACCTCATTGTTCTCTTGGAAGGCCTCAATCTTAGCTTGGGAAGCTTTTAAGGAACTAACTACTCCGGCCAATTGGCTGTCAATAAACTCAATGGACCTGGAGGATGTTTCGTTTTTACGTTCCACCTGGTATTCGGCAAAATAAGCATTGGAGGTATTCAAATAATCCACCAATAATTTCCGGTACGGCCCAGTCATGGAAACCTCAATGATAGAAGCCTGGTTGTCCATTTGTTCAATATTCATTCTTCTCTGGTACATGCGAACCGTGGAAGGAATGGACCGAATATTGATTAAGTATACCCCGGAAATCTCATCATCTAGGGGTTCTAAAACAAATTCACCTCCAAATCCGGTAATGGACTGTCCAAATTCAATGGGGAGAATCTTTTCTCCTTCCCAACCCTTTGATTTTTGAGTTTCCCCTGTTTTATAATTTACCAGAGACACCGAAGATTTTTCCTCAGCCTTCAATACCCAGCCCTTATCGCTTGTATTTTCCAAGACATATGAGCCTTGGGGCAAGAAGGAGGCAGAATCATAGACCAGCTCAAAGGGGGCTGATTTATACTCCAGGGATTCTACAATTTCACCCTTGGCATAGATTTCTACCATAAGCCCAAGATCCTTCACCACCTTTTCATTGTGGGCATAAGACTCAAGAACCTTGATATTGCTTTGAAGCATTTGTCCTTGCCCTCCCCAATTGAATTGAAGCATGGTATTGGTTTGGAAGAAGGGGTTTTTTTCTTCCTGAATGTTTACCACGGTGGAGATGGAATAGGTTGGAACCGTGTATCGATTGATGAAAAAGGCAATGATCAGGGCGATGGCGATGGAGGGAAGAATGTATTTCCAGGCCGCTAGAACCTTAAAGAGAAGACGCTTAATGTCGATGGAATCCTTCTCTTCCTCTTGTAAGTATTGTTGCTCAGCCATGAATTATTGAGTAAGATTTACAATTAAGACCACGGAAGAAAGAATGGAAACCATGGTTTGAAAGGCAGCTACCCCGGTGGTTCCCAAGCCCACATGCTTTCGTTGAAGGGGTTGCACATAGATTACATCTCCGGGCTGAAGGAAAAATTCAGGTTTGGAAATTATATTATCGTCTAGGAGGTTGACCTTTCGGGAAACCATACGATCTTCATACCTCCTATAAATTATTACTTCCTCGCGGTCTGCAAAAAGATCCATATCTCCGGCAAGGGCCAAGGCCTCCATTAGGTTCACTTGTTCCTGAAAAACCGTTTTCAAGCCGGGTGCCCTTACTTCTCCAATTACCGAAAAACTAATGCCTGGATACCGAACCGATACTTGAATGTTCTTAAAATATTTGGCGAATTCTGCATTGATCAGACCTTCCGCCTCCTGAATGGATAAATCCGTAACCTTCAAATGCCCTACTACAGGCAAATCAACCGTACCAGAATCTGATACATGATAGGAAGTAAAATAAAGCGATTGTGGCTGAATTTGTTGATTGCCCCCGCCCCCAGAGGTTTCTGCATTGCTAATGAGAGAACCGAGGTCGGCATCTACGGCACCAATTTGAATGTAGAGGAAATCATTGGTACGTATGGTGAATTTGGGGAAATCGAGTTTATAATCTCTGTTTTTCTTGCCTTGAAAAAGGACCACCTTTTTATTGGTCATGCAGGAAGAGCCCAGTAAGCCAATAATGAGGATGAAGAATAAGGTTTTGGTTCGCATGAACATGTTCAATTAAGCTGCCAAAACTAAGGAAATCCCCTGATTATAGGATGTATATAATTAAAATTAAGTCCTTCATAAGCTAACCTTGCCCAAGCCTTGGTCAATATTGTAATTTATGACACTGATTTTCAAGCCATTAAATTAAATCTTGTAAATTTTTTAAGGAAAAATTTTGAGAATTATTGAAAAATACTTTTAAATTTATGGGGCAAAATAACCACTGAAGCATGAGAACCGCTACGCTTATCTTCAATGTTTACCCCACACCCCTGCGCAAGCAGCAGCATTCCCACACGGCTCCTGCAAAACCTCTGCAGAAGCGAGAGCAATTCTTAGCTAAGGTGGCAAGTATTAATTTTAATTATTATTTGTCATGAGAACCAAAATCAAACAATCAGTCAGTTTTTTAACCCTATTTCTCTTTACCTTGGGGTTAACCATCTCAAGCTGCAAAAAAGACCTTGACATTATAGAGCAACAAAGCCAATCCGTTACTCCGTCTTTCAGTCTACTCCCCAATGGTACTTATCAAAATATAAACGTTGTAAATGATAACGGCACGCTTAAATTCCAATCGTTCGAAGATTTTGAGCGAGCTCTAGCCCAGCTAGAAGAACAAGATAGTATAGCACTCAATGACCCCAATGCTGATCCTGAGGAAATTGCGTTTTTAAGCTTTGAAGATTGGCTTGGGTTTACATCGTTGAGATCCACTGTTTTTGACGCTCAAAATGCCTGGGAATCAAACCCTAACTCCCATTTACTGGACTTTAACTCTAGCCCTGAAGGCTCATGTAAGATATTTGACGAAGCCTTGAAAACGGTTTTAAACCCAAATAGGGTAGTAAAGATTGGCTGTAGCTTATTTAAGTTTATTGACGAGGCTCATGCTGTAGAGGCAATAAATTGCAATCAGACTAAACATGATATGGTTTCAACATTAACAAGCCTGAGCAGCGTACCTGATGATCCTGAAATTTTGATAAGGCACATGAACCTTGAATATCCAGATGTTCATGAAATGAAAATCATTTTAAAGAAAGATAATTCACTTGGATTGGAAGGTTATAGAATAATACCTAGGTCCACAACTGCAACCTCTTACCTTTGGTCTATACCTAAACTTGGATTCACCTCAACGGACGTTAGTCCAAGCGTCATCATTCCTGACGGCACAAAAATTGAAGGAACCGTAACCTACTTAACAGCCTCAACTTTAACCGTTGACACTTTTTCATTTTCAAGATTAGCCTGCCCAGGGTCTAGCGACATTTTATTCACCCCTCAAATTGGCCAAGTTTGTAACGCTATCGATTTCGGCTTTAACCTAGTGCCTGGTCCTGGGAATTTTGTTAGTGGATTACTTGACTTGGGAAATGGACAATATCTAGACATTCTAAACCAGAACAGCACAGCTACCTCATACACCTATACAGAGTACCCTACAACAGACGTTGTTCTATACTTGTTTAGAACCCAATTGACACCAACTGGTGACGGGAATGGCGTCCAAGACTATCCAGACCTTGTCGCAAACGGTTATAATACTGCCCTAGATTTAATGACCGCTCATCTTGATGGGACTTTGGAGAATGAGCTTATTGAATGCGTTTCCGTTGATGTCATCGAGACGGATTTCACTGATCCACGGTGGCCACTAAAGCCAGACGATTGTTGCATTTCTGACGAGGCCGTTTACGGTTTTAAAACGGAAGAGTTTGACGATTATTCTATAAAGTACAAGGCAGCCATTAAGCACTTAAGAATTTGGCCACTTAGAAAGACCAGGTATTTCCTTAAAACTAGAGTATATAATGAGAACGGAAAGTTAAAAAAGGTAAATGGCGTTGGCCATATTTACGGTACAGGGTACAGCAGTGGAACAAGTTTAATTAATGGAGTGGAGCAAGAATTAAGCTGCCTTATTCCTGAAACCTTTAACAAGCGATCTTCGGAAAACAAACGAAGGTTTAGACTCGTGAAAAAATATGACAAGAGTGGCAAAAAAACCTTTTTAAGTCACCTATATGGCGGAATAACATTTGAATATCTATTAGATGAAAATATTCCCATAAGCCCTGGGGCAGACTATATCACTCATTCAAACAATGGGGGTCAATGTGTAAAAGTTTCACTTCCTAAATAAATTATTATGAAGCGGTTAATAACAATCCTAGCTCTATTAGGGCTCACAATAAATTCATCATTAGCTCAAACCAGACTTGGTATACAGTTGAACCTTGGCCACGAGGCTATATATTTCAATGAAACATCAACGGGCAGGTTTGACCCTGGCGCAAGCATGCAACTTGAAATAAATACTGGATATTTTGAGCTAGGCTTGTACCGCTTTAAAACCATTCGGGAGAACATTATTTTTTATACTGACACCAGTCCTTACAATTTAAACCTCACCCAATGGTACCAAGGCAATGTTCAATTTCTTTTTGGTTGTGGTAGAAGATTTCATTTTGAGGATTTGAGTTGGGGTTATGGATTAAAGTATCTGTACACCCCGCCCACATTCAATGTAATCTACGAGAACTATCGTGAAACCAATCAAATAAGGCACAGAGATCTTCGTGAAGATATGTCTGACAACCACCTTGTTATGCTCAACCTTTACTTAAGCTCAAAAATAAATGATCAGCTCAGCCTTGTAGCAACAAGTTCCGGCGGGTATTTATGGGATGAGCAAACCATCTTAGGATCTGTTGACATCATCTTTGACATCCATTTTGGGATTAAGTATTACCCTAAATTTCTTAACCGACGAAGCAATATTAAACCCTAACACTATGAAAACACTATTCCTTTTAATGTATATCGGGCTTCCAAGCCTGCTTTCAGCGCAAGTAAGTCTTGGGGCAGGACTTGACTTAGGCCCCTGTCTGTACAATAATAGCAAGGAAGAACTTGCCCCAATCTCTACTTCTTATGCCTTGGGTTTAACATTAGACATTCATTCGCATACCCTAGAATATAAAGTGCGAAGGGAAATTCTTAACCGGAAAATAGAGGGCTTTGAATACATAAGTAAAGCTTTTTACCACCAAGCCACCATTGGTCGTAGGTTCCCCCTTCAAGGTGGACAATCCATAGATCTAGGCTTTCTTGTTGGCATTTCATTTCTGCATGAAATTAAAGGAAAATACCATCAAAGTTCTCCATTTGTTACCTATACATCAGGGAAATTTGGAATAAACGGCGGTGTTAATTTTCCCATCAACTCTAAATTGATGGTACAGCCTGGTTTTATTTACGGAGTTCAAGAGTCGTTTTTTATGCCACCTGCCCACCATTTATATCATTCGTTGATATTTAAACTAGGCCTTGAATATCAATTTCTTCAAAAACCCAGAAGGAGTAAAAAAACGAATTACGTACCCTAAATTCCAATAAACCAAGATTATCTCATGAAAACAAGATGCTTAACCACCTTATTACTTGCAGGATTGATTGGAATTTATTCTTGCAAAGAAGAACCCATAGAGGCACCAACCCTTCCTCCAAAAGGAAGCGCCACCTTGATAATTACGGATAGTTTAGGAGACACTATGATTGTGCCGTACCAAGATGCATTAACTGCTCTTTCTTCGAAAAAAGAATCCTGGGCAAAACCATGGTCCTATTTGGCGTTTCAAGCATCCTTCCCAAATGTTGAATTAGCCGAAAACCAATCAGCCTTGGGCTTATTCTTAGATGTTCACTGTTTTCAGCCCTATGAACCCAGCTTAGACACCTTCTTTTTCACACCAAATACATCCTTAAAAGCTGGGCTTTATGAATGGGAGGAAATTGACTCTGATAATTTCGATGACCTTCACACTTTAGAAACCATGAATTCCAAAATATTCTTTGGATCCCAAGAACTCAAACCCCTTCAAGACTCTGTAATGGTCAACTTTACATATATAGGTGAGCCCTTTTACGGAGAGCAATACGGAGCGAGGCATCGTTTGAGGGAATACCATTTCAATTATGAATTTCCGGCGCTGTACCCGGGTTTAGGCACTTATACTTTACGGTATGAAGTAGAAGCTATGTTCAGACGGAACATTAAGGATGAATGACCTCACCTCTAAAGAATCACCAGAATCATGAAAACAAGAAGCTTAACCACCTTATTACTTGCAGGATTGATTGGAATTTATTCTTGCAAAGAAGAACCCGTGGAGGCACCAACCCTTCCTCCAAAAGGAAGCGCCACCTTGATTATTACGGATAGTTTAGGAGACACTTTGATTGTGCCGTACCAAGAAGTATTAACCGCGCTTGCTGCAAAAAGAGAAACCTGGGCAAAACCATGGTCCTATTTGGGGTATTATGCATCCTTCCCATCTATTGAATTAACCGAGAATCAATCTACCCCATACATTAACTCATCCATTCACTCCTTCCAACCTTATGAATCCAGCTTGGATACTTTCTTTTTTACACCAAACAACTCCTTAAAAGCAAGGCTTTATGACTGGGAAGAAATTAACTCTGATAATTTCGATGACCTTAATACCTTGGAAACCATGAATTCCAAAATACTTTTCGACTGCCAAGAATTCAAACCCCTTCAAGACTCCGTAATGGTCAACTTCACATATATAGGTGAGCCTTTTTACGGAGAGCAATACGGAGCAAGGCATCGTTTGAGGGAATACCATTTCAATTATGAATTTCCGGCGCTGTACCCAGGCTTAGGCACCTATACTTTACGGTATGAGGTAGAAGCTGTGTTTCGAAGGAACATTAAGGGCGAATGAACTCAACTCTAAAGAATCACCAGAATCATGAAAACAAGAAGCTTAACCACCTTATTACTTGCAGGAATGATCGGAATTTATTCTTGCAAGGAAGAACTTGTAGGCGCATCTACACTGCCTCCCGAAGGAAGTGTCAATATTTTTATTACTGATTCATTGGGCAATACACATGAAATAACAAACATTCCAGTGTCTAGAGCAGTTTCAATGAAAAACATTACCTGGCCAATGCCTCTCTCCCAATTAAATTTTCACTCAGTTCTTCATGATGTTGAAATCGACGAAAATCTGACCTTTGATAACCTTACTTCTACCATAGAAGCATACCAACCTTATGATTCAAGTCTAGACACGTTTTTTTTCACATCAACAAGCACCATAACTGCCAACCTTTTTACATTAGAAGAATTAGACGGATCAGAATACAATGACCTTGACAGCCTTGAATCTCAGGTGATAAAAATATTTTTTAAATCTGATGACTGCAGTCCCCTTCAAGACTCAGTAATGGTCAACTTCACATATATAGGTGAGCCTTTTTACGGAGAGCAGTATGGAGCGAGGCATCGATTGAGGGAGTACCATTTCAATTATGAGTTTCCGGCGCTGTACCCGGGTTTAGGCACCTATACTTTAAGGTATGAGGTAGAGGCTGTGTTCAGACGGAACATTAAGGATGAATGAATTTATTTTAAAGTATACACCCATCAGAAAACACAAGCCATATGACCTTGAAATTCTTGGCAATTCACCCCTTAAGAACCTGGTGTTCATTTTCAGTCCTTCAGCGGACGGAAACCTTGAACTTGAAGGAGGTTAAGGTTTTCAATTTCACAAACATCAAGCGGTATTTTGCTTTTGTCATTTTAATGCTGCTGTTCTCAACCTCAGTTAATGGTCAAACAAAACTAGGCCTTCAACTTGAACTGGGTCACGAAGTTATCTACTTCAATGAAACTTCCACGGGCCGCCTTGACCCTGGTTTATCGTTTCAACTTGAAATAAATACTGGATATTTTGAGCTAGGCTTGTACCGTTTTAAAACCATTCGAGAGAACATTATTTTTTATACTGACACCAGTCCTTACAATTTAAACCTCACCCAATGGTACCAAGGCAATGTTCAATTTCTTTTTGGTTGTGGTAGAAGATTTCATTTTGAGGATTTGAGTTGGGGTTATGGATTAAAGTATCTGTACACCCCGCCCACATTCAATGTAATCTACGAGAACTATCGTGAAACCAATCAAATAAGGCACAGAGATCTTCGTGAAGATATGTCTGACAACCACCTTGTTATGCTCAACCTTTACTTAAGCTCAAAAATAAATGATCAGCTCAGCCTTGTAGCAACAAGTTCCGGCGGGTATTTATGGGATGAGCAAACCATCTTAGGATCTGTTGACATCATCTTCGACATCCATTTTGGGTTAAAGTACTACCCCAGGTTTTTAAACTAAAAATTCATTTTGCCAATTACCTAAACCGGTTTTTTGCTTGATGAGACGTTGAGGTGAGCAGTTTCGGATAGATTCAAAACACCCTGTTCCCAATCCCTATTTCCTAGTACATCAAAAGACATACGGCTGATTCAGTCGATAAGGCGTTCATTTTCAGCTAGTCACTAGTCACTAGTCACCAGTCACTCCTGAGTTGACAGTTGAAAACTAGCCAATTAAGAATAGGCATTAAGCTCAAGTTCTGTTTTTTACAGAGTTTTGGTTAAAGTCAGAATTCCTATTTCCCAGTTCCCAATACCTATTTCCTAGCACCTCCAAAGGCACATGACTGATTAAGGCGTTAAAATGCTCATTTTCAGCACATCCAGTCACTAGTCACTAGTCACTAGTCACCCCTGTTGAGTCGTATGGCTGTTAATACTCTAATTTCTGCCTGGCTCAAGATTCCTATTTCCTATTACCTAGTTCCTGTTTAGTTGTTGAGTCGTTTAGGCGTTGAGGTGAGCTATTTAGGATAGGTTCAAACCACCTAGTTCCCAATACCTATTTCCTAGTACCTCCAAAGACACATGACTGATTAAGACGTTAAAATGCTCACTTTCAGTACATCCAGTCACTAGTCACTAGTCACTAGTCACTCCTGTTTAGTTGTTGAGGCGTTTAGTTGTTGAGACGTTTAGTCCTTGTGGTGAACAATTTCGGATAGCTTCAAACCACCCAGTTCCCAATACCTATTTCCTAGTACCTCCAAAGGCACATGACTGATTAAGACGTTAAAATGCTCATTTTCAGCACATCCAGTCACTAGTCACTAATCACTAGTCACTCCTGTTTAGTTGTTGAGTCGTTTAGGCGTTGAGGTGAGCAATTTAGGATAGATTCAAACCACCTAGTTCCCAATACCTATTTCCTAGTACCTCCAAAGGCACATGACTGATTAAGACGTTAAAATGTTCATTTTCAGCACATCCAGTCACTTGTCACTAGTCACTAGTCACTCCTGTTTAGTTTTTGAGTCGAAAAATTTCAGGCAGGTTCAAGATTCCTAATACCTAGTTCCTATTACCTAGTTCCTATTACCTAGTTCCAGCTTATCCCGATTCCCAATTCCCGCACCAAAGCCGAATATTTCTAGGAAATTTCCAGTCACTAGTCACTAGTCACTAGTCACTCCTGTTGAGTCGTATAGCTGTTAATACTCTAATTTCTGCCTGGCTCAAGATTCCTATTTCCTAGTTCCTATTACCTAGTTCCAGCTTATCCCGATTCCCAATTCCCGCTCCGAAGACGTAAAGACGAATATTTCTAGAGAATTTCTAATCACAAGTCACTAGTCACAAGTCACCCCTGTTGAGGTGAACCTCACCATCTTATGTTCTTACCTCACCCAATACCAGCAACTTGCAGGGTGAAATCACAGGAAAAATGATCATTTTTTACGGTGCTTGAACTAAAATTTGACGATTTAACCCCTAATTTTCACCTTAAAACCTAGTCTGAAACAAGGAAAATCATAATAATTATCAAAATATTTCCTGACCTAACTTATTGACTTTCAATAAATTTTACTTTTTAAGAAAAAAATGTTTATAAATTTCATTTTTCTATTTGGAGAATTAACGGAAAGTATTACCTTAATACCTGTTAAAACGTTACAACCAAATAACAATGGGAATGAACATTTTAATACCAAAAAGAACCACAAAAAACCAGATACTGATGAAACCACCCATCCGCTATCTACCCCTGCATCCTAATTAATTTCCGAAACCGACTGGGCTTGTAACCACCCGCGTATGACTAGTCGCTGGGCAGCTGAAACATAGCGTGAGAACCTCCTCAGCTGCCCGTTTCGGGAATTTAAGTGAGCAACCAACCACCCGCGCGTAGAACCACCCGCGCAGTCAGGACCTGGTCCTGAAACCGATCCGAAGGAATTGTTCCACCCGCCAATTCCGGATGGATCAACTTAGCCCCAAGCTTTGCCTTGGGGCTATTTCATTTAAATATATTTTTAAATATTTACTTATCAATATTGTTATATATTCCTTACCTCTAATATTGAACGATTGTTCAAAAATTTAACATTGATTTTCAACACTTTAACTAAAATCAAACCAATCAATTAAGACGAACCGAAACTCGGTGAATAAAAATATTCATGAATCAGCCAATAAATATGATTTTAATAACCGTTTTTACACAAATCTCCCGGTTAGTCCACCCCTTCGGCCTGAGCCTACGACCGAGTTTATAGTTGAGAGTTTATGGTTGATAGATTTTTGAAGTGGAGAATTTCAGGCAGAATCGTAACCTTGAGTCCTCTGACGGAAAGCCGAATATTTCTAGAGAATTTCAAGTCACCAGTCACTAGTCACTCCTGAGTTGATAGTTGATAGTTGATAGTTGATAGTTGAAAACTAGCCAATTAAGAATAGGACTTAAGCTCAAGTTCTGTTTTTATACAGAGTTTTGGTTAAAGTCAGAATTCCTATTACCTTTTACCTAGTTCCAGCTTACCTCGATTCCCAATTCCCGCTCCGAAGACGTAAAGCCGAATATTTCTAGGAAAATTTCCTGTCACCAGTCACTAGTCACTAGT
Organism: uncultured Flavobacteriales bacterium; assembly: GCA_937139155.1. Lineage (GTDB taxonomy): Bacteria > Bacteroidota > Bacteroidia > Flavobacteriales > JBLHRE01 > CAKZPI01. Next base: position 207,891 of record CAKZPI010000034.1, read on the forward strand.
CACTCCTGTTTAGTTGTTGAGTCGTTGAGGCGTTTAGCTGTTGATGCCGTAATTTCTGGCAGGTTCAAGATTCCTATTTCCTATTACCTATTTCCTAATACCCCACGCAGCTTTTGGCTTTTCGCTTTTATCTATTGGCTAAATTTGGTGGTAAGATGCTGGTTTTCAATCTGCCCAGTCACTAGTCACCCTCATTCCTCGATTCCCAACTCCCACCTCCTTTGCCGGAAGGACGAATATTGCTAGCATTCCTAGTGCCTAGTACCTATTTCCTAGTACCAAAAAAGCCAGCTTACAATATGCAAACTGGCTTCTTTTTATTCTCACAAAATGAGATGTGAAAATAGGTCAGGGTTAGTCGATAAATCCGTTTAGGAAGACATAACTACCGCCTTCTTTTTTCCAAAGAATGGTAATGATGTGTGAACCTTCCATGGTCCATTTGGCGTCTGTTTCAATGGTGAAATTCATTGAGAAGGTGTCTCCAGCTTCAAATGAATTATCTGAGCTAATGGCCGATCCAAAGGCGTCTGAACCAGCATGAGCCAATAAAGAATGGTCGTGCATATAAACATCGCCAGCGGAAAAAATCTCAACTCCATTAAAAGAAGAACGGGGGTTTACCCATCTGGTTAATCCACCCACTGTTTCAAGATCATCCGTATAGTCTGACTGGGTTAAGTCACCCCAAATAGAACTAGCGTCTGCGGCAACCGGACCATTGATAAAGTAGGCTTGAGCATATACTTCCCCCGTAAGGGTATCAAAAAATGCAATCTTCGACTCTATCTTAATATCACCGTCTTCAACTTTTGAGCTGTGGGCAATTCCTACCGCAGGAGTATCGGCCAATAGGAGGGTAATGGGTGCTTGAATGCTTTGACCAACATCTTCAGAACCTACATAGAAATTAGGTACTCCAGAAGTAGGGAAGGCGCCTTCAAATGCCGTTGTAGTTGAGGTTACCAAGGGGTCTCCATTGTGAATGGCCATTGGAAGAATGTTGTCAAAATCTACCATAGCACTTTTCAGGTCTGCGGCTCCATTCGGGCACCAGCCACACCAAGAACCAGTAGTTTCCATAACCAATGCGTATTGGTCTTGGGTTACAGTAAGGTTTGAAGAGCCCCCGGTGGTGTCATCGCGAGGTTCACATCCGGCGAAAGCCAAACCAGCTAGCCCTAAGGCAAAAAATGTCTTTTTCATCGTTGATTTTAAAGAAAGGTTAACCCCCCAAAGGTAGTATTCTATCCGGCTAATTCCCAAAGAGTTCTGAGAAATTAAAGGTTTCATTCAGGCGGACCCCCTTTTCAGTACGTTTCAAATTGGCCGTTTCGTTTTTATAGTCATGCTCAAAAAACAAGTAAACCTCTTGGTCAACCATGCGGTTCAAGAATATTTCCCGCTCTTTCATACTCTCCAGCGGACGAACATCATAAGCCATGGTCCAAGCCAACGGAATGTGTGCTACGGAAGGCAAAAGGTCTGCACAAAAAGCAAATTTTTCGCCCTTATAGGTAATAATTGGAATCATTTGAGCTTCGGTATGGCCGTTTGCTTCAAAAATTTCCCAATGGTCAAAGGGTTCATTTCCTGCTCCGCACCACTTTAATTGTCCGCTTTCCTGAATGGGTAAAATGTTTTCGCTTAAAAAGGAGGCTTTTTCTCTAGGATTGGGGTGTGTAGCCCATTCCCAATGCTTTTCATTCGACCAATAGGTGGCGTTCTTAAAGGCAGGAACCAAATGCTCTTTCGAATTATCATAAACAATGGCCCCACCGCAATGGTCGAAGTGTAGATGGGTTAAGAAAACATCGGTTATCTCGTCCCTATGATATCCTAGCCTTTTGAGTTCAGAGTCAAGGTCGTCATTCCCATGCAAATGGTAATGCCCAAAAAACTTGGCTGATTGCTTATCACCCATGCCGGTATCAATCAAAATTAACCGATCTCCGTCTTCAATTAAAAGAGACCGCATGGCCCAAGAGCATAAATTGTTTTCATCGGCCGGGTTAATTTTGCTCCATAATGACTTCGGAACCACTCCGTGCATGGCTCCCCCGTCTAGTTTAAATCTGCCTGCTATGATTGGATGTACTTTCATGTTTAAATTTTTTGTGAAGTAACTAAGGCCTAATCTAGAATGCAAATATTATGTTTGTTTAATCGAAGAAAAACGCAGAAACCTTCAAAAGGGGCAAGGTCTAATGCTTGAAACTAACCCCGAGTTGAAACCTCGGAAAACCTCAGAATTGGATACCTTTCCGCCCCATTTACCTGTAGATTAAACATCCATGCATTACCACTTCATAGCCATTGGCGGCGCTGCCATGCATAATTTAGCCCTAGCCCTTGATAAGGCCGGACATAAAGTAACCGGTTCAGATGATCATATTTTTGAACCCTCAAGATCTCGACTGAAAAAGGCGGGTATTCTTCCGAATCAGGAAGGCTGGTTTCCGGAAAGGGTGGAAGCTAAGCCCGATGCCATCATTCTTGGCATGCATGCCCGAGAAGACAATCCTGAGTTGGCAAAAGCAAAAGACCTCGGTATACCCATTTATTCATACCCCGAATTCCTTTTTCATCAATGCCAGAACAAAAAACGGGTGGTAATTGGTGGCTCGCACGGCAAAACCAGCATTACTTCCATGATTCTTCATGCCCTTGATAAGGCGGGAATTGAAACCGATTATATGGTGGGTGCCCAGTTGGAAGGGTTTGACATCATGGTGAAAATTTCCGACGCCCCACTGGTCATTTTAGAAGGGGATGAATACCTAACCTCACCCATTGATCGCAAGCCTAAATTCTTATGGTATAAGCCCCATTTGGCTGTTGTTTCTGGAATTGCCTGGGACCATATTAATGTATTCCCAACCTTTGAAAATTACCTGGAACAATTCGAGAAATTTAGAGACACCGTTTCGGATAAGATATTCTATTTCCAGGGTGATGAATACCTCTCAGACATTATGCCCAATTCTGCTTCCGCGGAAGCGATACCTTATGCCGAACAAGAGTATGAGATCATAGCCGGAGAAACCTTTGTGAAGTTTGAGGGGGAATCATACCCCATGGAAATCTTTGGTGAACACAACCTTCAAAACTTAGAAGCTGCCCGAAGAATTTGCCAAGAGTTAGGGGTAGAGGCCGATGATTTTTATAAGCATATGCAGTCTTTTACTGGAGCCAGCAAGCGCCTTGAAAAAATGGTTGAAAAAGGAGACCGACTTGCCTTTAAGGATTTTGCACATGCCCCTTCAAAGGTGAAAGCAAGTCTGAAAGCAGTTAGAGACCAATACCCAGAGAAGAAATGCATTGCAATGCTTGAGCTCCACACTTTTTCAAGCCTTACTCATGAGTTCTTGTTGCAGTACAAAGGAAGCCTCGACCCAGCAGACCGAGCTTGGGTTTACTTCAATCCGGAAACCTTGAAACGAAAGAAATTACCTGAACTAAGTATGGAAGAGGTTCAAGCGGCCTTTGAAAATGAAAAGGTTCAGGTGTTTACAGATTCATCAGAAATTTGGAACCAATTAAAAAATGAAAATCTCCAAGAAGCCGTAGTTTTGGTCATGACTTCTGGAAATTTTGACGGAGTAGATATAGATAAAACCTTAAAAGAAATCGTATGAAATTGAAATCAGTATTAATGGCTGCTTTGATCAGCTTATCTTTTCTGCCCACTAAAGCCGATGAGGGCATGTGGCTTCCCCTGCTTTTGGGCGAATTGAACGAGGCCGAAATGCAAGCCATGGGCATGCGCATTACCGCTCAAGACATTTACGATGCCAACAATTCAAGCATTAAAGATGCCATTGTACATTTTGGTGGGTTTTGCACCGGAGAAATGATTTCACCTGAAGGACTTCTCCTTACCAATCACCACTGTGGATACGGCGCCATTCAAAGCCATTCATCGGTTGAAAACGATTACCTCACCGATGGATACTGGGCTAAGAATAAGGGGCAAGAGCTCCCCAATGAAGGCTTGTATGCCATGTTCATCAAGTACATTGTAGATGTTACCGATGAGGTGCTTCAAGAACTTCCGGCAGGCGTTTCAGAAGAAGATCGCGAAAAGCTGATTCAGAAAATTGGGGAAGGATTTGTTGAGCAAGAAACAGAAGGCACCCATTACGGAGGCTATGTACGTTCGTTTTTCAACGGAAACCAGTTCTTCATGTTCATTACTGAAACCTTCCCAGATGTTCGTTTGGTAGGAGCTCCTCCTTCAAGCATTGGTAAGTATGGAGCCGATACCGACAATTGGATGTGGCCCCGCCATACCGGAGATTTCTCCTTGTTCAGAGTGTATATGGGTCCTGATGGATTGCCCGCTGAGTACTCAGAAGACAATGTCCCTTACCGTCCAAAACACCATTTACCCATTTCTTTGAAAGGGTATGAGCCTGGCGATTTCTCAATGGTTTTCGGTTTCCCGGGAAGAACCCAAGAATACCTTCCCTCAGTGGCCATTGAGCAATTAACGGCTGAGGTTAATCCGGCGCGAATTGAATTGCGGGAGGAGGCCCTTGCCATCATGGACAAGTACATGCGAGCCGATGATGAAATTCGAATTCAATACGCCTCAAGCTTTGCCTCCATTGCCAATTATTGGAAAAAATGGATTGGTGAGAATACCGGTTTACGCGAAAGTAGAGCCATTGAGCGGAAACGAAATGCCGAAGCAGATTTCCGTCAGAAGGTTTCGGAGATGAAAAACTTCAAGGATGAAGCCAATATTTTCGCTGAATATGAAAAGCTTTACAACAAACAATTGCCCTATGCCTTGGCTCGTAATTACTATGTTGAACTGGGCTTTAGAATGTTAAAAACTCCAGGTTATGCCCTTGATTGGGCCGATGTGGTAAATGCCAAATCAGGTGAAGACCGGGATGAGGCCATTGCTAAACTCAAAGCCGACTTAGATGCCCATTTCAAAAATTACAGCGAATTGGTTGAGCATGACCTCTGGGAAAAACTTGTTCCTTTCTATGCTTCGCAGGTAAATGATACCTACTTGGCAGAATCACTCGTGGCCTTGAAAGGAGAAAATATGGATGCCAAAATTTCTTCCATGTTTTACGATTCTTACATCACCCAACCCCAGAAATTGAAAGAGTTATTGGAAGGTTCGCCTAAGAAAGTAGCCAAGAAAATTTCTAAAGATCCAATCTATCAATTGAGCATGGACATGTATTCTGCCTACCGTTCAAAGGTGTATGGCGAATACTATGGAATCGAGGCTGAGCTTGATTTGCTTCACCGCAGATATATGAAGGCCTTGATGGCCGCTTTCCCAGATTCAACTTTTTATCCGGATGCCAATTCAACCTTGCGTGTAACCTACGGTCAGGTGAAGGGATTTGCCCCGAAAGATGCGGTTTCATACCAACATTATACCACCATGGATGGATTGGTGGCCAAATACGTTCCGGGAGATTATGAATTTGACCTCCCCAAGCGGATGTTGGAATTGGCCAATGAAAGAAACTACGGACAGTATGCCAATGAAAACGGTGAATTGCCCATTTGCTTCATTGCAGCCAACCATACCACAGGAGGGAACTCCGGTTCTCCCGCCTTGGATGCCGATGGGAATTTGATTGGATTGAATTTTGACCGGGCTTGGGAAGGAACCATGAGCGACATCAATTACGATGTGCGTCGTTGCAGAAACATAATGGTAGATGCACGGTATATTTTATGGACCGTAGATGTTTTCGCTGGGGCGGGATATTTACTGGATGAAATGACCTTGGTTCGCAAACCCGTAGAAGAGCCTGAAGAAGCTGTAGCGGAATAAATAGCAATTGTGACTGAACATAGAAGAAGCGTCTGCCGAAGGGTGGGCGCTTTTTTTGTTTGCCTTTTCCTAAGACCCACGAACAGGGAATTTTTAACCGGACACCACCTCCTCATCCTCCTGAAAGTCACACCGTATTTATCCACCTCAGGCGGATAAGGTCTATTTAACCAAGGCCGCCTCACCCCAACACCCGCATGCGCCCTAGGCGTATGCCGTCTGATCTATTCGGTAGTGAGTTGAACCCATGACTAGTCTTTCCATCCTTCATAGTAAAACAGAGACTTTCAGGTTTTTCAATTCACTATGAACCCTTATCCGCCTCAGGCGGATAACGTCTTTTTAACCAAGACGCCTCACCCCAACACCCGCATGCGCCCTAGGCGTATGCCGTCTGATTCATTGCCCAAAACCTTCAATCAGGCTACCAAATTATAGTGGTTTTCGGACCATCAAGGCATTAAGCGCTTAGGTAATTCAACAAGACTTGTCAGTTCATTTTTTTTTTTTCTTTGCCAGAATTTCCAATAACCCCGTGAAAATGAAGAATGTTCTAACCCTTCTGCTATCACTATTCAGCAGTATTGATTTGACCTTAATAAAACGAACTGGATTCATAGGCCTCTTACTCCTTGCCTTTGCTTCCTGCAAAGAAGAAGAGCCAAAAGCGTTTCAGTATTCTGAATATGTGGATTACGATCCTGACCGATTAACCTCCACAACGGAACCAGATGTAGGGTACAGAAGCGTCTTGGATGTCCACGGTGTGGATCAGGCTGGTTTCAAAAATGACATTCTTTCTTTTAAGTCGTTGAATGAAATCTTGGCGCCCATTCAGGTTGAACGGGCTGCTGCTGGCTTGCCGGCCATTGAGAATGCGGATAACCGAATGGCCGAGGAATACCTCCTTTATCAAACCAGTCATTCCTTCATTAAGAATTACCCCATTTTTAAAGAGGAGCGGTTATTCAACAATGGTGATACGGTGTTGGAAGGTTCAAATGTACCGGAAGACTCTACCCTACGAATGGAAGTAGTAGGCTTTTTCAAAAAGCCTCCCGGCATTTCAGACCCCATGGAGGTGGTTCAGTATTATCGTGATACGGTAACGAATTACTTTTTTAATTTTCCTCAGTATGAAATGCGATGTCCCGTAATTGAGCGAGATGAAATGGAGGACTTGGATACCGTTCTAAGCCATTTATACTCAGGTCTATTGAAAGGAAATGATTTTGGGGGCTTTGCCATATATGATTTCCCTCATCCAGATTTTGATACCCTCAGAAATATTAACCTTGGTATAAGGATTATTGATGAGGAAGACCTTGAATATCTAGGGTATTCAATAAATACTGATGGACTTCTACTTAACTGCTATTCAAATATTAGCTTTGATAAATAGGTTGGTTACCTCATGAAACCACAAAGGCCAAGGGAAGTGATTCCTTTGGTCTTTTGAGTTTTGTTATACATGATGCTATTAACCATGAATCATGCTTTGCCCTAACCTTAGATTCACCCTCACCCTTATCCGCCTCAGGCGGATAACGTCTTTTTAACCAAGACGCCTCACCCCAACACCAGCATGCGCCTTAGGCGTATGCCGTCTTAAAGGTTTGGCAGGAAGATTGACACCTGTTGATGGTTCATGGATGTTGACCATCCTTACTATTGGGACCCTTGTTTTGCTTAGGATTCAAATAGAAATAGTTCGGGTCATAGTCGACCTTCAATTCATTCAAAAGATTGATAAACACATCCTTAAATTTTGGCTTTTTATGGTGGTTCGGTTGATTTCTTATGTATTGTATAACCCTGTAAACCTCAGAATTCGAATACGAGAAAGCTCCAAAACCCCTTTGCCACTGAAACTTCCCATAGACCAAATTTCTGCTGTTTACCCATTTTGAAGACTGGGTCTTTATGCGCTGTACCATTGCTGAAATAGATTGATCAGACTTGTGGTCAATAAGGATGTGGATATGGTCTGGATTGCAATAAATGGCCAAAGGTTTTGACCCCAAGCTTTTTATTATTCCACAAATGAATTTCTCAAGTTCATCCCGAAAATCTTCCCTGACCAATGGTGTTCTGTTTTTCGTACTGAAGATGACTTGGATGTAAATCTGACTAAAAGTGTACTGCATAACGGGTGGTTTTTTGGTTCATGATCAAATTTAGTTGTTGATGATTAAATTTCCTAAGGCAAACCTCGTTCTGTGTAAAGGTCAGCCCGTAGGCAAGATAATTAGACACCGTCCGCCAAGGGCGGACGGGTATGTGAGAGTGGTTTCTGTGTTAAATAGACGTCATCCGCCTGAGGCGGATGAAACCATAAGAATTGAAGAGGTACCAATCGGTCGAGATGTCTTAAGGGGATAAGCTTTATCAAGGCCAGATGCATGACTGGGGTCATGTGCTCGCCCTGGTTGTTTGCTATCTGGTTTCAAAAACACGGTAAATAATAAGAGATATGCACCTCGCTTGGTCTGGTGTAAGAAAATCCCCTTGCTGATTGTCTTTTACTTTTCGCCCTAGGCGGATAACGTCTTTTTAACCAAGGCTGCTCCCAGCAACACCATCATGCGCCCTAGGCGTATGCCGTCTGATCTATTCGGTACTAAGTTGAACCCATGACTAGTCTGCTCATTCACCAGAGGCAAGGGTGACTTACAGGCTTTTCAATTCACCATGAACCCTTATCCGCCTCAGGCAGATAACGTCTATTTAACCAAGGCGCCTCACCCCAACACCCTTTTCCGCCTCAAGCGTATGCCGTCTAATTTATGAGGTATTAAGTTGAACCCATGACTAGTCTGCTCATTCATCAGAGACAAGGGTGACTTTCAGGCTTTCCAATCCACCATGAACCTTATCCGCCTCAGGCGGATAACGTCTTTTTAACCAAGGCTGCTCCCAGCAACACGCGCATGCGCCCTAGGCGTATGCCGTCTGATCTATTCGGTAGTGAGTTGAACCCATGACTAGTCTGCACATCCACCAGAGGCAAAGGGTAGCTTACAGGCTTTTCAATTCACCATGAACCTTATCCGCCTCAGGCAGATAACGTCTTTTTAACCAAGACGCCTCACCCCAACACCCGCATGCGCCCCAGGCGTATGCCGTCTGATCTATTCGGTAGTGAGTTGAACCCATGACTAGTCTGCACATCCACCAGAGGCAAGGGTGACTTACAGGCTTTTCAATTCACCATGAACCCTTATCCGCCCTAGGCGGATAATGTCTTTTTAACCAAGGCCGAACCCCCAACACCAGCATGCGCCCTAGGTGTATACCGTCTAATTTATGAGGTATTAAGTTGAACCCATGACTAGTCTGCTCATTCACCAGAGGCAAGGGTGACTTACAGGCTTTTCAATTCACCATAAACCTTATCCGCCTCAGGCGGATAACGTCTTTTTAACCAAGGCTGCTCCCAGCAACACCCGCATGCGCCCTAGGCGTATGCCGTCTACATGGTTGGGTGAAAATCTAGATCCCCAAACCCTAATGCTAATGAAACCATTTGAAAGAAATCTCATAAGTACTTCATGAGCCATCGTTCCCTTTCCTAAAAATATTTAGATGAATTAAACAATATCCTTCCGTATCCTCCAGGATTTAGGATAATGGTTGTTCAACCGGTTTCCGGCCGATTTACCCATGCCCAAGGGTAGTCCATTGTACCACAAGCCAATCCATCCCTTTTCAAACTGTCCGCGTAAAACATTTCCTTTCAACCAGTTCAAGGCATCTTCTTTATTAAGCTCAAGCTTAGGAAAAGCCGATGCATTGAAATTCCAGGCAAAAGGCAGGGTAGGAGCCACATGTTCCTTCGGGCCCTGACCCAGAATCAAAGGCAATCCTGGTAAAGTGAACTTTAGGTTTAAATGGTGAATGTTTAGATGATTTCTTGGTAAACCATATTCATTTTCACCCTTTCTGAATACAACCCAATCTTCAGGATGGGCAATCCAATCATTTTCAAAAGATTTTCCTTTACCCGGATAAAGGGTAGACGAAAAATCACCGGGTTTTTGAATCAAGGCAAAATAGAACCCTTCTCCTTTTACACGATGGAATAAGGCAGCGTATCCCAAGCTGCGTTCTTCAAACCCCCAAGCTTCAGGAAGCTTGAGGTCAATGTGTTTTCCATTGGTTTCTTTGATGAGTCTCGCCAATTGATTCTCATTTTCTTCAGGGGCAAAGGTGCAGGTGGAGTACACCAAGAAGCCGCCCGGAGAAAGCATTTCCCAAGCAGAATCTAAAATGCCCTTCTGCCGTTCGGCGCAAGCCAAAACGTTTTCAGCGGACCATTCTTGAATGGCTTGATTGTCTTTTCTGAACATGCCCTCCCCTGAGCATGGAGCATCCACAAGAATGAAGTCTGCTTGAAGCCCAGAGGATGCAAGCTCATCAGGGTACGCCTGAGTGACCATTGAATTTGGTTTCCCCCATTTGAGCACGTTTTCTACCAAGACTTTATTTCGTTTCGGAATGGGTTCATTGGAAACCAACAAACAATCTTCGGGCAATAGAGCTGCCAGGTGGGTTGATTTCCCGCCCGGAGCGGCACATAAATCAAGCGCGACCTGAGGATGAATTTCATTCAGAACCTTCAATACAGCCTGTTCAATGACCATGCTTGAGGCCTCCTGAACATAGTATGCCCCCGCGTGCCAGGCCGGGTCAAAGACAAATTCAGGACGGTGAGGAAGGTAAAGACCGTTTTCTGCCCAAGGGGTGTTATGGCCATCCAAATCAGTTCTTTGTCGCTTAGGATTTAAGCGTATGGAAATTGCGGGGGTTGAATAAAACTCCGCGATGAAGGCTTGATTTTCATTCGATCCCAATCGCTTTAGAATACGAGAGGTGAACGGTTCGGGTAAATCCATGAGGCGAAAGTAATTATTCGTTCTTCATTAAAAATTCAAATCACGAAAAAACGGCCCTCACCTTGGGGTAAGAGCCGTTCACTTTATAGAGTTTTTCCGCTTCAAGCGAAACTCAATTATCCATTCATGGAAATCAAGAATTCTTCATTGTTTTGGGTACGCACCATGCGGTCACGCAAGAACTCCATAGCCTCTACAGGGTTCATGTCGGAAAGATGCTTACGCATAATCCACATTCTTTGAAGAACGGTTTCATCCATTAGCAGGTCTTCACGACGGGTACCTGAGGAAACCAGGTCGATGGCTGGCCAAACCCTACGGTTGGCAATCTTACGATCAAGCTGCATCTCCATATTACCTGTACCCTTGAACTCTTCAAAGATTACCTCATCCATTTTAGAACCTGTATCAATCAAGGCAGTTGCCAAAATGGTTAATGACCCCCCTTTTTCAATGTTTCTAGCGGCTCCGAAGAATCGTTTTGGTTTGTGAAGGGCATTGGCATCAACCCCACCAGATAGCACCTTACCAGAGGCAGGTGATACGGTATTATGAGCACGGGCCAAGCGAGTAATGGAGTCAAGAAGAATAACCACATCGTGGCCACACTCTACCATACGCTTTGCTTTTTCAAGCACAATGTTTGAAACTTTTACATGGCGATCGGCTGGTTCATCAAAGGTTGAAGCAATTACTTCTCCATTAACCGAGCGGGCCATATCCGTAACTTCTTCTGGGCGCTCATCAATCAAAAGCACAATGAGGTAAACCTCGGGGTGATTTGCCGCAATGGCATTGGCCACCTCCTTCAAAAGAATGGTTTTACCCGTTTTTGGTTGGGCCACAATCAAGCCACGTTGACCTTTTCCTATTGGAGAAAAGAGGTCGATGATGCGGGTTGAAAGGGTTCCGCTTTTTTCAGTGATGTTGAATTTCTCATCCGCAAATAAAGGGGTGAGGTGTTCAAAAGCTACCCGGTCACGAACCCAACCTGGATCCCTTCCGTTGATGCTTTCCACTTTGATTAAGGGGAAGTATTTTTCACCTTCTTTGGGCGGACGAACTTGTCCAACCACATTATCACCTGTCTTCAAACCGAAGAGCTTGATCTGACTCTGACTTACATATACATCATCCGGAGAAGAGAGGTAATTGTAATCGGCAGACCTTAAGAAGCCATACCCATCGGGCATGATTTCAAGCACTCCTTCGTTGGAAATGATTCCATCAAATTCGAAGTCCTTATCGGTTGGTTTCTTGGGTTGGTTCTGGCGGTTTCCACGGTTGTCATTTCGGTTTCCGCGGTTGTCATCGTTGCGATTTCCCCGGTTATCGTCCTTACGGTTGCTTCGGTTGTCTTCTTCACGATTTCCGCGTTTATCATCCTTTCTGACATTGCGGTTATCATCTTCGTTTCGGTTCCCACGGTTATCGTCCTTTTGGTCGCGAGGGTTGCGATTTCCCTTTTGGCCTTCATTTCGGTCTGGGTTCCTAGGGCCCCGGTTTTCATTGCGAGCAACTTTCGTTTCCTTAGGGTCGGCTGATTCGTTGGGTTTTTGATCACCACGGTTTCCTCGATTTTCAGGCTTAGGCCTAGGATTATCTCGGTTCGGCCGATTGGGTTTGTTATGCGGTTGAGAAGGCTTTTCTCCTGTATTCGCAGGTTTATCCTGATTTGGATTGCGATTAGGCTCTCTTTTCGGAGCAGGTTTCCGCTCTGAGGCTTCTGGCTTTGGCTTATTTTCCTCAGGGCTTTGATCTTGGGAAGGACGGATGGCTTTGGCAGCCGAAGGGTTTTCCGCTTGAGCGTCTAAGATTTCATAAATCAATTCTAGCTTCTTGTACTGGCGGAATTTTTTAACGTTGAGATTTTTAGCAATCTCTTGTAGGTCAGGGAGTTTCTTATCTTTTAACTCCAGAATATCATACATATGTATTCGTGTATTTGTTGGAAATTTGGTTCACGACGAACCAGAAATAAATTTTGAACTTGTTGGGAGAATGGAAGGCCTATTGAAGTGAATGGGCCTGAATCCGTGACAATATTAGTCAATTATTTTATGATACTCTAAGTTTTTTCTTAGGAATCCATAAAAAAAGCGAAGGACCCCTCTGGATTCTTCGCTTTTACTGGGCATATATTCAGATGTTTATGACCCTTCCTTTGTTTTAGATATTTCATCGGCAAGCTCCAAGGCTCTATAGGCATCTACAAGTCCGCCGGTAATGCTTAGTTTTTTGAACCGGGTCTTTTTTTCTTTTCCATCCTCATTGGGCTTAATTACCTTGAGTTTCTTCATGGGGTAAGCGCTTTCGCGGATGACGAACGCCATGTCTTCAGCGGTTAATTCAGGATAATACGACCAAACCAAGGCGGCAATTCCAGAAACTACCGGGGCGGCTAAACTAGTTCCGTTATGCGAACTATAGGCGCTGTCAAGGTCTAAGGAAACAATGGACACCCCAGGGGCAAAAATGTCAACAGACTTTCGTCCATAATTGCTGAAAAACGCAGCTAAATGCTCATTGGCATTCGGACCCGATGCCCCAACTTCCAACCAGTTTTTAAAGGCATAACCATCTAAACTTTCTCCAGACGGATAGTTTTCTTCCCGGTCGGTGTTAAGTGAGGAATTTCCAGCAGCATGCACAATTAAAACCCCTTTTGATTCGGCGTAACGAACGGCCTCATCCACCCATTCTTTTTGGGGAGAAAAGTTTTTTCCAAAACTCATATTAATGATGTCGGCCCCATTGTCTACGGCATATCGGATGCCTAGGGCTACGTCTTTATCTCTTTCATCGCCAGAAGGGGTAGAACGTATGCTCATGATTTGCACATTTTGAGCAATTCCTTCCACCTTATGCTCATCGCGCACAGCAGCAATCACCCCGGCAACGGCTGTACCATGACTTGCGTCTGGACCTGTTACATCGTTGTTGCCATAATCTCGATCCTCAAGGTCAAAAGGATTATCCCCAATCACTTTTTGCCTTCCGTTATAATCAGGATTAAAGGTGATGTTCAGCTTTTTATCAATTCGGGCAATTTCTTGGTCGATCACCTCAAGGGTGGCTCCTTGCTTCAGAAGTCCGCCCAGGTAGTTTACTGCTTTAGAAAGGTCTTCTGTATCGGCTTTAACCTTTTTAAGGTCATCCAGCTCTACCACCTCAATTTCAGTTTCTTCCTTAATTAATTCAGAAGCGGCAATGAAGTTGGTACGAATCCTACTTAAGTTATCTGCATAGGCCTGGTCTTCCTCACGAATTTCCATTAGGGCCTCATAAGCCCTTTTATAGACCTTGGAGCCGTCATCGCCCATGCCCACGATTCGAGCCATTTCATAGTTTTCAAAATCAAGGTTTTCGCCCTCAGGGTTTCCTAAAAAACTCCATCCATGAACATCATCAATATACCCGTTCTTGTCGTCGTCAATTCCATTCCCCGGAATCTCGTCTTCATTCACCCAAATCTTTCCTTTGAATTCAGGGTGGTTGATGTCAACGCCACTATCCATAATGGCCACAACAACGGTTTTTTTAGATTTTTTTCCTTTTAGAAGTTCGGTATAGGACCTTTCAACATTTGAGCCGATGAACCCAATTTCAGAGGTGGACTCATTATGCCAATTGGTGAATTCACTTTGATCAACATCAAAGGCTTCCTGACCCAGTAGGCTAAGGCTGCTAGCCAATAATAGGGAGGTGGTTTTAAAAAGTTTCATGAAAAATAAATGGTTGGTTGATAAATGCGAAATATAATCACTTGAATGCGAATTGAAAAAATCTATTTGAATTTACCCTTCAAGATTTTTACAAAGAGTTGTTTCTTTGCAGGCAAAGCATGGAAAAATGATTCAGAGAATTCAGTCACTTTACATGGCCCTTGTTGTGGTCTTTAGTTTGGTTACCTATTTCTTCGTTCCCATTTGGGTTCATGAAGACTTAGGGATAATGGCCGATGAAGCCAAGGGGTTTCCTGCAATCATAGGATTGATTATTGCACTCACCTTATTCAGCTTGCTTCAATACAAAAAGCGAAAGGCTCAGTTTGTTGTAAACCGCGTGGTGATTCTTTTGAATTTCACCTGGATGGTTTTGGTTATTCTTCCTGCCTATACCGAATTCTCCATCCTCGACTTAGAGTATAGTCCGGTAGAAATTGCCAATGGAGGCATTAGCCCATTAATCAACATTGTACTTCTTGTCTTTGCCAACCGAGGCATCCGAAGAGATGAGAACCTAATCAAGTCCATTGATCGATTGAGGTAGGAACTTGGAGTGACTAGTGACTAGTGAATGGATGTACTGGAAATAAGCATTTTAACACCTAAATCAGCCATATGGTTTTTGAGGTACTAGGAAATAGGAATGCTAGCAATATTCGTCCTTCCGTCAAAGGAGGTGGGAATTGGGAATCGGGAATCGGGAATCGAGGTTATGAGGGTGACTAGTGACTGGAAATGAGCATCTTAATACTTGAATCAGCCAACGACCGAAAGCGAAAAGCCAGCCGTCTTTTGAGGTACTAGGAAATAGGGGTTTGCTAGAAACATTAAGCCTTCCGTCAAGGGAGGTGGGAATCGGGAATCGGGAATTGGGAATCGAGGTTATGAGGGTGACTAGTGACTGGAAATGAACATCTTAATACTTGAATCAGCCAACGACCGAAAGCGAAAAGCCAGCCGTCTTTTGAGGTACTAGGAAATAGGTACTGGGAAATAGGTGGTTTGACTCTACTCGAAATTGAACACCTAAACGCCTCAAGGCCTCAACGCCTCAACGACTCAACAATTCTATCAACTATAAACCCTCAACTATAAACTGTGAGTGACTGGTGACTAGTGACTGGATGTGCTGGAAATAAGCATTTTAACACCTGAATCAACTAGCTGCCTTTTGAGGTATTAGGAAATAGGTACTTGGCACTAGGAGATTTGGCTCTACTCGTAATTGAACACTTAAACGCCTCAACGACTAAACAACTCAACAGGAGTGACTAATGATTAGTGACTGGATGGAGTGAAAATCAACACCTTACAACCAAATCTAGCCAAAAGCCAAAAGCTGATTGGGGTAATAGGAAATAGGTAATAGGAAATAGGAGTTTTCAACCTGCCAGAAATTACGGCTTCAACAACTCAACGCCTCAACGCCTCAACGCCTCAACGCCTCAACGACTCAACGACTCAACGACTCAACAGGAGTGACTAGTGACTAGTGACTAGTGACTGGAAATGAGCATCTTAATACTTGAATTAGCCAACGACCGAAGGCGAAAAGCCAGCCGCCTTTTGAGGTACTAGGAGCTTGGTTTTAGTTTGTAATTTTTTATAAAGTACGCGATGTATTCGGGTAGCTGTGTGCCCACATAATAGGGTAGGTTCATTAATAAGTATGGTTTTTTATTGATGGGAGTTAGGTGTTGTTCAACCTTAAACTCTCCAGCATACATCCGAATAGCGTATGGATGATTGGCTTGCTCAATAAATTGATGCAAGGACTTTAATTTCCCCTCTTTTCCTGATTTTATTTCTATTGGAATAATTTTATCCTGGTGCTGTATTATTAAGTCTACCTCAGAAGAAGATTGCGCTTTTTCTCTTACCCAAAAACTGGGCTGTTTGTATTGGATGCTGTTTAGCGATATTATTTCTTGTACAATTAAATGTGGAATTATCGACCCTTTGTAGGCAGTGTTTAGATCATCTAAAGCCAGCATATCAGTTTGAATGTTTAATTCATAGTTAACCAAACCGGTATCTAAAAACTGTAGTCGTGGCGACTTTTTCAAGTTGGCTTGTATGGGAGGAGTGATATTGGTTGAAGGGTACATGAGCTGTATAATACGAGCGTCGTTTAGGTTGCGCATAGATTCACCTACCTCACGAGACTTGTAGTTAGAATTTCCAAAGTTTTGAAATTTAATTCGTTGGTCTAAATGCAAATGGGCGGTGTTTATAACGTGCTTAATCACCCGAGCGTCTGTGGCATTGTTGGCATACTTTTCTACATCGTTTTTGTAGGTTGCCCAAATGCTTTCGTACACCTGGGGTAAATCTGATAAGCTATTTGTGCTGAAAAAGGTTTTTACCACTTCGGGCATACCCCCAATAATTGCATACTCGTGAAACAGCTCCTTTACTGCAATATGAGCATGCTTTTCTACAGGTATTTTATTTATTGCCTTAAGCGCCGCTGTTTGTTGCTTGGCTTCTAAGTATTCAAAAAAATTTAAGGGATGTAAGTATAAATATTGAATTCTACCTACCGGAAAACTCTTTACGTGTTTAAAAACATGCTCTAATAAAGAGCCTGCTGCAATTACGTGTAGCTCGGGTACATCTTCATAAAAGTAACGCAGCAAAGCGATTGCCTCTGTAGATTCTTGTATTTCATCAATAAACAATAGGGTTTGGGCCTTTTGCTTACTGGGTATGTTATGGGTGGTAAACAGGGCATCGGCAATGGTTTTTGCATCCTTTAAATCGGTGAAATAACGGACGTCATCAGCTCGCTCTAGGTTAAGCGAAATGTAGTTCTGGTAGTTCTTAGCAAAATCATGAACCAATGTGGTTTTACCAACTTGCCGGGCTCCCCTTAAAACAAGTGGTTTGCGAGCTGTACTGCTTTTCCATTGTTTTAAGGCACTGTATACATGCCTTTTAAACTTGTCGTTGCTCTGCATTTAATTACTTTTTTGTGCTAAAATAAGGGTGAATATACTTATTTCTTGTAACAAAATAAAGGTGAAATTATTTATTTTCTGTAACAGCGTAAGGGTAAATACCCATTTAGAATTTGTCAAACCGTCAGAGGAATCGAGGTTATGAGGGTGACTAGTGACTAGTGACTGGATGTGCTGGAAATGAGCATTTTAACACCTAAATCAGCCATATGGCTTTTGAGGTACTAGGAAATAGGTACTGGGAAATAGGTGGTTTAACTCTACTCGAAATTGAACACCTAAACGCCTCAACAACTCAACAGGAGTGACTAGTGACTAGTGATTAGTGACTGGAAAAATGCTAAAAATGAGTGCCTTAGCACCTAAACCATTCTATCAACCATAAACTCTCAACTATAAACTCTCAACTATAAACTCGGCTTAGACTCAAACCGAATCGACAGAGGTTTCGAGGTTATGACTCTTGCCTGAAATTTACCAGCTAAACATCTCAACGACTCAACGACTCAACGACTCAACAATTCTATCAACTATAAACCCTCAACTATAAACTGTGAGTGACTGGTGACTAGTGACTGGATG
>CAKZPI010000035.1 GCA_937139155.1 uncultured Flavobacteriales bacterium
ACAACCAGCTTCCTCGATTCGGTTTTTGTAAGCCCTGCGCCTACTCCTTTCTTCCCAAGACCTAATCAAGGCTGTGTTACCAATAATACTTACAATTTCTCCGCTCAAGGCGGATATGGTTCAGCAGCTACTTTTAACTGGACCTTCCCTTCAGGAACCCCAGCCAATTCAACGGCTCAAAATCCAGTCGGTGTTATTTTTGGAGCCACAGGTGCTCACCCTGTTACGCTCACCATTTCTGAGAATGGATGTACCTATTCATATACGGATACCGTAATTATAACTCCGGAGCCTATAGCCTTTACCGACTCTTTAGGTGCCCAATGTTTAACCATTAACACCTATGATTTCATTGGTAAAGGAAGTTTTGGAGACAGCGCCACCTTTGCCTGGGACTTTGGTCCGAATGCAAGTCCGCTTTCTGCCACAGGCAAGGATGTGCTAGGTGTGCAGTTTACGGCAGCTGGAATTCAAACGGTGAATTATACCATCTCGGAAAATGGTTGTGCAGATACTTATACCTTACAGATTCAGGTAACCCCACCCCCTGGAGCAGATTTCCAGCCCAATGCCCCTCAGTGTATTGATGTAAACAATTTCAATTTCCAAACCCTAGGTCTGTATGGACCTGCCTCTACCTTCTCTTGGGATTTTGGCCCCAATGCAAGTCCCGCAAGCTCTAACCTTGAAAATCCAACGGGAGTTGTATTCAATGCAACCGGCTGGCAAACCGTTAGCCTTACCGTGGATGAAAATGGTTGTCCGGCCACCTTTATTGACTCTGTTTTGGTTACTCCAACCCCGGTAGCATCTTTCCCGGCAATGCCTAACCAATGTTTGAGCATCAATAGTTTTGACTTCATTCAAGACGGGTCTTCAGGCTCCAATGCCTCCTACGCTTGGGATTTTGGCCCCAACGCAAGTCCGGCAAATTCTACCCAAGAAAATCCTACAGGAGTAAGCTTCAACGCCCCCGGATCCTATACAGTTACCCTTACCATTTCAGAAAATGGTTGCGTTGAAACCTATACTGACCAAGTAGTAGTTACCGCTGATCCTGTGGCC
>CAKZPI010000036.1 GCA_937139155.1 uncultured Flavobacteriales bacterium
ACCTCGACAGACCCGAATCCAACCCATACCTATACCACCCCAGGCATTTACGATGTAAGCCTTACCGCTACCTCAAGTACGGGTTGTATTGGAACTTTTGATACCGTAGTAACTGCCTTCCTTGAGGCCTTTGATTCGCCTGTTGCTGGGGTAAAGGTAGAACCAAGCACCACCATCAATATTTTTGACCCTGTGATTAGCATACTTGACAACTCAGTTGGTGGGGTTAATCAGTATGCCTATTTGAGCAATGGAGATCAAATTAGTTTGCCTACCACCTATACCTTTACAGATACAGGTGATTTCATCCTTACTCAAATTGTGGAAAACCAATATGGATGTTTGGATACCCTAAACCAATTGATTCGGGTTGACCCTCAATTCCAATTCTTCCCTCCAAATGCGTTTTCGCCGAATGGTGATGGTGTTAACGACCGATACATACAGAAAGGCTATGGTATTGCCGAGTATGAAATGACCATTTATACCCGATGGGGAGAACGCGTTTACTTCACTGACAACATCAAAACCGGTTGGGATGGAATCCATTTTGGAAAGAATGAGCCCTCGCCCAACGACACCTATATTTACAAAACAAAGATTGTAGATGTGTTTGGCGTTAAGCATGTATTCAGTGGTGAAGTCATCCTAGTTCACTAGTAGAAAACACATAAAATAAAAAAGCCGGCCCAAAAGCTGGCTTTTTTTATGCCTTGAAAAAGGTATTGACTAATTTATTTTCAGGTCATTAATTAGAAGGAAAATCACCAGGCCACCCGTTAAAACAGAAACCAAAACATTCAAAACCGCCCATAGGGTTTGACCATTTTGAATCAATTGAATGGTTTCAAAACTAAAGGTTGAGAAAGTGCTTAACCCTCCACAAAATCCAATTACCGCAAAGGCATACTGGCTAGAATTCTTTGGAAAAAACTTTAGGCATAGGGCCAGTACCAGGCAAGCAAGGATATTCGAAAGGAAGGTAGCCAGGGGAAGCTTTGTAAGGCTTTGAAAACCCAATCCGAAGGCATACCTCAACATCGAACCCAATCCTCCTCCAATGAAAATTGCCAGAAAGACTTTCATACATCAGACTTTAAGATGATGAACCGAACGGGAAGGTAAGCACAGACCAATCCGAAAAGAGCCCCACAGATAATATCTAATGGGTAATGCACTCCTATATAAATCCGACTATAAGCAACAAGCCCAGCCCAAACAAAGAAAAGATGTCGATAAGGCCATTTTCTGAACACAGCGGCAAAGCAATAAGCCAGCGCAAATGAGTTTGAAGCGTGACCGGAAACAAAACCATACCTCCCGCCACAAGATTTGGCAACCAGAGTCATTTGCTCTCGTACTTCAGCTACGTGACATGGCCTAAGCCTTTCCACCGTTTCTTTCAAGAGATGAAAATGCCCCAAATCAGACAATAAAAAAGAAAGAAAGATTCCGAAAGTAATGGCAAGAGCAACCCTATTTTCTCTAGAGATAAATAAATAAACCACTATTGCCAGATAACCCGGAATCCAAAAGTATTTATTCGTGACAAACAAAAAGAAAGTATCCACCGCAGCGTTTCCCCAGGCATTTAAGGCCAGGAAAACTTCGGTGTCTAAATTCAATAAGGCTTCCATCTATTTTAATGCTTCCCAGAGGGCATCCTTCAATTCAACCAGCCCCTTTTGGGCAACGGAGGAGAAGAATAAGGGGTTCAAACCATCAAGTTCATTTGCGATTTCACCTTGAAGTTCTTGGTCCAACATATCCGCTTTGCTAACGGCAACCACCCTTTTCTTATCCAATAATTCGGGATTGTACTTTTCAAGTTCCCGAACCAATACCTCATATTCTTTCCGATGGTCATCCGAATCAGATGGAATCAAGAACAATAAGGCAGAATTTCGCTCGATATGCCTTAAAAACCTATGGCCTAAGCCCTTGCCATCCGAGGCACCTTCAATGATTCCAGGAATATCAGCCATGATGAATGACTTATGATCTCTATAAGGCACCACCCCTAAATTTGGAACCAGGGTTGTAAAAGCGTAATTGGCGATTTTCGGCTTGGCTTCAGAAATAACAGAAAGCAAGGTTGATTTGCCCGCATTCGGGAAACCTACCAATCCTACATCCGCCAGAACTTTAAGCTCAAGAACTCTCCAACCTTCCTCACCGGGCATACCAGGTTGGGCATATCTAGGTGTTTGATTGGTTGGTGATTTGAAGTGAACGTTTCCACGGCCACCAATACCCCCTTTCATCAATACCCGCTCTTCCCCATCCTCGGTAATTTCGAAGAGTTTTTCCTTGGTTTCTCCGTCACGAGCAACCGTTCCCAAAGGAACATCTAGGTACATATCGTCCCCATCGGCACCTGAGCGCTGGTTATGCCCCCCATGTTCTCCATGACCAGCCTTTACATGCTTGGTGTACTTGAGCGGCAATAGGGTCCACATCTGTGCATTTCCCCTTAAGATTATATGGCCACCTCTTCCTCCATCTCCACCATCAGGACCACCTTTTGCGGTTAGCCTATTACGTAGAAGGTGAGCAGATCCTGGGCCTCCGTTACCGGAAGCGCAGAAAATTTTCACATAATCTATAAAATTACTATCGGCCATTAATCTTCGATTGCCTCAGAAAGGCGATTGCTAATTTCTTCTATACTACCAACTCCAATAACCTCTTTGCACTTATTTTGAGCCCCGTAAAAGTCTTTAAGAACAGCTGTTTTCTTGTTGTACTCCGCAATTCGATTGCGAATAACTTCTTCGTTTTGATCGTCTGCCCTTCCAGAGTCTTTACCACGAAGGAGCAATCTATGTACCAACTCTTGTTCTGGAACCTCCAAAGAAAGCATCATGGAAATTGACTCTCCTTTTTCTTCAAGGAGGCTGTCAAGAGCCTCTGCCTGCGCCTGGGTTCTAGGAAATCCGTCAAAGATAAAGCCCTTAGCATCTGGATTGGCGTCAAGCTTAGAGCCGATCATTCCGATTACAATCTCATCGCTTACCAATTCGCCGCGATCCATTATGGCTTTTGCCTCAAGGCCTAGAGCCGTTTCAGCCTTTATTTCACCTCTTAGCAAATCACCGGTTGACAGGTGGATTAAACCGTATTTCTCTACTAAAAAGGCGGATTGAGTACCTTTTCCTGCCCCGGGAGGGCCAAAAAGAACAAGATTAAGCATATCTATTTTTTTCAATGAATAAACTGATTTCCAGTCGCGAGCTTTCTCATTTAGGTCGAGCCCAAAACCGACCACAAAGGTATCATTAAGATTTTTGCCAACCTTATGCTCGGGAAGAACATATTTATGTTTCTCAGGCTTTGCCAATAAACTTAAAATTTTCAAGCTCTTTGCTCCCTGACTCATGAAGTAAGACCCTAGAAAATGTGCGGTTAATCCAGTATCTAAAATGTCTTCAATCAAAATTATTGACTTCCCTTCCGGGGATGGAAAATCTCGACTTAAAAATTGAACATCTCCCTTTGATTCGGTTCCCTGATAAGATTTCACCCGAAGGCTCCCCCACCTTCCTTTTTCAGGTTCGATCAAAGCTTTCAGCCTTTCGCCGAAAGGCCTTCCTCCCTTATCAACAATCAAACAAAGCGTATTTTCGTCTACCTCCTCAATTAACCACTGAGCACAGTCGCGGATAATTTTCTCTAGCTCCAGCTCTGAAATTAATGGTTCGAAAACATAGGGACCAATTTTTCTCATCTGGCGAAAATACGAGGAGATTTTAGGTTTTTTCTTATTTTTATGGAATGAGAACCACCACCCTCTCCATATTGCTTTTGGCATTCTTTTCTGCCGTGGGCCAAGATCCAGGCTTTCACAGTTATCAATACGGACTTCAACAAGCCATTGAGCCCAAGAATTCTAACGCCTTTGTAAACCCCTCTTTACCCCTAAACTCTGGCAAAACCATTTATCTGGCTTCCATTCAGCCTTATGGATTAAAGGCTTTTTCCCAATTTCAAATGGGCGGAAGCATGATGCATAAATCATTCAATTTCCGACTGGGCTTCAACCACCAAGCGCATTCCGGAACAAGGCATTCCAACCTTTGGTTGGGTGTAGGCACCCAATTGAATGCTCAATTAAGCCTGGGAATGGCCCTAGATCTTTCTTCAAGTAGCTCTCCAGGCAATCAACCATTGTACAATGGGAAGGCTTGGCTAGGTTTTCTATACCAGCATGAAAACCTTTCTTACGCCTCTTTGGTTAAACTCAACCATGAAATTCAAGAATTGGAAGGCTTTATCGGCCTTAAAATTCACTGGGAATCTAGCACCTGGTTGAGCTTGAACGCGGGGTTCTCAGAGCACAATCCTCACATTCTATCCGCAAGAATTGGAACGGAGTTTTCAAACCTGAGCCTTGATTTCGGTCTTAACCTCAACCTTAGCGGGATGTGTTTAGGAATGGCCTTTCCTGTACAAGGTCTAAACCTTCGATTTGGCTTGGCCCATCACCCATACCTAGGAGAGTCATTTTACCAAAATATAAGCTACTCATGGTAAGATTGGCCCTACTACTTCTCCTCCTGCTATATCAAGCATCTGGTCAAGTTTTACTGGATGAAAACGACCCGGAATCAGCCCAAAGGTTTCAAGAAATTTTTGATCAAGGCCCGTTCAACATCAACAAGCCTCAACGTTTATTAAACCTGGGACTTATTTCAGAAGAGGAGAAAACACTACTAGAAAACCACATTCAAAACCACGGATACATATTGGCCATTGAAGAAATTTATAGCCTGTCTACGGAGCTCGGAAAACGACTTCGTGAAATAGAGTCCGAAATTTTATTTGAAAAGCCCCGATCAAGACCAAAGGGTAGTTTTTGGCATAGAACTCGGTTCAAGAACCTAGACCATTCAGGATACATTGGAAACGCCTTTTACAACCAAAGCCGGTTTCAATTTGGGTCAGATCGGTTTTTATTGGCTGCCTGCATTGAAAACGATTACGGTGAAAAACCCCTTGATTACACCAACCTTTCCCTTGAAAAGCGCTTGGGCCAGTACAAGATTCAAGCCGGTAAATTTGGTCTGGCTTGGGGGCAGGGACTTTTGGTATGGAACCAATATGGCACCGGAGTGCCTCCAAATCCTCAACAATGGATTCGTTTTTTCAGGGAGCCCAACCTTATTAAAGGAAGCCTTGAGTACAAAGGATTTCGAGGGGTGAACCTAGCGGGAAATATGGGTAAGTTTCAAATGGAATTTCTATTCTTCCATAACCCCTTGGACGCTAAACTTGATCACCCAGAAGAAGGAGGAGTGATTGCTACGATTTATCAAACAGGCTTACATCGTTCCCTTTCCGAAATTGAAAACAAAAATTCTGCGAAGGCAAAGGGTTACGGATTTCGACTTCGGAGAAAAATAAAATCCCTGGATCTTGAATCCTACTACTTAAAAAATGAGTTTTCCCATTCCATTTGGCTAGACCCTGAGCGGTTGGACAAAAAATCAGGCTTTGAAGGCAAGGAGTTTCAGGGAATGGGACTGAGTTTCAGACATTATTTGTCGAGAGGTATTCTTGCTGGAGAGCTTTGCCGGGCCAATCAAACGTTTGCTTATTCTCTTTCAGCAAGTCAAACTCTTAATAAGTTTTTTGACATGGGTTTTCAGTTCATTGATATACAGGCTAGGTACCCCTTGTTTTACGCCTCACCCATGAGTCGGAAAATAGACCAGGGAAAGTTTTGGGCACTAAGCCAGTCGTGGCATAAAAAAAGAAACCGACTTGATTTTTTAATCGATGGGCATGCTTTGCTTGACCCAAGTTATGGAAACCTGAAAAAATCAAAGCAGGTACGATATCAATTTCGTTTGGAACTGAAAAAGCCCCTTGATCCAGTAATTCGGTTTGGCACCAGAGGCCTTGATCTCACCAATTTAGAGACCGATTTCCATCCGGTTTATTTTTATTCTTTGGCGCTTAAACCCGACCTTGATTTCATAAAGCACATCCGCTTCAGCGGAACCCAAAAACAAGAGCTAGGAGGCAGCATGGCCGAGGTTGATTTTGAATGGAAAGCCCCTAAACTATCGCATCGAATTAGGATTTACTATTTCAATATTCAAGACTTTGAGATTAGTCATTATCGAAGAGGCTTGGATATGTACCGAGGATTCCGGTTTGAGCAATTCTCTGGTAAAGGTGCATCCATTTCATACCGGCTTCAGGTCAAGACTTCCAAATTAGGTAGGTTGGATTTAATAGGTCACCACAAGCAAGTCTTAGGAAAAGACCCCGTCACAGAAATTGGCATTCAATATGCCTTTAGCTGGTGAAATCCAATTGAAATCCGGCCAAAGCCAAATCCTTCCAGAAATCGGGGTAAGATTTTTTAACCACCCATGGATCCTGAATTTCAATACTAGGTATTTTCATGGATAAGGGAGCAAATCCCATCGCCATTCTATGATCGTCATAAGTTTGAATTTGAGGCCGATCTAAGAATCTACCTGAGGGAAATACCTTCAACCAATTCCCGCCAGACTCAACCTCTGCCCCAATCTTGGGTAATTCAGTAGCTAGCGCTTCAATTCGATTTGACTCTTTTAGGTTTAGATTATCAAGGCCTGTAAATTTCACAGGGTAAGGATTTAAGCTAGCCAGAGGCGCCAGGGCCATGATTAAATCTGGAAAATTAATTCCGTCTATTTCTGAAGGCATTTGAATGGGTCCAGATTTAGACAAGAACAGCCTTCCCTTTTCTTGGAAGTCGTATCGAATACCAAGGGCTGAGGCCAATGAAATTAGGGCTGCATCAGCTTGCTTGCTGTTTGAATAGAAATTGGAAACTTTCAATTTACCCTCTTCGGCGCAAGCCAAAATAGAGAACCAATAGGCCAAAGAGGACCAATCAGATTCAACCTCATAATCAGGTTTAAAGGATATGCCCGGTTGGATGTGAATTTCATTTTCTGAAAATTTTATATCTGCACCAAAATCTTGTAAAACCTTTTGGGTCAGCTCAATATAGGAGGTAGAAACCGGTTTCCCGAGCAATACAATGTGCAGGCCTTTTTTAAGGAATGGACCTAAAAGCATAAGGGCTGAGATGAATTGACTGGAAACTCCTGAATCAATTTCAACCCTTCCCCCTTGAATTCGATCCCCCTTCAATTGAACCGGAGGGTAGCCAGGTTTACCGAGATATGAAATTCCTGCCCCAAGATGGTTCAATGCATCCACCAAGGGTTTTATGGGCCTTTCTTGCATTCTGGAAAAACCGGTAACCTTTCCTTTCCAAGCATTACCAATGGCTGCTGCCAATAAGAACCGGTAAGCCGTTCCGGCCAATTCTGCATTAATTTCCTCAAGCTCATTTAGTGGAAAATGGGCTTGCATGATTTCAACATCCCTTGAATTTCCGGGATTTTGCAAATGAATTCTTTTCCCGAAAAGGACTTGAAGAGCACCCAATCTATTGGCTATGCTTTTTGATCCTCCAAGGTGAAGATTAAAATCAACATGGCGGGGCCCGTTGATAATTAGCCGTTCTTTTAAAGCCATACTCTCCGCATTGCGTTTACTACCTCAGCCGATGAAATTTCATGATTCCACACGGGATCGCCGATGCTTTTCAAAAGGACAAATTTCAATTTCCCAGACTCATTTTTCTTATCGTATTTCAGGTAAGAAGCAATTTCAGGAAGGTCGATTTCGGAAAATTTCGGAAAGGGAAATTTTTGGTTTAAAATCCGCATTCCCATCTCGTATTCATCATCACTCAATCCTATGTTCTTGCTTAGGTCAAGGGCCACCATCATGCCCAATGCTACACAAAATCCATGGGTAGTTGGCATTTTATGATCCAGATAAAAGGCTTCCAAAGCATGACCTGCAGTATGGCCGAAATTCAGGATGGCCCTGATTCCTTTTTCAAAAGGATCTTGGCTCACGATTTTTTTCTTGAAATGAGCGGAGAAAACCAGGTCTTCTTCCCGAACCTTAAAATCTTTATGGTTTTCAAGGGTTTTCAAGAAATTCGGATTTCCGACGAACCCATACTTCAACATTTCGGCAAAACCAGATTGAATTTCGAGATCTGGGAGGGTTTCCAAAAATTTAGAATAAACGAAAACCCCCTCGGGCTGATAAAAAGTTCCGATTTGATTCTTCGCAGAATTCAGGTCAACCCCGGTTTTTCCACCTATGGAGGCATCTACCATTCCCATTAAACTGGTCGGAAAATGCAGGGTTGAGATCCCCCTTTTAAAGGTTGAACCTATGAACCCAGCCATATCGGTTACAACTCCCCCTCCCAAACCAATTAGCAAGGATTTTCGGTCGGCACCATGAAGAAGCAATTCTTCCCAAATATTTTTTGCCGTCTCGAGGTTTTTATACCTTTCTCCGGAAGGCATTTTAAGGGTAATGGCTTGATTAAAGCCGGGCAAATGCGCAACCAAGGGCAAACAATGCTCGGATGTCTCAGAATCAACAAGCACAAAAACTGAGGTAAAACTATGATTTTCAAACCAATGCGCCCAGTCTTCCAAATGTTTTCCGGGAAAAATAATGGGATGATGATTTTCGGCAAATTGCATGACTCAAAGCTACGGCAAATACTGCATTCAGTTATATTTGCCCACCAATTCTATTCGGCATGATTTCTTTCGAGAATACCGAAACCGCCTTCCAGGCCAAGTCTACTAAAGATTTAAGAAAGGCGCTTTTCTTATATAATATGGTGCGGTTTCCGGCAATTGTAAAATTCGGAAAAGCCATGCTTCCGATTGCCTTTAAACTCGGTATTCCTATTGAGAAGACAATTCGAAACACGGTTTACGAGATTTTCTGTGGTGGTGAAACCATTGAGCGCTGCTGGCCTACCATTCGCCACTTGGGTGAGTTTGGGGTGAAAACCATTCTTGACTATTCAGTGGAGGGAAAAGAAACCGAATCAGACTTTGATGCCGCCCGGGATGCTACCATTGCAACCCTAGACTACGCCTCGGAACATAGAGAATTCATTCCCTTTTCAGTGTTCAAACCCACGGCTCTTGGAAGGTTTGAGCTTTGGGAAAAAGTGAATGCCGGTGAAAGGCTTAATTCTGAAGAAAAGAAAGAGTTTGAAAGGGTTAAAGCCAGGTTTTACGCCATTGCTGATAAAAGCAAAGAAGTAGACATTCCCGTTCTGGTAGATGCAGAAGAATCATGGATCCAAACGGCTGTAGATGATTTGGTTCTGGATATGATGCGCTCTTACAACAAAGAAAAAGCCTTGATTTACAATACCCTTCAAATGTACCGAAGGGACCGTCTAGAATATTTACAAGAAATTCTATCACTCTCCATTGGGGATGAATTCTTCTTAGGTCTCAAGCTTGTGCGGGGAGCCTATATGGAAAAGGAGAGGATTCGTTCCATTGAAATGGGATACGATAGTCCCATTCAACTCACCAAAGCGGATACCGACCAGGATTATAACCAGGCATTAAACCTATGCATTGACCACATCAACAATGTAGGCTTGGTGGCCGGAACCCATAATGAGCAATCATCCTTAAGGCTTACCGCGCTCATGGAACAGAAGGGATTGGAAAAGGATGATCAGAGAATCTATTTTTCGCAATTATTGGGTATGAGCGATCATATTTCCTACAACCTATCAGATCATGGGTACAATGTGGTAAAGTATGTTCCCTTTGGTCCGGTAAGAGATGTTATGCCCTACCTACTTAGGCGGGCTGAGGAAAACACCTCGGTTGGCGGACAAACAAGCCGGGAGTTAACCCTGATTCAAAGGGAAATTAAGAGACGTAGGACTGAAAGAAATAGAGATGCCGGAGCTGAATTAAAGGCAGTCTGAACAACCTTTATTTTCGAGCTCAATAGACTCAAGGGTAGCTATGGTATCGGTAATACTGTATCTAAGAGTATAGGTCAAATCCATTGAATCACTTCTCAATAAGTACTTCTTCTTTTCAACCCCACGAATATCAGAGTCTCCAAAATCAACATCGCCTTGCTTGGTTAAGCTTTTGATGTTTTCTCGGTTCAAGTTCAAGCATTTTGATTGACAATGAGATGCCTCTGTGAACTCAAAAGGATGTTTAATCAACAAGTTTACCACCCGGGTATTGGGTAAATAATTGAATTTGATATCGTCTCTTCTTCCAAAGAAAAGCTTGACCAGTAAAAGGCCTAAACCGATACCGATTGCAAAAAATATAAGTCTTCTTCCCATAAATTAAATGGCGGCCATGATGAGCTCAAGGCTTTTATAAGGCAATCCGAACCAGTCTCCAATTACACGATGCGTGAAAATTCCTTGGTAAAGGATGGTTCCGCTTCTTACCCCTTTGTTGTTTTTGATTAAGGCTTCCATTCCGCCTTCGTTTCCGGCATCTAATAGAAGCGGGGCAAAGATATTGCTTATTGCGAAAGAAGCAGTACGTGCAACCCGAGAAGGTATGTTTGGAACACAATAATGCACAACATCGTGCTTTACGAAGGTGGGTTTCTCATGTGTAGTTATTTCAGAAGTTTCGAAGACCCCTCCTTGATCAATGGAAATGTCAACCAAAACCGAGCCTGGCTTCATTACCTCAACCATATCTTCAGAAACCACACAGGGGGTTCTTCCAGCTTCAGAACGAATGGCCCCAATAACCACATCAGCCCGTCTGAGGTGCTTTTTCAGAATATCGGGTTGAATGATGCAGGTATAAAGTCTGGCGTGAACATCATTTTGCAAGCGTCTTAATCGATAGGTGGAATTGTCAAAAATCTTAACCGAGGCGCCCATACCCATGGCGGCCCTTACGGCAAATTCGCCAGCATTACCCGCCCCAAGAATGAGAACTTCGGTTGGGGGCACCCCTGAGATACCACCTAGCAAAAGACCTTTCCCTTTATTGGCCGAACTAAGGAGTTCAGCGGCGAGAAGGATGGATGTAGAACCGGCAATTTCAGACATTGACCGCACCACTGGGTAAATACCATATTCATCGGTGAGGTAATCAAAAGAAAGAGCCGTTATTTTTTTGGCTTGAAGCTTCTCGAAAAAAGCTTTGGTTTGGCTTTTGATCTGAACCGCAGAAATCAAATTCTGCTTGGGTTTCATCAATTCAATTTCTTCAAATGTGGGGGGTGCAACCTTAAAAATTAGGTCAGCTTCAAAGATTTGTTTTTTGTCATAGCAAATTTCCGCTCCTGCTTCAGAGAAATCATGATCGGTATATTTCGCTCCGGCGCCTGCCCCGGTTTCAATGCGAATTCTATGGCCATTGTTGACCAGTAATTTCACCGCATCGGGTGTTAGACCAATTCTCCGTTCATAGCGGAAATCTTCTTTGGGGATTCCGATAAAAAGACTGGCGTTCTTGGATTTAACCTCCAATTTTTCTTCCTGTGGAAGGAGTTCGCTTGCGCGGACCGTTTTAAACCCTTCAGATACCGTCATAGGCTTCAATGCTTAGCTTTCGTCCGTTTGGAAGAACGTCAATACGAACATTCATCCGGGGCACCGGTAAAACAGACTCAATGCGCTCAGGCCATTCAATCAAACACCAAGCATTTTTTTGGTCGGTATAAGACTCAAAACCTATATCAAGCGCCTCTTCTTCAGTTTCGATCCGGTAAAAATCAAAATGGTAAAATGGGTCTCCAGAACCGGTTTCATATTCATTGACTATGGCAAAGGTTGGACTGGTAACATGGTCACTTACGCCTAATTTCCTTGCTAATTCAATGGCCAAACTGGTCTTTCCTGCACCTAGGTCACCATACAAAGCTAAGATACGATGTTCTGAATGGTTCAACAAATAAGAAGCCACCTGATCTAATTCTTCAGGTCGCTGAATTTCAAAGCTTTTCACCTCGGATTTAAAATTGCCAATGGAACAATCATTTCTTCGAGACTAATTCCGCCGTGCTGAAAGGTATTCCGGTAATAATTCACATAATGGTTGAAATTATTCGGATAAGCGAAAAAGTCATCTTCCTTGGCAAAGATAAAGGAAGAACTTACATGTTCTTTGGGCAAGCGAATGGATTCTGGATTGTTTATTTCAAGTACATCCTTGGCATTATAGCTAAGGTTTCGGCCCACTTTATACCTCAAATTGGTATTGGTATTTCGGTCGCCAACCACCTTTACCGGCTCTTGAACATGAATGGTTCCGTGATCTGTAGTAAGCACAACTTGCACATCCTGATCTGACAATTTATGAAGCAGGTCTTTCAAGGGTGAATTTTCAAACCAGGTTCTGGTAAGATCGCGATAAGCCTTATCGTCGCCCGCCAATTCCCGAATCACCTCCATTTCCGTTTTCGCATGTGAAAGCATATCAACGAAATTGTAAACAATCACAGAAAGATCGTTTTGCATAAGGTTTCCCACTTGGTCTGCAAGCTTCTTTCCGGCAGACAATTGGGTGATTTTATGGTAAACCATTTTCTTTTTCAAGCCATGTCTTTGAAGCTGTGCTTGAAGCAGTTCCTCTTCATGGGCATTTTTAGAACCTTGATCGTTTTCGTTTTTCCAAAGCTTAGGAAACTGCCGCTTGATTTCCATGGGCATGAGTCCGGCAAATAAGGCATTCCGAGCATAATGGGTGGCTGTGGGCAGAATGCTAAAGAAGGTTTCTTCTTTCTGAACTCGGTAGTCGGTTTCAAGCATAGGCTTTATAACCAGCCACTGGTCAAGTCTTAAATTATCAATAAGAACAAAAACCATTTTTTTCCCTTCTTTGAGCTTTGGGAAAACAAAATCGTTCATCACGGAAGGCGAAAGAACGGGCCGGTTTCCTGAGTTAGACTCAAGCCAATTGGTATAATTTTTCTTTACATACTTAAAGAACTGGGCATTGGCTTCCTTTTTTTGGGTGGCGAGTATTTCTTGCATCCCGCTATCTTCAAGGTTCACCAAATTCAGCTCCCATTTCACCAGCTTTTTATACAGGTCAGCCCAGCCGTCATAATCATTAACCTGATTCATCTCCATAGAGAGTCTGGTGAATTCTTGTTGGTATGAGGATGTGGTTTTTTCAGAAACCAGCCTGCGGGTGTCAAGGTTTTTCTTAACACTCAATAGAATTTGGTTGGGGTTAACAGGCTTAATAAGGTAATCGGCAATTTTAGAGCCTATGGCCTCTTCCATTATTTTTTCCTCCTCAGATTTGGTAATCATTACCACGGGAGTAGATTCATTAATATCTTTGATTCTGGAAAGGGTTTCAAGACCTGAAAGCCCAGGCATGTTTTCGTCGAGAAAGACAATGTGATAGGGCTTTTCCTTAACCATATCCAAGGCTTCATCGCCATTGGTTACGGTGTCTACTTGATAGCCTTTTCCTTCTAAAAACATGATGTGGGGTTTGAGTAAATCAACCTCATCATCAACCCATAATATAGAAACCTGTTCGGTATGCATGAATATTCGTGTATTTTCGCCTAAAGTAGCAAATATCATACCCCTTCATGGCGGAGATTATAAACAAGAGAAAGATTTTAAACGACCCCATTTACGGGTTCGTATCCATTCCCAACGAAATTACCTTCGATATTATTGAGCACCCCCATTTTCAGAGATTGAGGAGGATTGCTCAATTGGGACTCACAAATTTGGTTTATCCTGGAGCCAACCACACTCGCTTTCATCATGCCATTGGTGCCATGCATTTAATGCAGCAAGCGGTGGGCATTCTAAGGTCAAAGGGAGTTAACATAACCGATGAGGAGGAAGACGCAGCCAGATTAGGCATCCTTCTTCACGACATTGGCCACGGTCCTTTTTCACATGCCCTTGAATCAACCATCATCGGCTTAAACCATGAGGAGCTTTCAAGTCGGTTTATGAATGCCCTAAACCGTGAATATGGCGGAGCCTTAGACCTTGCCCTAAAAATTTTCCGAAACCAGTACCATAAACCCTTTTTGCATCAACTCATTTCAAGCCAATTGGATGTTGACCGGCTTGACTACCTGCGCAGAGATAGCTTTTATACTGGAGTTTCTGAAGGTGTTATCCCGAGCTTACGCTTGATTCACATGATGAATGTTTCTAGAAATGGAGACCTGGTCATTGACGCAAAAGGAGTTTACTCGGTAGAAAAATTCCTTGTTGCCAGAAGGTTGATGTACTGGCAAGTATACTTGCACAAAACCGTTTTGGTGGCGGAATTCACCTTAATGAACATTTTAAAAAGGGCGCGTGAATTGGCCCTTTCGGGGGAAGATGTTTTTGCAAGCTCATCCTTTAGAAGGTTTTTATATACCCAGGTAAATGAGAAGGAGCTAAACGATGATGATAGTTTCTTGAATGCTTTCGCGGAACTGGACGACATTGATATTTTAGGGTCAATTAAAGAGTGGACCAAGCATTCAGACATTTGCTTGTCTACTTTGAGCAGGTCTTTAATCAACCGAAGGTTAGGCAAGATTGAAATTCGTGATACCCCTTTTGATCCAAACTATGTTGATGAAAAATTAAGGGAGGTTTCAAAAAGATTCAAGGTGTCAAAACACGAGGCCAAGTATTTCGTTTATGAAAATAAAATTTCGAATTCGGCTTACCAAGAAAAAAACCGGATCATGCTCTTGTTTAAAGATGGAAATGTAGAAGATGTTGCCACTGCTTCTGATCAGCTCAATATCAGAGCCCTTTCGGAAACCGTGGTGAAACACTTCCTTTATTATCCAAAACTTTCATGGTAATAAGAGCCCAAACAAAAAACCTATTTTTGCGGCAATGGAATTTTCGGCGAAAGCAATAGCAGATATACTAGAAGGAAGTACCGAGGGAAACCCTGAGGTCATGGTTGATGCTTTTTCAAAAATAGAAGAAGGGAAGCCCAGAACTTTGAGTTTTTTGGCAAATCCTAAATACGAACAATACCTATACACTACAGACTCTTCTGTGGTTATAGTAAACAAAGACCTTGAATTAAACGGAAAGGTTAAGCCAACCCTAATTCGGGTTGAGGA
Source organism: uncultured Flavobacteriales bacterium (assembly GCA_937139155.1). Taxonomy (GTDB): domain Bacteria; phylum Bacteroidota; class Bacteroidia; order Flavobacteriales; family JBLHRE01; genus CAKZPI01. The sequence goes on from CAKZPI010000036.1 coordinate 14,965, forward strand.
TGCTTACCAAAGTTTTGCAAGGCTTTTAAACTATTACCATGCCCTGAAGACTCAGAAGTCAGGAATTGACTCCAAGGCACAAATTGCTGAATCGGCTGAGCTTGGGGAGGACCTTTACATAGGTGCTTTTGCCTACCTCGGAGAGAAGGTGAAGATTGGAAAAGGAGTGAAAATTTTTCCTCATGCCTACATTGGTGACGGAGTAAGCATTGGCGACAATACCATCATCAATTCAGGAGTGAGAATCAATCATGACTGTGTGATTGGGTCTAACTGCACCCTTCATTCAGGAGTTGTTTTAGGAGGGGATGGATTCGGCTTTGCCCCTACGGAAACAAACCAATACGACAAAATTGCTCAGATTGGAAATGTGGTGGTTGAAGACTTTGTTGAAATAGGAGCCAATACCACCATTGACCGGGCAACCATGGGATCTACCATGATTCGGAAAGGGGTAAAACTTGACAACCTCATTCAGATTGCCCATAATGTAGAAATTGGCGAAAACACGGTAATTGCTGCACAAACTGGCATTGCAGGCTCGGCCAAGATTGGCAAAAACTGCATGATTGGCGGACAGGTGGCAATTAATGGCCACATTACCCTGGCAGATGGGGTAAAAGTTGCCGCTAAAGCGGGAGTTTTAAATGATGTTAAAATCCCTGGCCAAAAACTAGATGGTTACCGGGCTTTTCCATTGCAAGACTTCATGAGGTCTTATGTGCTCTTCAAAAACCTTCCTAAGTTGGCCAAACGCCTCAAAGAACTTGAATCAATTCTCAAGCAGAAAGCATAATGCAGGATAAACAAACCACATTGTCTGCTCCGGTAGAAGTAAAGGGCACGGGTCTGCATACCGGAAAAAAAGTCTGTCTCCGCTTCCTTCCTGCTGAAGCTGACCATGGATATAAATTTAAGAGGATTGACCTTAAAGAGGCTCCTGTAATTCCGGCAGATGCCCAATATGTATCCAATACCGACCGTTCAACCTCCCTTGAAAAAGATGGTGTTGAGATACAAACCGTAGAGCATGTACTAGCCGCCTTGGTTGGTCTTGAAATTGACAATGCCCTGATTGAGGTTGATGCCTCCGAAACCCCAATCTTAGACGGGTCGGCAGCCCCTTTTGTAGAAGCCTTAAAAAAGGTAGAAAAGAAAACCCTTGATAAAGACCGAAATTACTACCGAGTAAAGTCTACCCATAAATTTCAAATGGAGGATGGGGTAGAAATTGTCCTCATTCCAAACGATAAGTTTGAGGTCTCGGTAATGATTGATTTTGGGTCGAAAATCCTTGGCTCTCAATCTGCAAAACTTTCGGATATTCAAGACTTTGAATCAGAGATTGCCTCTAGCCGAACCTTCTGCTTCTTGCATGAACTTGAGACCCTTTTAGAACATGGACTGATCAAAGGAGGAGAAGTTTCAAATGCCATTGTATATGTAGACAAGGTAGTAAGCGATGAGGAGATAGGCCGCTTAAGGTCTGTTTTTAACAAGGAAGAAATTCAGGTTACTCCCAACGGAATCCTAAACAACCTTGAGCTTAGGCATTCAAACGAAGCCGCTCGACATAAACTTTTAGACGTTATTGGTGATTTGGCCTTGATTGGTCAGCCCATTAAAGGAAAAATAATTGCAACCAAACCCGGCCATGCCGCCAACACGGCTTTCGCCAAAAAAATCAAAGAAGTAATAAAAATGGACAAGAAAAACGACGCACCTTTTTATGACCCTTCTGCCGAACCTGTCTTAGACATTACGGGCATTATGGCACGTCTTCCACACCGACCGCCTTTCTTATTGATTGATAAAATCATTGAGTTGAGCGAAGAGCATGTAGTGGGAGTTAAAAATGTGACCATGAACGAATACTTTTTCGAAGGTCATTTCCCAGGAGCTCCGGTTATGCCGGGCGTTCTACAAGTAGAAGCCATGGCTCAATGCGGGGGCATCCTTGTATTAGGCACCGTGCCTGATCCAGAAAATTACCTAACCTATTTCTTAAAAATAGATAAGGTTCGCTTTAAGCGGAAGGTAACCCCAGGAGATACCTTGGTATTTTCCTTAAAGTTAGCTTCCCCCATTCGAAGAGGACTATGCCATATGGAAGGTAAGGCCTACGTTGGCAATCAGGTGGTAATGGAGGCTGAAATGATGGCCCAAATTGTGAAAGAGAAAAACAAGGAATGAATCAGCCCTTAGCTTATATTCATCCAGGAGCCAAAATTGCGGCCAATGTTGTGGTTGAACCTTTCACCACCATTTCAAAAAATGTTGAAATTGGTGAGGGTTCATGGATTGGAAGCAATGTTACCATCATGGAAGGCGCCCGGATTGGAAAGAATTGTAAAATTTATCCCGGAGCAGTGATTGCCGCGGAGCCCCAAGACTTAAAGTTTGGAGGTGAGGAAAGCTTGGCCATCATTGGTGATAATACAACCATTCGAGAATGTGTAACCGTTAACCGAGGCACCCATGCCACGGGCAAGTCTATGGTAGGAGCCAATTGTATGCTCATGGCCTACTCTCATGTTGCCCATGATTGTTATATAGGCGACCATTCAATTATTGTGAATGGGGTGGCCCTTGGTGGACATGTAACCATTGGTGAATATGCCATCATCGGTGGGCTTTCTGCCGTTCATCAATTTGTAACCATCGGTGCACATACCATGGTTTCAGGAGGTTCTTTGGTTCGCAAAGATGTCCCTCCTTATGTGAAGGCTGCGAAAGACCCCCTTTCTTTTGTAGGAATCAACTCCATCGGTATGCGTCGCCGTGGGTATGATTCAGAGAAGATTGCAGAAATTCAACAGATTTACCGCATCCTCTTTCAGCAAAAGAACAATGTCTCTCAAGCCATTGATATCATTGAAGCGGAAATGCCCGCAACTCCTGAGCGCGACGAAATTCTATCTTTCGTTCGGAACTCTAAACGTGGGGTGATGAAAGGGTATACAACCAGTTCTTAAATGCAAATCAAGGCTAGGCAACTCGGCCAAAGGTTTGGAAGGGAAATTATTTTCTCGAAACTAGACCTTACCCTTCAAGGTGCAGCTAAAACTGCCATCCTTGGAAACAATGGTTCTGGGAAGTCTACCTTGCTTAACGTTCTGGCCGGAGCATTAAGTCCAACCAAAGGAGAGCTAAATTGGAGCCTAGAAGGTGAGCCCCTTAATCGGGAAAGCCTTCCTTCCAAAATCAGCTTTTCCTCTCCTGCCATGGAACTCCTTGAAGGCCTTAGTGCGCCTGAGATGATTTCCTTTTATGCCAAGCTTAAGCCTATGAAAATCCAGGGCCCAGAAATCCTTAAACTTAGCCAACTGGAAAATCAAAAATCCAAGCCCATTTCAGCCTATTCATCGGGGATGAAGCAGCGTTTAAAATTGGCATTAACCATAACTGCCGACTGCCCCTTTCTCTTTTTGGATGAGCCCTGTTCAAATCTAGATGCCCAGTTTATTCAATGGTATCAAGAGGTGATTGACCGTTTCGCCAAGGAAAAAATGGTCTTTGTGGCATCAAACAATCAACAAGATGAGTATTTTTGCTGCCCCTCGAAAATTCAAATAACTGATTTTAAGTAAGATAAATTATGGCTAACACTTCAGATATCCGTAACGGACTTTGTATTCGACACAATAATGACCCTTGGCAGGTTATTGAATTTCAACATGTAAAGCCTGGTAAAGGTGCGGCTTTCGTTCGTACCAAGCTCAAAAACCTGAATACAGGTAGGGTACTTGACAATACCTTTCCAGCTGGTTCAAAAATTGAGACCATCCGCGTAGAGAACCGAACCTACCAGTTTTTATACAACGATGATCAAGGATATCACTTCATGAATATGGAGAACTACGAGCAAATCTTCATCCAAAAAGAGCTAATCAATGCACCTGAATTTTTGAAAGAAGGTCAAGAATGCCAAATCTTATTCAATGCGGATGATGAAGCCCCACTCACCTGTGAGCTTCCGGCCTATGTTGAATTGGAAATTACCTATACTGAGCCTGGTGTTAAAGGCGATACATCTACCTCATCCAATAAACCTGCAGAGGTTGAAACCGGAGCCAATGTTTACGTTCCTTTATTCATCAACCAAGGCGATAAAATCAAGATTTCAACTGCCGATGGAAAGTATAACGAACGGGTGAAAAACTAATCTAATTTGAAATACATTCTCAGAAAGGTCGTCTTATTGACGGCCTTTTTTTATGTACTCCTTAAAGCGGTTTTTCCTTTCGGGGATGGCTCTTTTTCTCATGTATAAATCCATGGAAACCAACATGGCTATACATCCCCAAACCGGAACTGCTGCCTTATCGGTGTCAAGGAAATTATTCAAAAACCCATGCACGAAATAGGTGGTTAACGCCATGGTAAGCACCAAAGAGAGTACCCTAAACTCCCGATCTTCTAGGTCAACATAAAGTTTTAAGCCTAGCCGAATCACCATGAATACCAAGGCCAACATTAAAAAGGCTCCAAAAAAGCCTTGCTCGGCCAAAGGACCAATGTATTCGGAATGGGCGTTTCCAACATCCCCTGCATTGGTAGAGATAATGGTTTTCTCATGCGGCTTTTGGTAAGGAGCATACACAAATTGATAGGTTCCTGGTCCCCAGCCAAAAACTGGCCTTTCTTTAAATAGCCGAACAGCAGAAGCCCAACGGTTTAATCGCTCTAAATTGGAGGCATCGGTGGAAATATTGGTAATGGAGGCAACGTGCTCTGATAGTCCACCCTTTGCATCTTGATTGTTCCGTTCAAGCTCTTGAATGATTTCTTGCTGAAAGGCGAAGAATCCACCTACAATAAGCGCCAAAAGCATGAGAACATTCCTAAACCTAATCCTGAAAAAGGCCAAAAACAAAACTCCCATAGCCATTACCAAGCTAAGCCATGCAGCCCGGGTATAGGATAAAACCGTAGCCATGGCCAAAACAGATATTAGAATCCACATGAAGCCCTTGAAATTAGCGCCTTTTCCTACCCTGAAAATGAAGCCAGATACCAAAACCAAAAAGAAGGCCAACATGGCCCCGTAAGAGGTATGATCTTTAAAGAACGGACTCATTACCCAATGGGCAGATTCGTGATCAAATCCGTTTTGAGAATGGTTATACATAGTATAGAGGGCAACCAAACTTAATCCAACCCCATACAACCAAATGAAGCGATACATGTTCTTAGGCTTCTTAAAAAGGTGTATTCCCAGGAAATAAAAAGAAGCTAGAAACCATGATCTCATCACGGTAAACTTAAAAGACACAAGAGGATCATGGGAGGTCATGGAGGTAATGAGCAGCCAGGCCAATTGAAGTAGAATGACCAAAGAAATGGGGTGAAGTAAAATATCCCTTCCGACCAGTTTCCCTCGTATTGAGCGAACAACAAATAGAATTAATATCCCGAATAAAATGGGTTCAGTGGGCAGAAACATGGCCACCGGGAAATCTCCGAATTCCTCAAGGTTGATGGAAAGTGGAGCTAAAAAAGCAATTAATAAAAGGAGTGCATCTAGGCGAAAAAGGGCCAAGGTTGTAACCGCCATGGCCATGGGTAGTAGTAAAAACCAATAAAACTCAAGGGCAATGCTAATAGACGCCAAGGCCAAAAAGGCCAAGGTGCCAAAAAGCACCCAAGTATTTTTTAGCAATAATGCCACTATTCAACTTTTACGGTCTTCAGCGTATCCACCACCAAAATCACAATCAATGTGAAAAGAAATGCGCCAACCATGGCCACAGCCACAATCAACCACCGGGTAGGATAGGCTTTTTTCTCAGAAGCAAAGGCCTCACTCACCACAAACTTGTATGGGAGGGATCGCTCTAGGTTCACCTTAGCTTCAACATATTTTTTCCGAAGGGTAGAATTCTCCGCTTTTAAATACACCAATTGGTCGCGTAAATTGGTATAAACACCACCATATTCAGCCAATAAATCAAGTTGTTCTTGAAGCTCCTTCGCAACGGCAGTTTGCCTTTCAATTTTCGCCAAGGCCAGTTGCTCGTTCAAAATAGCCGATTGTGCCTCGTAATCATGAACTCCCAATTTCCTTAGTGATTTCAGGGAGTCCTCCATTTTTTGAATTTCAGTTTGAAGGTGTTCGTACTGATCTTCTACAATTGATAAAGCCTCTTTAGCCCGCTCTTTCTTAATTCGCCCCGAAACGGTATCATAATGAGCTGTAATATAATTGGCGATGTCGGCCGCCATTTGAGGGTCCTTGTCAAGCACCCGAATTACCACAGACATATACTGGGTACGCTTAAAAGATATGTTCGAGGAATATTGACGGAATAATTCGGTCTGCTTGAACTTTGAATTGGGGTCTATTTCGTAGTGAGAAAGGAGCTTAAACTTCTCAATCACCCTTCTGCGGATTTCATCGGAGTTTAGAACCTGTAGCATTTGCTCAGCCTCTTCCTCCTTTCCAAACTCCATGATATCCTTATCACTTCCTAAGTTTTCACTTAAAAGGGCCTGCGATACTGAATTGGTGGTAGTGGGAAACAAAACCGCCTCAGACTCATATTTCGGAGTAATAAAAAATGGGGCGGAAAATATGGCTGCAAGAACGGCAGCAGCAAGGGTCACCGCAATTAAGGGTTTCCGCCAACGGTATACATAAACAACTAAATTGCTTGAATCAAAAACGTTTTTTCCTTCTGACATCCGTAAGGGATTTGATTTGAGCGTGCAAAGATAACAATCCCTTAACGGCAATTTTCATGAAATCGTATTTGATTTCACCGCCAAGAAGGAGGAACTCCTCCAACCAAGGATTCAAGTAGTTTTAAATCCTCCTCAAAATAAGATTTAACCCGCTTTTTCTCCTCCTCAGACATCACCCCCTTCTCCATGGGTACCGACTGATCCTCAATTATTTTCGTCTTACGATCCACCAAATGCACATACCATTTTTTCTGTTTCAGAGGTCCCATCACCTTCCGAAACAAGGGAGATTCAGCCTCGAGCTTTTGCTTGGCACGAACGGGCCATTGTACCAGTTTGGTCAATAAATTGTCTGAAATTTCCTTTGACTCATTCACCGCAGATAGGTTGGGGCAAAACTCGGGGTCAATTCCTAAAAAAGCATACAAAGAGGAAGCCGTATCTCTCGGATTTGCAATTGCATTTTCCAGGAAGAATACTTTGAATTGATGCTTTGGAAATAGCTTAAAATATCGGTTCAATTGCTCTCCATACTTTCCAGTTTCAAGCAAATAAGGATGTTGCTCAAGGGCCTCTTCAAAGTTGTATTTCTTAGAAATCAACTGGTTGAATCCCTGGTCATACCTGAAATGCGAAAAGGCTCGATCTACCGGATTCCGCAGAATTACAATGAATTTTAAATTTTCTGAATAGGCCTTAATTTTCGCTGCAGCGGAAGGATCAAAAAGGTATTGAGGAGAAAATTCGCCTTGAAGTTGATGGGTTTTAAAAGACCAAAAATCATGGTAATAGTCTAAGGAAAAACCATAGGTATCATTTGGTTTTCCATCAAAGGATTTCTCATTGAAATAGGCAACTTCTTTCCTGGTAGATAGCTCAACTTCTGGATGCTGTTCAAGGAGATAGGCCAACCATGATGTGCCTGATTTAGCGGCTCCAAGACCAATGAAATCAATTTTCTTATCCATCATCCTACGGGTTTAAACGGGTTGGGAAACATCCAGAATCCATAGACCCTTTTCACGGTAATCATCCCCAAGGTATTCCAAAGCAATAGGCTAATGGCCGTGGTTATACTAACCCCCATTGCGCCATACTCTCCGGCTACCAATATATTCAGAATCAGGTTTACCAGGGTTGAAATTACTATAATCCGTTGAACCTTCCTTTCGTGTCCGGTCATGTTCAAAAGGTTTAGTACCGATCCGCAGGATGCATTGTATAATTGACCTAGAGCCAATACATAAAGTAGGCTTGTTCCTCCTGCAAACTCGTCACCAAACAAGTTCATTAAAAATCCCGCCAAGGCCATAACCCCAACAAAAATTGGAAAACTGGTGATGAAATTAAGCTTGGCAGATTGCTTGGCCACCTTTAATAAGTTCTTCATATCTCCGGCCCCTTTGAATTGAGAAAACTTGGGTCCGGCCATTGAGTTTATGGCAAATAAGGGGATGGTAATTAAAATGGAAACCTTGTAAGCAATGCTATAAACCCCTACCTCAGATTCTGGACGGAAATAAGAGAGGATTAAGACATCTGCCCAGCTCATGATCATAAACATGGCTCCGCTCAATAAAAGAGGAAAGCCCACCTGCAAAAGGCTTTTCAAGGGAAAATCAGATTCGGCCCGATTCTGCATGGGGAAATACCGAAATCGGAAAACAAAAGATAATAAGGCCCAAACCCCAAAGGAGGCTACCATTACCCATATTGCAGTTGTGGCGTCCGTATATCCAAGGTAAATCACCAAAGCCAAAACGGCAGATTCAAGAAATTTCAAGGTTCCATTCTGAAGAATGGCAAAAGCCGTCATCTTTCTCATTCCGCGCATAACATCAGCGTTCAAAGAAGTGAACGTCATAAAGGGAATGGAAACGGCTCCTGCCCGAAGAGCATTTTCAATTTCAGGATTTTCAAATTTCATAGCCAACCACGGACTTAAGAAAAAGATGATTCCGCCGAAGAGGAAGGAGGTAAAGCTTACGGTTCTACTTGCCAAACTATAAACTCTTTGACCTTTGGCTAAGTTCTTCTCTCCCCTTGCCTCCGCAATAAAGCGAACGGATGCCTGCCCCAAACCAAGACGAGCAAAAGTTACGGCCAGGGAAACCACCGTGAAAACGGTTTGGTAAATCCCAGTCACCTCAGCACCCATTTCACGGGCAATGAGGAGGGTGAAAATATATCCAGCCCCCATTCCAGCCACACGAAACAATACCACAACCGAAGATCCTGAAATCAAATCTTTGAATTGTTCGTCCTTACCTATCTTGGCCAAAACCCGTTTGAACATGTGCTGAAATTTCAGCCAAAAATACCATTTTAACCCATGCAGAAAAGCTTGATATCCGTTGAAAAATGGCATATTTGAACCGTGAAAATAGCGGTAAATCTTAGGCTTTTAATTCCAGGTAAACTCGAAGGAATCGGAAGGTTTTCTTTGGAAATAATCAATCGGCTGATTGAAGAAATGCCCGATGCTGAATTTCATCTGCTTTTTGACCGGAAACCTCCAAAAGAGTTCCCTTTCCCTGAGGGGGTAAAAAAGGTGCACATTCCTCCCCAAGCCAGGCATCCGGTGCTTTATAATATTTGGTTTAACATTATGGTACCCCGGTACCTTCGAAGAAAGAAAATAGACCTCTTCTTATCGCCAGATGGGTACTTATGCCAAGGCTTGAGAATTCCTCAAATCCCGGTAATTCATGATTTGAATTTTGAGCATAGACCTGAAGATTTGCCCCCCACGGCCCTTAAATACTACAAAAAGAACTTCCCTGTATTTGCAAGAACTGCAAAACGGATTGCCACCGTTTCTGAGTTTTCAAAACAAGACCTTCAAAAAACCTATGGAATTTCCGCCAAAAGGATTGACCTTGTTCCAAATGCTGCTAAGGAGATTTTTACGCCTTCAAAAAACAAGGCCCCGCATCGAGAAGCATTCGCCAACGGAAATCCTTATGTATTGTCGGTGGGCAGCATTCACCCTCGAAAAAACCTTGAGGTTTTAATCAAGGCTTTCGATCTTTTGAATTCAGCCCCTGGGTTTTCCCATGATTTGGTTCTGGTTGGAGAAGAAATGTGGAAAGATGAATTAGGAGAACTTAAAAACTTAAGTCAGAAGGTAAGGGGTAAGATTCATTTCACGGGACGAATTCCAGACGCCGAGCTTGTAAAGGCTTACCAAGGCGCTGATTTATATGTTTTCCCTTCCTTTTTTGAAGGATTTGGAATCCCTGTATTGGAAGCCATGGGCTCTGGAGTACCCGTATTGGCTTCAAATAGAACAAGCCTGCCAGAAGTAGGCGGCGATGCAGCTCGTTATTTTAATCCAGAACAACCAGAACAGCTTTCGGAGGAGATTCATCTTGTTTTGAACTCACCAGAAATTCAAAAAGAAATGATTGAGAAAGGGCTCAAACAGGCCCGTAAATATTCTTGGGATATTTCGGCAAAAGCCATGAAAGAATCTATAATAAAGGCCCTTTCATGAAGCGTTTCTTCAAATACAAAGAGCTTGAAGCCGGTGTAGATGAGGCCGGACGTGGATGCTTGGCGGGTCCGGTAACCGCAGCTGCAGTGATTCTGCCCCAGGATTTCAAACTTGAAGGATTAACCGATTCAAAGCAGGTTTCAAAGAAGTTACGAAATGCTTGGAGGCCCCTTATTGAAGAACAATCTTTAGCCTGGTCAGTGGTTCATATTTGGGAAGAAGAAATAGGACAAAAAAACATTCTTGGTGCCACCTTTCATGCCATGCAGTCGGCACTCGGGAAATTAAATCCTCAACCCAAATTTATTTGCATTGATGGAAACCGTTTCCCGGGTTATGGAAGCATCCCCCACTCCTGTCAGGTGAAAGGAGACGCACGTTTTCTGCACATCGCGGCAGCATCCATTTTGGCCAAGACCCATCGAGATGAAATCATGGAAAAATTAGACCTTGACTTCCCCGATTACCAATGGGCGAAAAACAAGGGCTATCCCACCAAGGCCCATCGTAAAGCCATTTCTGAAATCGGCCCTTGTAAGCACCACCGTCCGGGTTTTCAACTATTGCCCGTTCAAAAAGAGCTTCCATTTACCAACATCTAAACTGTACCTTTGCCCAAACCATTTTAGCATGAACCGCGTCACAGCCTTTCTTGCCATCCTGATCTTGTTTTTCTCCTGCAAAAGCGAAAACAAGCAAACTGGCAATATATCTGAAATCATTCCTCATACCTCTGCCCTCATTCTGAGGATAAACCATACCCCAAGCTTTCAAAAGGCCTTGGGCGAAAACCTTTTTCTGCAAGCTTTGGCCGGTAGTCCGACCGGACAAAAAGCCTTAGATGCCGTGAATAATTCCAAAGAATTTGGCTTAGACTTTTCCAAGCCCTTTTGGCTAGCCGGTAACCTTTCGGGGAAGAACGACCCAGCATGGGTAATCCTTCAAACCATCGAAGCATCAACCCTCGACTCTATTTTAAGCAATTCAAAAGACTCTCGCCTTTACGAGAACACGAAAATCCACCAGTTTTCAGAAGGAGAATTCTACATTGCTAAGCTTGGAAGCATCATGATTTTGGGTTCTGACCCTCTCATTGTAGAAGACTGCATTCGCTTGGCAAATACACAGCAAGGAAGCCCTGAGGGCTTGGATGAGGTTTTGAAAACCGCCAATACCAAAGACCCCTTCAATGTTTTTGTTCAGCATGATTATTTGGAAGAATGGATGGGGCATTATTTGCCCGCCGACTGGAATGGAGTGAGTCAAGCGGCAGGCTGGACCAGCTTAGACGGGGATTTCCCAGAAAACTCAGTTTTGCTTAGTGGTTTAAGCAATTTCAACGATTCTCTCGGACATAGATATTCTTGGTTTGAAGGAAACTCTCCTCAAAGAATCAGGCTTCAACAAGTAATTCCTGACGGTTCTCCTGGCTTCATTGCCTACGGAATGGGCAATGCATTGCAATGGCATCGTTCTTACGAAAAATGGCTAAAAAGGATCCTTGCTTACGATCGCTATGTGAAAAACATCCAAACCTATGGCACCCAAACCAATGTTGTAGACGCTTTTATCTCATGGATGGATAATGAATGTGGACTATTCCTTTCCGAACTAAAATCAGGCTCACCCCAAGATTCTTATTATGGGATTTTCAAATCGAGAAACCCCAATGAGGCCCTGAACTCACTGAAAGAATTCTCAAACTTCACAGAAAACTATAGAGACTTACCCGTCTATCAATTGAAGTATAAAAACATCACCGGAACCGTTTACGGCCCTCCTTTCCAAGAGCTAAAACAACCTTATTTCACCCACCTAGGTCCCTATATTGTATTCGGTAATTCCTTGGCGGGATTAAAGGCCGTTGTGAACGATTGGTACCTTGGGAAAACCCTCGGAAATCATGAAGGATACAACGCCTTCATTGATGAATTTAGCACCAATTCTCACATTTTCGGATTTAGCCAAAATCCAGGCTGGCAAAGCTGGATGAAAGAGTTTACCGGAAAAAGCCTCGTAGACAGCAATTACTCAAATGCCTTTCAATTTGCGGGCTTTCAAGTGAAAGTTGAAAAAGACATTGCCTTCACAAATATCCTTTTCAATAAACCTCCTATTGCTCCAACCCAAACCCGAGTAACCTGGTCGCTTAGCCTTGACACCCTAATGATTGGAAAGCCTCATATTGTCACCAATCACTATACCAAGCAAAATGAAGTATTGGTTCAGGATGCCTCGCATAAAATCTACCTTATTTCAACCCACGGAGAAATTCTTTGGAAAAGACAATTGGATGGAAAGATCATGGGAGAGATCCATGAAATGGATTATTACAAGAACAAGAAATACCAGTTCTTATTCAATACAGAGAACACCATTTACCTCCTTGATCGAAACGGAAATAAGGTTGAGAATTACCCCATTAGCCTAAAAGATAAGGCAACCGGTTCGCTGGCCCTATTTGACTACGATTCAAATAGAAATTACCGCATTCTCATTCCTTGCGGGAAAAAAGGAGTTTTGCTGAACAAGGAAGGAAAGCCTGTGGAAGGATGGAAATTTACCGGCTCAAAGACTGTAATTACCTCCACACCACAACATCTCGCTGCCCACGGAAAAGATTTCATTCTTCTTAGAGACACAACCAACAACCTCTATATATTAAATCGATCAGGCGAGGTGCGAATTCCTGTAAACCAAACCATTGATTTCTCCAAAAACCCCTTCTTTTTAGACAAGGGTGAAAACCTCAGCCAAAGCAAAATCATTACCACTACTGAACAAGGCGCCCAGGTGCTTATCTACTTAAATGGAAGCGTTGACCTTCTAGAGGCCGAAGCCCTTGACCCAAATCACGATTTCCTTTATGAACATGGGGGCTCTTTTGTGCTAAGCCAAGACAAACTGCGCATTGAGTGGAACGGGAACATTGCCCGGGCAAGCTTTGAGGAAATGGCCACTGGATTGCAGGTTGCTCAAATGAACGGACAAAGGTTTCTGGCTTGTTCCATTCCGGAGAGCCAGGAAATTCACCTCCTAAACCAAGAAGGAAACGTCCTCGACGGCTTCCCCGTGTTTGGAGAAACAGACTTCCGTTTAACCGATTTAGAGCTTGATGAACAACCCAATATTATTGTAGGCGGGAAGGATGGAACCCTTTACAATTACGCGCTAGATTAAAGACAGGAAACCTCAAACCACTGCTAAATAGCTAGTTAGTTTTTTGGATAAATTCCAAAACACGCTTAATTTTCCAGCACGTGGAAAACTGCAAATGAATTGAGAAATCGCTGGCGGATTCTAGAATAATTCAATTGATAACTTCTGTAAGATCAAGGAAACACTGAATATGGATCCAGAATAACGGGGTAACATTTGACATAATATTGAACCTGTAGAGAAGAGCTAAGAGACCTTAAGGGCCTCTCTACTGTCTCGGCTTCCGGCCACGTAGATAAAGCTTCATTCCCGGAAGTATATCCTTCTGTGAATCAAGACGATTCCTCCTTAAAATTGCCTTTACCTTTATCCCATACTCCTGAGAGATTTCTCTCAAGCTTTCCCCTTCTTCTACAATGTGATGGTTCACCTTAGCCTTGTTCCGCTTGGGCTGAATGAAAAGGGTATCGCCTTCTTGGAGTTGATAGTTTTTAGACAGGTCGTTATATCGTCTAATTTCCCAATCCCAAACGTTCACCTCCTCCTCTATTTTTGAATAGGTTAAGCCTGGGTAGACAACGATGTACTTAATTCGATTGGGGTGTTTAAAAATTTGCAGGTTGTCTGGAATTTTGAGCTCAATTTCTGGGTCAGCAGAAGCAATGACTTCGCGTACTTGGTCTGATTTTGACGGCAGCTTTTGAATGGTGTCAAACCGAAACAAGGCATTCTCTTCAATCAGTTTAATCAGCAAATCCGCATATTTAGGATTGGTAGCATATCCCGCTTTCTTAAGTCCTTTTGCCCAACCCTTATAATCTGTAATCTCTAAATCGAACAAAAAGCTATACCTGCTTCTAGTGGTAAGAAATAGGCTGTGATCATGGTATGATGCTTCTGCATTCTCATACACTCGAAAACACTCCCCTTTCCGGTCGTCGTCATAATACATCTTCTTACCGGTCCAGCCTTTATGACATTTTATGCCAAAATGGTTATTTGCTTTTACTGCCAATTCAGAATTCCCATCTCCTGACTCAAGGATACCCTGAGCAAGGGTAATGCTTGCAGGAATTTTAAAATCAAGCATTTCCCGAACGGCAATCTCCTTCCATTGATCAATGTATTCAATCCGTGAAATTCGCTCGGCCTTAGCCCAAATTCCTATTGCCAAAAGCCCTACTATCAAACGTGTTCTCATACCTCAATGGTTTGCATGCCTTTTCTTCTCAGGCTCATATTTATTCCAGATATTCCTTGTTGCCCGCCGGTGTGTACCATTAATATTTTACTTCCCCTAGGAATCCTTTCTTCTGCGGCCATTCTAAAAGCGGCAAAGGCCATTTTCCCAGTATAGACTGGGTCAAGTAAAACATCAAACTGCTGCTTAAAATTGTTTATGAATTGTACCAAGCCATGGGTCACTTTAGCATATCCGCCAAAATGATAATCATGATCAATGCTCCAGCTTAGTCCCTCTTTTTTAACCCATTTCCGAACAGAATCTTCCAGGTCAAAGGCATTTTTTAAAACGGATATTCCAAGAGCCTTCTGATTCGGTTCCATACCGTTCACAATTCCGGCCAAGGTGGCTCCTGTACCTACCGGACAAAGAATGTAATCATAATCCTTTGGGACTGCTTTCATCATTTCTTCAACCCCTTCAACCCCCAACTCATTCGATCCACCTTCTGGAATTAGAAATCCAGGGCCAAACCTTTTCTGCACCCATTCTTGCATTTCCAAGGTATGCCGGTCGCGGTATTGTTCTCTACTCAAGTAGTAAAGCTTCATCCCATTATCCACGGCTTTACTAAGGGTTGGATTTAAGGGGTGATAAGGTTCTCCACGAATCAATCCCACCGTGTCAAATCCATAAGCTTTCCCGGCGGCTGCGGTGGCTGCAATATGGTTGCTAAAAGCCCCTCCAAAGGTGATTAAGGAATGAAGATCCCGAGATTTGGCCTCTTCCAAATTCTTTTTAAGCTTCCTCCATTTATTTCCAGACCACTCTAAATCAACACCTTCTTCAAAGGCGTGGCTCAGGTCTTCTCGCAAAAGAGCCATTTCAAAGTGTTTAGCCCAAGGAAACTTGGCTACTATGGGTTCAATGATTGGATGCATAACATGCAAATATAGCCTCATTAAAGCCTGCAAAACGACCATGCCCCCCAACAGTTTTCAAATTCAGAATGTTAATTCAAGAAATGGGCAAGCCTTAATGATTTTGTACTTTTGTCTGGCCAAAATTCAAGGTATGCCTGATGATATGAGTGGTTTTTCAAACCAAAATAAATTTAAGCCCGGCGACTATTATATGTCGAAAGAAGGATACCTTGTATTCACTGAACAATACCTACTTCGAAGAGGATATTGCTGCCAAAATGGTTGCAAACATTGCCCCTACGGCTTTCGAAAAAAAGGTAATAAACCGTCTAATCCCTAGTTCCATGTCGCAAACTGCCACAACCGACCTTAAATCTGCCATCTTAGAAGGAATCCCGAAGGAAATCCCTTCCCATAAGCCTTATGACCCCAACATAAATCATGCTCCTAAACGGAAGGAAATTTTAGATGCAGAAGGAAAAGCATTGGCCCTGAAAAATGCCCTGAGGTATTTTCCAGAAAGCCAACATGAGGTTTTGGCCAAAGAGTTTGCCCAAGAATTAAAAGATTATGGCCGGATTTACATGTATAGATATCGCCCTGACTACACCATTAAGGCAAGGCATATTGACGAATACCCACATAAAAGCAAGCAAGCTGCAGCCATCATGGTCATGCTCACCAATAACCTAGATTACGCCGTGGCTCAACATCCGCATGAGCTCATTACTTACGGCGGAAATGGAGCGGTTTTCCAAAACTGGGCACAGTACCGATTGACCATGAAATACCTGGCCACCATGGAAGATGATCAAACCCTGGTTTTATACTCTGGTCACCCCATGGGCCTTTTCCCTTCACACCCTGAAGCCCCCAGGGTTGTTGTAACCAACGGAATGATGATTCCTAATTATTCAAAACCGGATGATTGGGAGAAATTCAACGCCTTGGGCGTCACCCAATATGGTCAAATGACAGCTGGATCCTTCATGTACATCGGTCCTCAAGGGATTGTTCACGGAACCACCATTACCGTCTTGAATGCCGCCCGGATGTATAGGGAAAAGTACAAGATTCCTTTTGAAGCTGGTAAGCCTGGAAAAGGATTGCTCTTTGTAACCGCTGGCTTAGGAGGCATGAGTGGGGCTCAACCCAAGGCTGGAAATATTGCCGGAGTTGTGAGTATTACCGCGGAGGTAAATCCAAAAGCTACTGAAACAAGGCATTCTCAGGGTTGGGTAGACGAAGTATATGCCGACTTAGACGAGCTAATGGCTCGAGTTAAGGAAGCCAAAGAAAATGGAGAGGCCGTGAGTTTTGCCTATCAAGGAAATGTGGTTGACTTATGGGAAAAACTTGCGGAGTCTGAGGTACGAGTTGAACTGGGCTCAGATCAAACCTCCCTGCACAATCCTTGGGCTGGCGGCTATTACCCGGCCGGATTGAGCTTTGAGGAAGCCAATGATATGATGGCCAATCAACCCAAAGCCTTTGCTAAAAAGGTTCAGGACAGCCTTCGAAAACATGTAGCGGCTATTAATAAATGCGTTGAACAAGGCACCTATTTCTTTGATTATGGGAATGCTTTCTTATTGGAAAGCAGCCGGGCGGGAGCCGATATTTTAAAGCCAAACGGAGATTTTAAATACCCTTCATACGTTCAAGACATAATGGGGCCTATGTGCTTTGACTACGGCTTTGGCCCCTTTAGATGGGTTTGCACAAGCAATTCTCCTGAAGATCTCGAGAAAACAGATCAAATTGCCGCCGAGGTATTGAAAAACCTAAAGGCAAAAGCCCCTCAAGAAATAAAACAACAAATGGCAGATAACATCCTTTGGATTGAAGAAGCCGGTGAGAACAAGCTTGTTGTTGGGTCTCAGGCACGTATACTTTACGCTGACGCGGAAGGCCGGATGGAAATAGCTGCTGCCTTCAATAAGGCCGTAGCCATGGGTGAAATATCCGCCCCAGTTGTTTTAGGACGAGATCACCACGATGTTTCAGGAACCGATTCCCCCTTTAGGGAAACCTCTAATATTTATGATGGCAGCCAGTTTACTGCCGATATGGCCATCCACAATGTAATTGGAGATTCTTTCCGAGGAGCTACCTGGGTTTCCATTCACAACGGAGGCGGCGTTGGCTGGGGAGAAGTAATTAATGGAGGATTTGGCATGGTATTGGACGGTACTCCTGCAGCTGATCGAAGATTGCGTTCAATGCTTCACTGGGATGTGAATAATGGAATTTCTAGAAGGTCATGGGCCCGTAACGAAGGGGCCATTTTTGCCATTAAGGAAGCCATGAAAAAAGAACCAAAGCTGAAGGTCACCCTTCCAAACATTGCTAATGATGATTTGGTCAACCAAGCCTTAAACTCGTAAAACCATGCTTAAGCGAAACCTTAGAAGATTTACCAGCCTCCTTATCCTTACCACAGCTCTCATTGCTTGTGAAGAAGAAATTGATCCAGATTACGAATTGAGAGACGAGTATATTGGAGAATGGATTTGCAATGAAAATTCAAATCTATACGGGAGTTCAACCTATTCGGTTACCATAAGCAAGAGCTCAGACAGCATTGCCTATATAGAAATTCAAAACTTTTACAATACCGGGCAATCAAGTGTTGCCATTGCGGAGGTTTTTGAAAACTCAATATTGATCGAAAATCAAATCATGACCACCTCAACCGGAAGCCTGGAAATCTCGGGCTCTGGTTCAGCTAATTCAGATTTCACCAGTTTTGAATTGGTTTATCAAGTGAAGGATGGGGGCGAAACCGACCAGGCCTCTGCTGAGTTTACCCGGCCGTGATTTCTTTCTTTATGGCGTGAAGGCAGGCATTGAAATCATTTTGAATTTGATGGGGTTCTATGATATTATTCAAGATTCCCACCTTATCAAATTCACGCACCAGTGCTTTATTTACACCTGAAAGATAAATCTGAACCTTTCGTTTTTTTAAGCCTTCCAAGGCATCAAAAAGGGTTAAAGTTCCGGTTTGGTCTAAGTAGGCAACTTTCTCCATGTGAATGATTAGGTAATCGTAAGATTCAGCTTGTTTGATTCTTTCACGAAAGGAAGCCGCGGAACCAAAAAACAAGGGGCCATTCAATGCTTTCACAAATATCCTCGACCGTTGTTCTGCTGTGAAAATTTCTTTGTCTGATTTTTGGTCTCTTGACCATTCATTAAGGTCTCCTCCTTCCATCAATTCTTCCGAGGAATCCCCCATAGATTTCATAAAAATCAAGGAGGCCATTACCAGGCCTACTCCTACGGCGTAAACCAGATTCCAGACTACGGAAAGCACGAGAACCGTTAGCAGAATTAAAGCATCAGCCTTCGACATTCGCGGGAGGTTTTTCAAGCCCTTATAATCCATTACACCAATTCCTACGGTCACCAAAATGCCCGCCAAAACCGCAGCAGGAATTTGAGAAGCAATGGGACCCAAAGCCAAAAGAATTACAAGGAGAAATAAGGCTGCAATCATACCTGAAAGTTTGGTTTTTCCTCCAGATTGAATATTCACAACCGTACGAATGGTAGCCCCAGCCCCGGGGATTCCTCCAAAAAGGGCTGCAATTGAATTCCCGATTCCCTGACCCATTAATTCTTTATTCGGTTTATGTTGAGTTCGGGTAAGATTATCTGCCACCACGGAAGTTAGCAATGAATCGATGGCCCCTAGAAATGCCAAGGTTATTGCCGTAAACAAATAAGGCGAAATTGTGGATAGGTTAAAGTCTGTAAACATGCCCAATTGAAGTCCGGGAAAGCCACCGGGAATCTCTTGAATGGGCCGATAATTAATTCCGAAAAGCATGGCCGCTCCTGTGACCACCAGAAGGGCCACCAGGGTACTCGGTATTTTTGTGGTGATTCGTTTAAACCCATAGATCACCAAAATGGTTCCAATGGCCAGAAGAAACTCGGTCCAATCCACATTTTTCACCGCCCTGGGCATTACCCTAAAAGCGCCAACTACACCCCCAGCCTCTGATTTTGCCAGATTAACGGATTCCTCCCAAATCTCATTTTCTGAAATCTGATTTGCCCGCTCAATGGTTTCCTGAAAGTTTTCCAAAACCAAGATTTCTTCCCCAACTTCATCGATAAGAATATTCTCAAGGATTACCTCTTCAGCCAAATACTTAAACTCTTGAACATATTCTTTATCCTCAGAAACATAATACCCTGTTACCGGAAGGATTTGGGTAATAAGAATGATTACCCCAATGGCGGTCATAAAGCCTGAAACTACCGGGTAGGGTATGTACCGGATATACCGCCCAAGCCCAAGCAAACCAAGAAGAATCTGAATGAGTCCGGCTAGGAAAAAAACCATTAGAACAATGGGAAGGGCTCGATCAAGGTAACCATCATTTTCAACCAGAAGGTTTCCTACAATCACCATACTTACGGCCGTCATGGGTGCGGTAGGACCAGAAATCTGGGAAGGGGTCCCTCCGAAGAGGCTGGCTAGAAAACCGATGAATATTGCTCCATAAAGGCCTGCTTCAGCCCCCATACCTGACTGAACACCAAAGGCCAAAGCCAAAGGAAGGGCAACAATTCCGGCGGTAAGCCCTCCGAAAAGATCGCCCCTAAAATGCTTGAAGAATGAATTCATCCGATTTTTTTATTTAAGCGGATAAATTACCAATAATAATTTTAAGACAGCTTTATTTTAAAACCTCATTTGCTTGGCTAAGAGCCGCCTTCATACCATCAGGATTCTTACCTCCAGCCGTAGCAAAGTCCTCCTTTCCGCCGCCTCCACCTTGGATGTGCTTTGCAATTTCCCGAATTAATTTTCCAGCGTTCCACTCTTTACGTTCAACCACATCTGGGCTAAATTTAACTACTAGGGCCGGGCGGTTATTGGTCACCCCTCCCAGAACAATGGCAGCAGGAGCCAGATCTTTTTCTAGTTTAAAGGCTAAATTCTTCAAGGCCCCAGGATCCATATCAACTTCCTCAATCAAAAAGTTAATTCCGTCAATTTTCCGGGCTGAGCTTCCCAAATTGGCCACAGCAGCTTGAGCCGCTTCCGCCTTGAGCGCTTTCACCTCCTTATCTAAAGTTTTCTTTTCCTTAACCAGGTTTTCAACCCCCTTTACCGGGTCAGAAGGATTTTTAACCAAGGCCCCAATGCTTTCTACCTCGGCTCTTTTCTGATTAATAAAGGCATAGGCCGCCTCTCCAGTCAGGGCCTCAATCCTTCTTATTCCTGCTGCAATACCCGACTCAGAACTGATGATAAACGGACCGATGCTACCGGTAGCCTGAACATGGGTTCCACCGCATAATTCAACCGAGTTTCCAAACTTGATTACTCGAACTTCATCCCCGTATTTTTCACCAAACAAAGCCATGGCACCCATGTCAAGAGCCTTTTGCATTTCAATTGATCTATGCTCTTCTAGCTTCAAGTTCGCCAGAATCTTGTTTTGAACCATTGATTCAACCCTTTGAACTTCCTCCAAACTCATTTTTGAGAAATGGGAAAAGTCGAAACGCAAATATTCAGGCGATACCAGAGATCCTTTTTGCTCTACATGGTTTCCAAGAACTTCCCTCAGGGCTTCGTGCAAAAGGTGGGTAGCCGAATGATTTTTCATGGATTTTTCACGAGCTTCCTCATTCACTTTTGCCTTATATGTATTGTTCGGCTTTTCAGGAACTTCTGGCAGTTCATGGATGATTAGGTTGTTCTCTTTTCGAGTGTCTAAAACTTCCAAAACCTCATCACCTTGGCTTATGAAGCCTCGATCTCCTACTTGACCTCCTCCCTCTGGATAAAAAGGCGTTTGATTGAAAACCACCTGAACTCTTTCCTCATCCTTTTTCTTAACGGTGCGGTACTTCAAAACCTTTACTTCCGCTTCAAGCCCATCATAACCTACAAAGTTGGCTCCATTCCCCTCTTGAATTTCAATCCAGTCTGAGCTGGTTGACTTTGCGTCAGACCTAGAACGATCCTTTTGTGCTTTCATGGCTTGATCAAACCCTTTTTGATCCAATTTCTTCCCTCTTTCTCTAAGAATAAGGTCAATCAAATCAACTGGGAAACCGTAGGTATCATAAAGCTCAAAGGCTTGTTCACCACTCAAGTTTTCCTCGGCTTCAAGCATGGTCTCAATTCGGGTAAGCCCTTGCTCTAAGGTTCTTAAAAAGGCAGCTTCTTCTTCTTTGACCACATTGGCAATTAGAACCTGGTTCTTCCTCAATTCTGGAAAAGCCTCTCCCATTTGGTCGGCCAGAACACCTACCAACCGAAACATGGAAGGCTCTTGAAGGTTTAGGAAAGTGTAAGCATAGCGAACTGCCCGTCTAAGTATTCTTCGAATTACATAACCGGCCTTATTGTTTGAGGGCAGCTGACCATCGGCAATAGCAAATGAAATGGCTCGAATATGATCGGAGATCACCCTCATGGCGATATCAATTTCTTCCTTTTCACCATAGGGCATTTTTGCCATGGTTGAAATGCCTTGAATTAGGGGCTGAAAAACATCGGTATCGTAATTTGACTTCTTGCCTTGTAGAACCATGCATAAGCGTTCAAAGCCCATTCCGGTATCTACATGTTTATTAGGAAGTGGCTTTAGGTTCCCATCCGCCAAGCGGTTGAATTCCATGAATACCAGGTTCCAAATTTCAATTACCAAAGGGTGGTCTTTGTTTACCAAATCGGCCCCAGAAACCTTTTTGCGTTCCTCATCCGACCGAATGTCAACATGTATTTCAGAGCAGGGCCCACAAGGTCCTTGATCCCCCATCTCCCAGAAATTATCCTTTTTATTTCCAGTTAAGATTCGTTCCTCCGGCACAAATTTCCTCCATAGGTCTCTTGCCTCGGAATCTAGACCTAAACCATCTTCTTTATCCCCTTCAAATACGGTTACATAAAGTTTGTCCTTCGGAATTTGAAAAACCTCAGTTAGCAATTCCCAAGACCATTCAATGGCCTCCTTTTTGAAGTAGTCACCAAACGACCAATTTCCAAGCATTTCAAACATGGTATGGTGGTAAGTGTCGTGACCCACTTCTTCTAGGTCGTTGTGTTTTCCGCTAACCCGCAAGCATTTTTGGGTGTCAGTAATCCGATTGTCTTTAGGCTCTTGGTTGCCCAGAAAATACTCCTTGAATTGATTCATACCAGCATTGGTAAACATCAAGGTTGGATCATTTTTTATTACCATTGGTGCAGAGGGCACAATTGAATGTTGCCTTTCGGCGAAAAACGCTAAGAATTTTGCTCTGATTTCAGCTGATTTCATATAATGGGGCATTCAAATTCGATATTGATTATCTTTGAGGCTAATTCAAACAATCCTTTCGACAAAACCTCGGGGCAAATTTAGCTTTTACCAATGGCTATAGGAAAAGAGAAGTACTATTACGACACCAACACATTATCGTACAAACGAATTCAAAAATCGGCGGCAAGCCGAGCACGCAACATTGCAGCGTTTCTAGGGGCTTCCGTGGCATTTGGCGGAATCATGGTGCTGGTAATGTTCTCCTATTTTGACTCTCCGAAGGAGAAGCAATTGCGGAGAGAAATTGAAAATCTTCAACTTCAATATGAGATTTTCAACGAAAAGCTCGAGCAAATCGACATGGTGATGAACGATATTCAGGAGCGCGACAATAATATTTACCGTGTTATTTTTGAAGCAGACCCCATTCCATCCTCCATAAGGCAAGCTGGTTTCGGCGGAATCAATCGATACGAAGACCTTGAGGGGTACCAAAACTCATCCCTCATCTCAAAAACAGCCAAAAAACTCGACCAAATCACCAAGCAGCTTTACGTTCAATCTACCAGTTTTGACGAGGTTGTAGGCTTGGCCAAAAACAAGGCTGAAATGCTTTCTTCCATTCCGGCAATTCAACCAGTGGCCAATATGGATCTAACCCGGGTGGCTTCTGGTTATGGGTATCGGATTCATCCCATCTATAAAACCCGGAAATTCCATTACGGAATGGACTTCACTGCTCCTACTGGAACCGAGGTTTACGCCACAGGTAACGGAGTGGTTAAAAACATTAAGAAAAGTAGAAGGGGTTATGGAAACCACATCATCTTAGATCATGGCTTTGGCTATGAAACTCTCTATGCCCACCTAAGCGCTTTCAATGTAAGAGTGGGTCAAAAAATAGAAAGGGGTGACGTAATTGGATTTGTAGGCTCAACAGGAACCTCAACGGCTCCTCACCTTCACTACGAAGTGCATAAAAACGACGAGAGGATTAATCCGGTGAACTTCTATTACAACGACCTTTCTCCGGAAGAGTATGATCAAATGATTTACCTTTCTTCCAGGGCCAACCAATCCTTTGATTAACCACCATGAACCTTCCCAAACTTGACCCCGAGAAAAGGTATTACACAATGGGTGAAGTCACCAAGATTTTTGGTGTAAACCCCTCTCTGCTTAGGTTTTGGGAAAAAGAATTCCCGCAATTAAACCCCAAAAAGAACCGGAAAGGAAATCGTTTGTTTAGTCCTAAGGACTTAGAGCTTCTTCAAAGAATTTACCATTTGGTGAAGGAAAGAGGTTTCACCCTGGATGGAGCTCGTAAAAAACTCCGCCAGAACCCAGAGGATCAAATTGATGCCGAAGGCGTGGTTTTGCGCTTAAAAGAAATCCGGTCTGAATTGGTAAAATTGAGAGATCAGCTTCGGTGATATTTACCCTTTACCAGGTAATTCTGAACGTAATCAATCACCCCATCTTCTAATTTTGTAAATGATTGTTGGTAACCTGCCTTCGCAAGCTTATCCATTTCAGCCTGGGTGAAGTATTGATAGGTTTCGCGCAAGTCTTCGGGCATATCAATGAACTCAATGTTTTCCTTTTCATCCATCCCTTTAAACACTGCTTTCACCAAGTCTAAAAAAGACCTCGCCTCACCTGTACCTAGATTATAAATCCCATTGTTTACAGGATTTCTATGCTCCATGAAATGACAAAGCACCTGAACCAGGTCTTTCACATAAATAAAATCACGCAACTGCTTTCCATCCTCAAAATCAGCATTATGCGAGCGGAATAATTTCATTTTCCCGGTCTCTTTGATCTGATGAAAGGCATGCCAAATTACTGAGGCCATTCTACCTTTATGGTATTCATTGGGGCCGTAAACATTGAAAAATTTAAAGCCCATCCAGAAAAAAGGTTGCTCTTTCTGAGCTAAAGCCCAACGGTCAAAATCATTCTTAGACTTACCATAAGGGTTTAGCGGACTTAAATCTTCTGGGTTTGGAGGATTGTCTGAATACCCTTTTTCTCCACCACCGTAAGTAGCCGCAGAAGACGCATAGATAAGTGGAAGGCTGTGCTCAACTGCCTTATTCCAGACCTTTTTAGAATATTCTAGGTTTAGTTCTTCGAGGATTTTCCAATCAAACTCTGTAGTATCCGTTCTCGCTCCAAGGTGGAAAATAAACTGAACTTCTTGTTGGTATTCATCCAGCCAGTCAAAGAAATGCCTTCTATGAACCATTCCGGCAAGGCTGTTATTTTCTAGATTTTTTACTTTTTCAGGATTAGAAAAATCATCCACCACCACTACATCCTTAAACCTTGCTCGGTTCAATTCACTTATTAGATACGAGCCGATAAATCCGGCCCCGCCCGTTACTACGATCATTGGATGAAATACTTTTGGTTTTCTACTTCTTCGCCCATTACCTGTTTTGCCATGAACCGAATGGCTGATTTACCTTCCTCGCCAAGATTTTCAGAAAACTCATTCACGTAAAGGTCAATATGGGCTTTCATAACCTCGGGCTCCATTTCCTGGGCATTTTCTTTAACAAAATCAGGAAGCTCTTCAAGAATTCTTCCAGCCTTAACACTTTCGCTCAAGGCGGAATTCAATGCCTTTTTGATTTCATTGGACAAGTCTCGTTTAACCGCAATGCCTCCAAGAGGAATTGGGTATCCGGTTGACTTTTCCCAATGCTCACCTAGGTCGAGAACTTTATGCAAGCCTTTATCTTGGTAGGTAAATCGATTTTCATGAATGATTACCCCAGCATCCACTTTTCCTTCCAATACGGCCTCTTCAATTTCATCGAAGGTCATATAGATAGGAGTGAACTTAAATTTCAAGGCAAATTCAGCTAGAAAATTGGCCGTTGTATGCTTACCCGGAATGGCAATTTTCCCACCTTCTAAACTACCGAGTAAAAGAGGGGTATCCGAGATCAAAATGGGTCCGCACCCTCTTCCCAAGGCAGCTCCAGCATCTAAAAGCTCATAAGATTCACTCAAATAGAAGTACTGGGCAAAGCTGAGTTTGGTAACATCATATTTACCGATGACTGCATTTTTATTCAAAGCCTCAACGTCCTCCATATGAAGCTCCAGCTCAAATGGGAGGTCTTTCTGATTTAAAACATGATGAAACATTACTGTATCATTCGGGCAAGGAGATATACCTAATTTCATTTTCATAGGGCGTCAATGGTTTTCATAACCAAAAGGTTAAGGTTTCGAATGGCCTTGTCTAGCTCCCATCCTGAGCGATCTCTTGGTTCAACGTAGTTGGATAATGCACGGAGTTGGATGCAATCTAAATCAGCCGCTTTGCAAGCATATAAGAAGGCGGCCCCTTCCATGCTCTCAACGGTTGGGTTTCTTTTCTCCAAAATGTCTGAAATGGAATCAGAATTTCCATGCACCCGGTTAACGGTAATTCCCATTACTCGTGGGAGTTCCTTAAGGAAATCGAGCTTCCAAACCGTTTTATTTGAAATGGTATCCACCTCCATTATGGGGTCAGAATCCAGGTTCATATCCTCCAAATTCAGAATTTGATCTCCGTCTTCTGCACCCAATTCAGCAATTGAATCCCTTTCCACATTCACCACCGTTCCTAGAGGTAAGTCCTTATAAAAGCACCCTGCCACCCCAGCGTTGATGGCGCAATTATATTGGTGCTCAGCTAAGGTTTTCCCCAGCCAATAGGCCGTAGAAACCATGCCTACTCCGGTGATTAAAACATCAACATTGGTTGACTTATGAAGGTATTTATGGAGACGTTTATGTATGTCCCACTGAAACCTCAACTGATCTAAGACGGGTTGGATTTCTTCTTTGGTTGCCGCTACGATTAAAACTTTCATGGTTGCCAAAGATACATCATCATTCGCCTCTATGAAATTTGGTAACTTGCGCCCCCATTGTAGAAGCCTATGCCATTAGTATACCTTACCAGAAGAGAGCGATTCAACGCGGCCCATAAACTTCATAGGGAAGAATGGGATGATCAAAAAAACCTAGAGGTTTTCGGTAAATGCGCCAATCCAAATTGGCACGGCCATAATTATACGCTTTGGGTAACCGCCAAAGGAGAACCCGACCCAATTACGGGGTATGTGCTTAATTTGGCTGACCTTAGAGATGTGGTTCGCGAAAAAGTTACCGATAAACTGGACCACCGAAACCTGAATCTAGACGTAGATTTCTTGAAAGGAATTCAACCTTCTACTGAAAACTTGGCGGTTGCCATTTGGGAAGAATTGGTTGAAGAAGTGAAAAAATTAGGAGGTGAACTTCATAGCATCAAAGTGGAGGAAACCGAAAACAACAGCGTTGAATATTTCGGAGAATAATGGGATATAAGAAAATTGAGACCTACGACGAGGAGGTTACTAACTCCTTGAGTAAAAAATACGCCGAGATCATCGGTGAGCTTGGTGAAGACGTGACCCGACAAGGGCTTGAAAAAACCCCAGAAAGGGTTGCTAAGGCCATGCAGTTTTTGACCCATGGTTATCAAGTAGACGTGGAAGCCCTGCTCTCTCAAGCCATTTTTGAAGAGAACTATGACCAAATGGTGATTGTTAAAGACATTGAGGTTTATTCAATGTGTGAGCACCATATGATTCCGTTTTTTGGCAAAGCCCAAGTGGCTTACATCCCGAACGGGAAAATTGTAGGTCTAAGTAAAATTCCGCGCTTGGTTGACGCCTTGGCTCGAAGGCTCCAGGTTCAAGAAAGGCTTACCAATCAAATTAGAGACTCTCTACAAAAGGTATTAAACCCAGCAGGGGTTGCAGTTGTCATTGAAGCTCAGCACCTTTGTATGCAAATGCGTGGCGTTGAAAAGCAGCACTCTTTTACCACAACTTCTGCTTTTTCGGGGGAATTCCTCAATAGCGACAAAACCAGGGAAGAATTTATTGACTTAATCAAATAATAGAAAGGTATGAAAGCATTTGTATTTCCCGGGCAGGGTGCACAGTTTTCAGGTATGGGGAAAGACCTATACCAAAGTTCAGATCTTGCAAAGCAACGTTTTGCTCAAGCCAATGAGATTTTAGGATTTGACATCCAAAAAATCATGTTTGAAGGAAGTGATGAGGAGCTAAAGCAAACCAAGGTTACACAACCGGCCGTTTTCTTGCACTCTGTTATCCTTGCCTCCGTTATGGGAGACGCTTTCAAACCCGACATGGTTGCAGGTCATAGTCTTGGAGAAATTTCAGCCCTGGTTGCCATCAAGGCCGTGAAATTTGAAGCCGGCTTAAAACTGGTATCAACACGTGCAATGGCCATGCAAGCTGCTTGTGAAGCTCAACCCTCTACCATGGCCGCCGTGCTAGGTCTTGAAGATGAAAAAGTTGAACAGGTTTGTGCTTCCATCGACGGAATCGTTGTTGCCGCTAATTACAACTGTCCCGGGCAGCTGGTTATTTCTGGCTCGGTAGAAGCCGTTGAAGAAGCCTGTGCTAAAATGGTAGAAGAAGGTGCAAGACGCGCCTTGAAATTACCCGTAGGAGGTGCTTTCCACTCTCCACTCATGGCGCCTGCTCAAGAAGAGCTATCCAAAGCCATTGAAAACACCAAGTTCATGAAACCCATTTGCCCCATTTACCAAAATGTAGTGGCCAAAGCGGTTACAGACCCGGAAGAAATCAAATCCAATCTCAATGCTCAATTAACGGGGGCGGTTCGGTGGACCCAATCTGTGAAAGCTATGATGGAAGATGGTGCAGAATCTTTTGTAGAAGTAGGGCCTGGTAAGGTATTGCAAGGCCTTGTAAAGAAGATTGACCGGAACATGCAAGTAAGCTCAGGAGAAGTTCCAGCGGCTTAAAACAAAGCAAATATTTCCTTTAGAGGCGGGCGTTTAATAAATGACCCGCCTTTATTTTTTCCGCAAGTTTTGCCGGTATTTGAGCCTGATTTAGCATATCTAAATGCCGAGGATGGTGAGCATCTGTTCCCACCAAATCAATCAGGTCTTCCTCAAGCATCCACTCTGCAATCTCTTTAACTTCCGGACCATATTGACCCATGAAGCTCAACAAATTGACCTGAAATAAGGCTCCTTGATCTTTGTATTTCATGTAGTCACTCTTCCGAGGATGCATGTAAAAATACCGCTCAGGATGCGCCCAAATCGGCTGGTATCCAGCCAGGCCCATCTCAAAAATCACATTCCCTAATCCCCGGTAAGCATGTTGAATGCTGGTTTCAATCAAAACGTGATTTCCGGAGAAGCCCAGTAGTTCGCCTTTTTCTAAAAGCTTCTCAAAATTTTCATCCAAATAGTACTCAGCGGCATATTCAAATTTCAGATCTAGGTTTCTAGACTCTATTTCTTCCTGTATAGCCTTAAAGGGCGGAAGAATGGTGGCTTCAGAGTTTTTATATCCCTCGGCCATTATATGCGGACTAGCTATCACCTTCTCAAAGCCCATGGCAAGGTATTTATCTACCATTTCCATGGAAAGGTCTAGGGTCTTACACCCATCATCAATCCCGAAAAGGATGTGATTATGCATGTCAATCCGCAGAGATTCAACTGGAATCTTTGTGTATTCTAGCTTATTCTTTTTTCCAAAAAAGCCAAGCAAACTCATTCAGAGGCATATTGTTTTGAATAGTAATCTTGATACGCTCCTGAGGTTACATGGTCTAACCATTCTGTATTTTCAAGATACCAGGCCACGGTTTCCTTCAGGCCTTCCTCAAAGGTATAATCAGGGGTCCAGCCCAGGTCATCCTTAATTTTCTGAGCATCTATGGCGTAGCGCTTATCATGGCCCGGACGATCTTTTACGAAAGTGATCAAAGATTCGGAAGCTCCCGAATCCCTTCCTAATTGGGCGTCCACCTCTTTTATTAGCACATGAATCAAGTCAATATTCGCCCATTCATTCCAGCCTCCAATATTATAGGTTTCTCCCAATTTCCCTTCGTGATAAACCTTATCAATGGCCTTTGCATGGTCATGAACATGAAGCCAATCTCGGATGTATTGTCCGTCGCCATAAACCGGCAGGGGTTGCATATGGCGGATGTTATTAATGAAGAGAGGAATCAATTTCTCTGGAAACTGCCTGGGGCCATAATTGTTTGAGCAATTGGAAATGACCACCGGGAATCCATAAGTATTTGCATAGGCCCTTACAAAATGATCCGAGCCTGCTTTGGAGGCAGAATAGGGCGACTTTGGGTCGTAGGGGGTGGATTCCTTGAACAAGCCTTCCTTTCCAAGAGAACCGTACACCTCATCCGTAGAAATATGATAAAACCGCTTTCCTTCAAAATCGTCCTTCCAGGCATTCATCGCGGCTTGCATCAGGTTAACCGTTCCCAAGACATTGGTTTGAATGAACTCAAGAGGATTGGTAATGGATCGGTCAACATGGCTTTCTGCGGCCAGGTGAATCACTCCCGTAAACTTCTCTTTTTCAAAAAGTTCCTTCAAAATTTCAGCATCGCAGATATCCCCTTTTACAAAATGATAATTTTCAGCGCCTTCAACGGATTTTAAATTCTCAAGATTCCCTGCATAGGTTAGAGCGTCAAGGTTGACAATCTTATAATTTGGATACGACTTAACCATGTGTTCAACCACGTGGGATCCAATAAACCCTGCTCCTCCTGTAATTAAAATACGTTGATCTTCCATTTTCTAAACGTTTTCCCTTTCGGGGATGTTTTTTTTCGCCAAGTTCTTTTCCCAGTTCCAAGCATCTCTGAAAGTTTCGTCCAAACTACGACTAGCCTCCCATTTCAGCCAGTCTTTGGCCTTTCCAGCGGAAGCATAAACCGCAATGGCATCCCCTGCCCTACGGTCTGCCAGAACGTAAGGAACCTCTAGTCCGGTAGCGTTTTCAAAGGATTTCACCATTTCAAGCACGGAAGTTCCTTTTCCGGTACCGATGTTCACCGCCTCAAAGTTTCCTCTTTTCAGGCTTAAAGCCTTTTTCATAGCAGCTACATGGGCCTCTGCCAAATCCATTACATGAATATAGTCTCGAACGCAGGTCCCATCCGAAGTGGGATAGTCCGACCCGAAAATTTTCAGTTCACTCCTTTTTCCGGAAGCTGTTTCGGTAATATACGGAACCAAATGATGAGGCTCTCCAAACTGCAATTCACCAATTTCTCCAGAAGGGTGGGCCCCGATCGGATTAAAATATCTCAAGGAGATGACCGGAAAATCTCCAGCATCCGCAGCATGCTTTAAAATCTGTTCACCAACAATCTTGGTTTGACCATAAGGAGATTCAGAATTAACAATCGGGGCATTTTCATCTACTGGTAAGGTTTCTGGGTTGCCGTAAACCGTACAGCTGGAAGAAAAAACAATGGGCAAATTTCCTGAATCCCTGGCGGCCTTCCCTACAGAAACAAGGGTTCCTATATTGTTTTCGTAATACTTTAATGGATTCTCAACCGATTCATTCACCTGTAAAAAGGCCGCAAAATGGATGATTCCTTCTACCCCTTCATCTTGAATTAGGTTCTGAAGTTTGCCTTGCTCTGCCACATCAAAATGGTGAACAATGGGTCGAGTGCCCGAAATCTTCTCGATGCTATCCTCAACCTCAGCAAGGGTATTTGAGAGATTGTCTACAACAACCACCTCGTAACCTGCCTCTTGCAAAGCAACTACGGTATGAGATCCTATATAACCAAGTCCGCCAGTAACCAGAATTTTAGCCATGACTACCCCTTTCTTACTTTATGATCTTCTAAAATGTATTCTTCCTTGCTTTCCGGGCAAATCGCTATTCCATTCTCATCAAAATTCAAGCGATGTCCGAATTCACTCATCCACCCAATTTGCTTGGCAGGATTCCCCACCACAAGTGCGTAGGCAGGAACCTCTTTGGTCACTACCGCTCCGGCTCCGATGAAGGAATATGCCCCAATATCATGACCACATACAATGGTTGCATTGGCACCAATACTAGCCCCTTTTCGAACCACCGTTTTCATGTATTGGTCTCTTCGAATCACAGCGGAACGAGGATTAATGATATTGGTAAAAACCATGGATGGCCCTAAGAAAACATCCGACTCACAAACAACTCCGGTATAAATACTCACGTTGTTTTGAACCTTGCAATTATCCCCCAATTCTACCTCAGGAGAGATCACAACATTCTGTCCGATATTGCAGTTTTTTCCCAATTTACATTTGGGCATGATGTGAGAGAAATGCCAGATTTTAGACCCCTCTCCAATTTCACAGCCCTCGTCTACCACGGCCGTTTCATGTGCGAAATACTTCATGATTTAAAAAAAGATTTTACGGCCTCAACGATATAATTTGTGTCGTCTTGACTTAATTCGGTATGCATGGGAAGAGAGAAAACCTGAGCACACAATTCATTGGTTACCTTAAAGTCAGACTCAGGCCTTGCCGCATCGTGGTAAGCTGAGAACTGGTGCAATGGCTGTGGATAGTACACCTTACAGGGCACACCTTTTGACTCTAAATGCTTTATAAGCTCGTCTCGGTTCCCCTTATTTAATTTCAAGGTATACTGGTGGAAGGCATGGGTAGAATAAGGAGCACGGTATGGGGTTGTAATTTCCTCCATTCCCGACAATCCTTGATCATAGGCATCGGCGGCAGCCCTTCTAGCTGAATTATAAGCATCTAGATGTGGAAGCTTCGCTTGCAAAATAGCGGCTTGAATAGTATCAAGTCTTGAATTCACCCCTACCCGCTCATAATCGTACTGCTGTCCCATTCCATGGTTCACAATTTGGCGAGCAATGGAGGCTAGGTTATCATCATTCGTGAATAAGGCCCCACCATCTCCGTAGCAGCCTAAGTTCTTAGACGGGAAGAAGGAGGTAGTTCCAAACTCACCCATGGTTCCGGCCTTGAAGGTTCCTGTTTTGCCTTTATAATCTGCCCCGATGGCTTGTGCCGTATCTTCAATCACATAAAGATTATGCTTTTTGGCAAAGTCCATTACCTCATCCATATTGGCACATTGACCAAATAAATGTACGGGAACAATGGCCTTTGTTTTTGGGCTCAAGGCTTTTTCTGCAGAATCGAGATCAATGGTAAATGAATCTGGGTGAACATCAACCAAAACAGATTTTAGGCCCAAAACTCCAGCCACCTCAGCAGTAGCCACAAAGGTGAAATCAGGACAAATCACCTCATCACCAGCCTCAAGGCCCAATGCCATCAAGGCAATCTGAAGGGCATCCGTGCCATTTCCACAAGGAATTACATGCTTTACACCAAGGTAAGCCTCTAGCTCCTTAGCAAAGTCTTTTACCGCCCCACCATTAATGAATGCGGTTTGGTTTATAACCTCAGAAATACCTTGATCTACTTCTGATTTAATTTTTTCATACTGACCCTTTAGGTCAACCATTTGTAGGTTTTTCATAGCATAAGAATTGGGTGTCAAATATAGTTTTTCAATCGAAGGTACCCACGAAGAATGCTATATTTGGCCACATGAAAAACTTGATTTTCTTAACCTTATTGGTTTTTGCTTTCTCAAAGGGCTACTCTCAAAGAATTAACCCCGGAAAGGAAGCCCTTACCGTACCCTTGGTTACCACATCTTTCGGCCTTCAGGCCCCCATTGGAGACCTTTCTGACCGGTTTGGCCTGAATGGAATTGCTGGCATTGGCTTTACCCAAAAGCTTAAATCAAACTGGACTTGGTCTGTGGAAGGAAATATTATTTTCGGTTCTGATGTCAGGGAAGACAGCCTTCTCAGAAATATTTCGGCAGATTTTCAAGGCGAACAAGGATTAATCATCAACAACCAAGGTACCCTTAGTGACGTGGTTATTCTAGAAAGAGGATTTACCGTTCTAGGAAAAATTGGCAGAATCTTCCCTTTAAAAAATTCAAACCCAAACTCAGGACTATACGTTCAACTTGGTGGAGGCTTCTTCCAACACAAAATTCGGTACCAAGGTGACGAACAAGACCTCCCTTGGTTTGATCAGGAAATGAAAAAGGGCTATGACCGAATGAGCAACGGACCCTGCCTTTATCAATTCATCGGCTACAGCCAACTAAGTTCTAACCGAAAAATCAATTTCTTCATTGGCCTTGAAGCCTACCAGTCCATCACCTCAAACCGTAGAGGCTATAATTACGACACCCGAGATGCAGGCTTACAAAATAGATTTGACGGGTTAATCGGAATTAAGGCTGGCTGGCAATTACCCCTTTACAAAAGAGTGCCTACTGAATTCTATTACGATTGATGTTGGCCTATCAATTCATGATTAGGGCTTACCTAGCCTCCATTCACCTTGCTTCCCTCTGGAACTCAAAAGCCAAAAAATGGGTTGCCGGACGTAGAAACTGGGAGCAAAAACTTGAGGAAAGCCTTCAGCCAAATTCAGAATACATCTGGGTTCACTGTTCTTCTCTGGGTGAATTTGAACAAGGAAGACCTTTGATTGAGGCCATTTCGAGCCGCACTAAATTCAAGGTGGTTTTGACTTTTTTTTCGCCCTCAGGCTATGAAATTCGGAAGAAATACCCCAAAGCAAGCGTTCATTACCTTCCCTTAGACACGAAGTCCAATGCTCAGAAATTCCTTAACCAGGTTCAGCCCAAACTGGCCATATTTGTTAAGTATGAGTTTTGGCCAAATTTCATTGATGCCCTTGAAAAAAGAAACATCCCCTTATACCTGATTTCAGGAATTTTTCGCCCAAACCAATTCCTCTTTTCAAAATCCGGGAAATTCATTCAAAAACGATTGAGGAAGTTTTCGCATTTCTTTCTCCAAGACCAAGGTTCAGCAGACCTTTTGACGGGAATTGGCATACAGAACCACACCCTAGCAGGGGATACCCGTTTTGATCAGGTAATTCACATTCGGGAATCTGGAAAGCCGATTCCTCAAATAGAATCCTTTAAAGGTGACTCGTCACTTTTCATCTCCGGCTCATCTTGGCCCATTGATGAGGAGCTCATGAAAGAAACCCTTTTGAATTCAGACTGGAAATGGCTAATTGCTCCACATACCATAGATAAAGACCGAATTGACAGCCTGGAAAAAAACCTCGGAATTCCTTGTCAGCGTTATACCAACCCCCAGAAAAATAAGGAGTCTAAAGTTCTGATATTAGACACCATTGGCTACTTGAGTTCAGCTTATGCTTACGCGGATTTGGTTTATGTAGGAGGAGGTTTTGGAGAAGGGATTCACAACCTTTTGGAAGCTTCAGCTCATGGGGTGCCCGTTTCATTTGGTCCCAATCACGACAAGTTTTTGGAGGCTCATGACCTCAAAAAAATCGGAGCGGGCTTTTCGGTCTCAGATGCCTCTGGTTTTAAGGATTGGTTCGAAGAAATGAAAGATCCCGATATGCGTCAAAAACCGGGCAAACTGGGGCAGGAATACGTGAATAAAAAGTCTGGAGGAACCCAAATCATTCTAGACTCTATTCCCCTTTTGAATACAAAAACAAAGGCCGAATCTTAATTTTATTCAGGGAAAGGAAAGAAAAGCCCAAAACCAATTGGTAAATTCTTATTTTGCCCCTAGAAACCTATCCTACCCTTGAAAGAAGCCGACATTTATAAAGCTCTGTTTGACAATGCATCCGAGGGGATGATTGTAGTTAATTCTGAGGGCAAAATAATTAAGGCAAACACCAGAACCGAAGAATTATTTGGATACATCGTTCCTGAATTAATTGGAGCAAATGCTGAGCTAATCATTCCAGACCGGCCCACTCTTTTTACCTCAATCTTCGAAAAACAAAGTAAAGGCTATCAGTCATCAGCCCTTCGGGAGGATTCTTTTGACCTTTACGGGAAAACCAAATCCGGAACCTATTTCCCCATTGAGGTAAGTCTTAACCTGGTTAAATCAGGAAAAGACACCTTGGTAATGGCCTTAATTTTAGATGTAACCATTCGAAGACAAACTGAATTTGCCCTTCGAAAGGAAAAGGAAACCGCCCAACAATACCTGGATGTTGCAGGAAACATGTTTCTGGTCATCAATCGTGATGAGAGCGTTAGCCTAATTAATCAAAAAGGTTGCGAGATCTTAGGGTATACCGAAGAAGAAATAATCGGTGAAAACTGGTTTGATCAATTTGTGCCAATCGTTACTCGAGAGCCTCAAAGAGACTCCTTCAAAAACCACTTTTCAGGCAAACAGAAAATGCTTGATAAATATGAAGACTCCATTATAGACTCAAATGGAGATGAACACATCATCCTTTGGCATAATTCCAATTTATTTGACTCAGAAGGCAACCTCACAGCCCTGCTTCGGTCGGGGGTTGACATTACCAAGCAAAAGGAAATAGAAAGCAAATTGCATGAATTAAACTTTGAGCTTGAGGAAAGGGTGCATCGAAGAACCGTAGAGCTTGAAGAAAGTCAAAAACTTTACCGATTAATTGCCAGAAACTTCCCCAATGGTACCATAAATGTTTTTGATCGAGACCTCAACTATGTTTTTGTTGAAGGACGCGAACTCTTTAAGAATGGAGTAACCTCTGAAATGCTGGTAGGAACCTCCTACCTGAAAAGGCTTCCCACCGATGTGGCCTTAGAGCTGGTGGATAAACTTAAATCCGTATTCAACGGGCAAAACATAACCTTCCAGGTTTCTTACAACAACAATTCCTATGAATTGAATGCCGTTGCTCTTTACGATGGAATGGGGGTTATCAGCCAAATCTTGGTGGTAGAACAAAACATCACCCAACAAAAGAAAATTGAAGAAGAACTCCAGAGAGCCGTTGATAAGGAACGTGAATTAAACGCCCTTAAATCAAGGTTTGTAAGCATGGCCTCCCACGAATTCCGAACTCCACTGGGCACCATTCTTTCTTCCGTGTCTTTGATTGAAAAATACCCCCTAACTGAACAACATGCCAAACGGGAGAAACATATTGAACGCATTAAGTCTTCGGTTTCAAACCTTACCAGTATTTTAAATGATTTCCTTAGCTTAGACCGACTGGAAACAGGAAACATTCAGGTTAAACCCACTGAATTATTGGTTCGTGAATTGGTTGAAAACGTTGTAGAAGAGATGCAATCCGTGACCCGAGAAAACCAAAAAATTGATTATAAACACCAGGGCATGGACAGCCCTAAAATGTTGGATCGACAGATATTAAGAAACATTTTACTTAATTTGATCTCAAATGCCATCAAGTACTCACCAGAAAATGGTTTGGTTAAAGTTAATACAGTTATGGAAACTGAAACCTTAACCATCCACGTTTCTGACAACGGAATGGGCATTCCGGCTGAAGACCAAAAACATTTATTTGAACGGTTTTTCAGAGCGAATAATGTATCTAACATCCAAGGAACTGGCCTTGGTTTAAACATTGTGAAAAAATAC
Source organism: uncultured Flavobacteriales bacterium (assembly GCA_937139155.1). Classification (GTDB taxonomy): domain Bacteria; phylum Bacteroidota; class Bacteroidia; order Flavobacteriales; family JBLHRE01; genus CAKZPI01. The sequence continues at coordinate 52,063 of CAKZPI010000036.1, forward strand.
GTTGAACTCCTCGGAGGGAATATTACCTTTAACAGCGAAGAAAAGATTGGTACAACCTTTACCGTAATTATACCTATTAATCATACCGCCATAGCATGAAAAAAATTCTCATCATTGAAGACAATCGCGAAATGCGCGAAAACATTGCCGAAATCTTAGAATTGGCTCACTACCAAATTCACACTGCAAATAATAGCAAAAAAGGGGTTGAAATGGCCAAAGAGGTTCGCCCTGACCTCATCATTTGTGATATTATGATGCCTGAATTAGACGGTTATGGAGTACTTTACATGCTAGGTAAAAATCCTGATACCGCTGGGATCCCTTTCATATTCTTAACCGCAAAATCAGAAAAAGAAGATTTCCGTAAAGGAATGAGTCTAGGCGCCGATGACTACCTCACCAAACCTTTTGAGGAAATGGAATTGATGAATGCCGTTGAGGGCCGCTTAAAGCGCTCTGAACAGTTCAAGTCTAAGTTTAGCGGAAGCAGCGAAGAATTAAACCAATTCCTTGACGAGGCGGGTAAAGCCATGGAATTGGAAGATCTAGCGAAAGATCGAAAATCAAGAAAGCTTAAGAAAAAAGAAGTGCTTTTTCATGAGGGAGACTTCCCGCACTCGCTTTTCTTCATCAACTCTGGAAGGGTTAAAACCAGCAAAATGAATGAGGATGGCAAAGAGCTGGTGACCGAAATTTTAGGTACCGGAGAGTTCCTTGGTTTCATGCCTTTGCTTGAAGAACTAGAGTATAACGAAACGGCTACCGCCATTGAAGAAACAGAAGTAGCCATCATACCCAAAGAGGATTTCATTACCCTTATTGTTGGAAACCGGGATGTAGCCTACAAATTTATCCAAATGCTTTCCAACAATGTATTGGAAAAAGAAACTCGCCTCCTACGTCTGGCTTATGGATCGGTACGAGAAAGGGTAGCTGAAGCTCTGCTTACCCTTAGAACCCGGTTTAAGGATAATGATACCAACGGGATGTCTTTTCAAATCTCTAGAGATGACCTTGCAGGCATGGTCGGAACCGCAACTGAAAGCTTAATCCGAACCTTATCTGACTTCAAGGAAGAGAAAATGATTGAGTCAAAAGGACGAACCATTACCATTATAAATCCTGAGAAACTCTTGAAGGTAAGTCGGTTCTAAACCGAATCTGAGAAGCATCAATTACTTGCCTAATTTCACTCATTGAAGAAGGCCTAATTTCATACGACCTTTGTAGGGTACGCTACATGAGAATAGTCGATATGAAACGAATCCTTTTGCCTACAGATTTCTCCTCGGGCAGCATCCAATTGATTGAAGAAGTGGTCAAGCGGTTCTCAAAAGACTCCGTAAACTTTTTCATTTGCACAGCCTATTTTCAGCCACATGGAACGGCAGATATGCTGGTTTCAATAGCTGACATCCTAAGAGAAGATTGTGAGAAGCAATTAACCGACCTCTCGCAAAGCTTAATTCATGCCTATAATATTGAATCTGTACGCATGTCTACCCGGGCCGTATACGGAAGGGTTGAAGATGTAATTCATGAAATTTGCCAGGTAAAAGACATTTCTTTGGTAGTTATGGCAACCAAAGGCAGTCAGGGCTTTCTTGATTCCGTTATAGGCACTCATTCAAGTCAAATTGCCCTAAAAATCAGGGTCCCTTTTTTGGTTTTCCCTGAGGGAACTTCTTTCTCCCTTTCTCCCATTCATTTGGCCTTGGACCAAAAGGGGTTGAGTGAAGCCACCACCCAAAAGCTTAGATCCATTGCGGCATTTTTTAAATCCGAAATCAAATCCGTTCACATAAAAACCCAGAAGGAAGAGGAAAGCCCGGTAGAGTACCCGGTAAGTTTTGACGGTGGAACTGTGGAAATTACCGACCCAAATGTCACCCAAGCACTTAAACGATACATGGAAGATCGGGAAGGAATACTGGCCCTTATTAACCGACGAAATGGGTTTTGGGCTCAAGCTTTCCAATTAGGGCATTCTGCCGAAATCATTCAAACTACAAAAACACCTGTTCTGGCACTTCACGAGTAGGTCAACTGGTAGGCCACATCTAGAAAAAATCTCAAACCCGAACTCCAAGTGCTACTACGTTCTGGTTGAAATTTAATTTGGTGACGAGAAATTCTAAGCTTAATTAAGTCTCTCAATATAGGGCAAAAAAAAATTTGGAGAGAATCTCATGATTCATGCTCCAAATTTTCTGTACCCGGGGCGGGACTTGAACCCGCACGACCGCAATGGTCAAGGGATTTTAAGTCCCTCGTGTCTACCAATTCCACCACCCGGGCGGTAAAAAAAAATCCTCCAATTGCAGGAGGATTTTGAGCGAGAAACGGGACTCGAACCCGCGACCCCGACCTTGGCAAGGTCGTGCTCTACCAACTGAGCTATTCTCGCATTACCGGCAGATTCCTCCGCCTCCTTCAAACGCTTTGCTTGAGGGAGTGCAAATATAACTAAGAATTTGAATTCTCAAACCGATTTTTTCTCAGATTCTTGACCTACCAATTTTTTGATTTCATTCAGCTTCATCAAGGCTTCTACCGGTGTTAACACATTGATATCCAGAGACGAAATTTCATCCCGTATTCGTTCCAAGACCGGATCGTCAAGTTGAAAAAAGGATAGCTGCATTTCATCTTTTAAATTCTCTACCGATTTTTCTCCTGGTTTTTCCGCCTCAAGCCTTTTTAAAATTCTTGAAGCTTTGTCTACTACCCAAGTAGGCATGCCTGCCATTTTGGCCACGTGAATTCCAAAACTATGGTTTGACCCCCCCGGTTTTAACTTCCTTAAGAATATCACCTTTTTACCATGCTCTTTTACCGATACATTGAAATTATGAATCCGTTCAAAAGCGGCCTCCATTTCGTTCAATTCATGATAATGGGTAGCAAACAGGGTTTTAGGCCTACTGGGGTGTTCATGTAGATATTCTGCAATGGCCCAGGCAATGGAAATCCCGTCATAGGTAGAGGTTCCCCTTCCAATTTCATCCAAAAGCACCAGCGACCTTTCCGATAAATTATTCAATATGCTGGCTGTTTCATTCATTTCCACCATAAAGGTAGATTCGCCTTGACTAATATTGTCAGAAGCTCCAACTCGAGTGAAAACCTTATCTAAAACCCCTAGTTCTGCAGATTCCGCCGGTACGTAAGAACCCATTTGGGCAAGTATACTAATCAAGGCTGTTTGCCTTAACAAAGCGGATTTACCCGACATATTGGGTCCAGTAATGATCATCATTTGCTGATCTTCCCGGTCGAGGCTCACATCATTTCCAACATATTGTTTTCCGCCAGGCAGTTGCCTTTCAATTACAGGATGTCTTCCCTCTTTCACCTGAATACCGGTACCGTTGGTAAGTAGGGGTTTCCCGTACCGGTTCCTTTGAGCCAAGTCAGCAAAACCCTGAAGGCAATCGATCCTAGCTAGGGCCTTTGCCGTTTTTTTCACTCGGTCAAGGTAGGCTTGGAGCTTTTGAACGAAGACCGAATAGATCTCTTCTTCCAAAACTTGAATTCGCTCTTGAGCACCCAAGACCTTTTGTTCATAGGTTTTGAGCTCTTCTGTAATATAACGTTCAGCGTTTACCAAGGTTTGCTTCCTTACCCAGGTTTCAGGCACCTTGTCTTTATGGGTGTTCCTAACTTCAATATAATATCCAAAGACATTATTATAGGCCAATTTCAACGAAGTGATTCCAGTGGCTTCGCTTTCTCTTTTCTGAATTTGATCAAGCATTTCTCTTCCCGCGAAAGCGACCTGCCTTAAATCATCTAATTCTGTATGCAATCCATCGGCTATATACCCCCCTTTGGCCATTACCGCAGGAGCTTCTTCCGAAATGGTATTTTCGATTTCTTCAACCAAATCGGGCAAGGCATCAAGGTCTTTTAACAATACGTCTAAAGCAGAAGACTGCCCCTGTTCAAGTTTGGTTTTAATAAGGGGGACCTGCATCAAGCTTCGTTTCATAAGGATGAGCTCCCGGGGTTGAATTCTACCAGAGGCCACTTTCGAAATCAACCGCTCTAAATCTCCTACCAGCTTTAGCGATCTGCCCAAGTCATTTCGAATTTCTAAATGCTCTAAAAGCGCTGTAACCACGTTCTGCCTGGCCTGAATTTGGTCTAAATCAACCAATGGAAAAACCAACCAATTCCGAATCATCCTCGCCCCCATAGGGGTTAGGGTACGGTCAATGATGTCAAGAAGACTTGTTCCTCCTGGCACCGTGGTTTCAAAAAGCTCAAGGTTACGTATGGTAAACCGATCCATCCAAAGAAAACTTCCCCGGTCAATCCGTTTAATGAATTGAATATGGCCCAGGTCGCTATGGCGAGTATCTTTCAAATAGTGAATGATCATTCCTGCTGACCGTTGGCCATGTGCCAAACCTTCAATTCCAAATCCTTTCAAGCTAGCCGTTTCGAAATGGTTGAGCAGGCTTTCCTTGGCATAGGTTTCCCCACTTACCCAATCATCCAGTCTATAAACATAATAGGATTCTCCAAAAGACTCTATAAATGCTTTTTGATCTGAGCGGCATACTAGGACCTCTGAGGGCTTAAAGCTCTGTAGAAGCTTATCCATGTATGCTGCATCCCCTTCGGCCGTTGAGAACTCACCGGTGGAAATATCAACCAAACTAATGCCCCAGGTTTTATTCTCACAGCAAAGGGCGGCTAGGTAATTATTCTTTCTTGATTCAAGGGTTTGGTCATGATAAGACACCCCTGGGGTCACGAGTTCGGTAACTCCCCTTTTTACAATTTTCTTGGTAGCTTTTGGGTCTTCGAGCTGATCACATATTGCCACTCTCTCTCCGGCACGAACCAGTTTTGGCAAATAGGTGTCTAAAGCATGGTGTGGAAAACCCGCCAATTCCATTTCACTGGCTGCACCGTTGCTTCTTTTGGTAAGCACAATGTCAAGAATTCTTGCAGCTTTAACGGCATCTTCACCAAAGGTCTCGTAGAAATCGCCCACTCTAAACAACAAAATCGCATCCGGATATTTGGATTTGATTTGATTGTATTGCTTCATTAATGGGGTTTCCCCCGATTTTTTTGCTGTTTTTGCCAAAATATTGCTCTTTTTTGCAGGTAGAAAGACAAATATACCAATGAAGAAGTTACGGATTGAAGAGATGAACCGCCTGAAGTTAAGAGATTTTCAACAGGCTACTAAGACTCCACTCACCCTAATCTTAGACGATGTTCGAAGCGGAATTAACGTAGGCTCTGTGTTTCGTACCGCGGATGCATTTCGAATCAGGGAAATCATCCTCTGCGGGATTACCCCTAGACCTCCGCATAAGGAAATCCAAAAATCAGCCCTTGGCGCAACTGAATCCGTGGCTTGGTCTTACCATAAAACCATTCAAGAGTATTTAGACACCCTAAAAAAGGGGGCTGAAATTTATGCTTTAGAGCAAACCCATGGTTCCATTCCTTTGCAAGAGATCAAAAACCAAGCTTGGCCAGAATACCTCATTATTGGCAACGAGGTTCATGGCGTTTCAGAAACCGCCTTGAATTATTGCAAAGGGGCCCTTGAAATTCCACAATTTGGCACAAAACACTCTCTAAATGTTTCGGTAAGTACCGGGATGGCCGTTTGGGAAATCTTGAAGCATCAACTTCCTGAAAAATAAAAAGGGGACACTTTTCAGCATCCCCTTTCAAATATTCTAATTGCTAAATCTTATTTGGCAACCTCGAAGTCAACACGACGGTTAACTCGTTGGATATCCTTGGTCAATAGTTCGGCCTCACCTCTTGAAACAATGTCAAAACGATCGGCTGAGATTCCATAAATTTTGGTCATATGATCTACAACCGCTTTCGCGCGAAGTTCACCCATTCTCATATTGGCATCTTCACCACCAACGTGGTCAGTGTTTCCAATAACGGTAACGCGTAGAGAGCTGTTTTGCTTCATCACTCTTGCAAGAGTAGATAGGCGCTCATAGTTTGCATATGAAACCTTTGCTGAGTTGAAGTCAAAATAAACAGATGGAAGGCTGGCAGAAATACCACCACTGGTTTTGATCTCACGACCTTGGAAGTTAACCAAAGCTCCTTTCGGAGTATTTTCTTCCATGTCACGGCTATCAGCAACCCCATCACCATCAGAATCCATTTCGCGACCATTTTCGTCAACAATGGCACCCTTAGGAGTGAAAGGATCAACATCTAGGTGATCAGGTACACCGTCCATATCAACATCAAGAGCTCTTCCGGCTCCATCAACTGCAACACCTGCTGGGGTATTATCGTCTTCATCCAAACGGTCAGCAACTCCATCACCATCGGCATCGTTGCTCATTCCGTCAATGGTAGATTTAATTTCCTGTACTTCAAAGTACATATCATCGAGAGGATCCGTCCATTCAGCAGAACGGGCCTTGTTTCCTAATTTAAACACAACACCTGCTTTGAGGAAGTACAATGACTCAAGGTTATCTACATAAGACACACCGTCAAAGTCATCATGCCATAGTGGCTTGGCGTTGATACCAAAGTTCAGGTCCATTTTTTCATTCAAGCGATATCTTGAAGAAAACTCAAATGGAATGTGAATTTGGAAACGACTTACATCCGAAATAACCACGTCATCCGTTGAACGGTAGGTTGTAGCGCCCCAAGTAGAAGCTCCAAAACCGAAACCAAAGAAATGGTTCCATTTCCGATCCAATTTGTTTCCGTTCATAAAAGCATTGCTTAGGTTGGCCATAAGCATGACGTTTCCATCAACCACTGTGGTACGGAAATAGGCTCCACCTTTGATAAAACCTGTGTTCACACCACCAGAACGACCAATGGTCAGCTCAGATCTTACTCCAAGTGTTGGCGACATTTGCTTTTGAAGCGTTGTACTCAATCCAATACCGAAATTTCCATCTTCGGCAAGTGGGTTGGTAGAAAAGTCACCCCAAAAGTATAGGTGACCTAAGTTTAGTCCGATGGCCCATGTATTATAGTTTGATACATGTGCAGGACCTCTTCGTTCACCCGGTTGTTGCGCGAGGGCAATACCAGAGACAAAGATTAGCGATAATAGTAATGACTTCGTTTTCATACGACGTTAAGGGTTTTGTGCAAAGTAAATTAAATATCCTGTTTATACTTAAATACTGACTTATGAATTTTATCAGTTTTCCAGCTCAATATCACTCGCTTCACCCCCTAATTTCCTAATAATTCCCTGAATTGGCAAGCCTGAAAATGGCTCTTTACCCTCTGGCAATAATTCAAGCAACGGAATTAACACAAAGCTGCGTTCCAAAATACGGGGATGAGGCAGCTTTAGATTTTCTAAATTTACCTTTCGCATTCCATGATAAAGTAGATCAATATCTATGCTTCTATTTTCATAAACATCTCCTACGCGTATCTTTCTTCCTAGCTCTATTTCAATTCTTTGCGTTTTTTTTAGCAATTCTTGAGCATCTTCTTCGGTGTGAACCAAAACCACTTGATTCAAAAAATCTGGGCTACCCTCAGGCATCCCCCAAGCCTTGGTTACATAAATGCTTGACCACCTTTCGATTTTGCCAATTCTTTCTTCAATTAATTTTTTAGCCCTTTCCAAATGCTTGGATTTATCGCCCAAATTGGTGCCTAGGCATAAAATAAGGTCTTTATCACTAAGTTTCATTGCTGATTTAAATTGGCAATACTACATTTACGGCAAATAACGGCAACATGAAACAGTTTTTTAAATTTCTTTTGGCGAGTATCCTTGGGGTAATCCTAGGCCTTTTCATCATTTCCCTGGTTCTCATTGGCATAGCAAGTGCTGGTGAGAAAAAGTTAAAGGTGGCGGATAATTCCGTCTTGAACATTGACCTGAATCAAGTTTCCTTGGAACGAAACAATAAAGATCCTTTTTCAGGTCTGAACCCTTTAGCCATGAGTTTTGAAGAAAGCCCTGGACTTTATGAGGTAACCCAGGCCATAAAGCTTGCTAAAGACCATGATAAAATCAAAGGAATCAACCTAAACATTGGCCTTTTCCCCATGGGATATGCTTCTGCCACCGAGGTGAGGAAGGCCTTGGAAGATTTTAAATCTACCGGAAAATTCGTTTACGTCTATAGCGAAATATATAGCCAAAAGGCTTATTACCTTGCTTCAGTTGCTGACAGGGTTTTTCTTAACCCAATGGGCAATTTAGAGTTCAAAGGTTTAGGTACCCAAATTACTTTCTTTACAAAAGCCTTAGAAAATATTGGGGTGGAAATGCAAATCATTCGGCACGGTAAATTCAAATCGGCCGTAGAGCCCTTCATGTTAACTGAAATGAGTGAAGCCAACCGTCTTCAAACTCAACAATTCCTCTCCGGAATTTGGAATACCGTGGTGGACGATATTTCTACCTCTAGAAAGATTTCGGAAGAAAGCCTCCAATCTTTTGCCGATCGTATGTCTGCTTTTCATGCCGATTCTGCCCTTTCGCTAGGGTTTGTTGATGGACTTATATATCAAGATCAGTACAACGATAGCTTGAAAGCTGCTTTGGGCATTGACGATAAAAAGGTTAAAAAAATTGATGTTCTTGACTTCTTAAGCACAAAACCCGGTAAGGGCTATAGCCAAGATAAAATTGCCATTGTTTTCGCTCAAGGCGAAATCATTTCAGGAAACGCCCCAGAAGGAACCATCGGTTCAGACCGGATAGCAGCGGCCGTTCGAAAGGCAAGGGAAAATGAAAATGTTAAAGCAGTTGTACTAAGGATCAATTCTCCTGGTGGATCTGCCCTAGCTTCCGACGTTATATGGAGAGAAATTAAAGCCTGCTCAAAGGTCAAGCCCGTGATTGCTTCATTGGGAGATGTAGCTGCGTCGGGAGGTTACTATATTGCTTGTGCTGCCGATACCATATTGGCCCACCCATCAACCATTACAGGTTCCATCGGTGTATTTGGCATGATTCCCAACCTTCAAAACCTAAGTGAAGAAAAAATTGGCCTTCGCTTTGACGAGGTTAAAACCGCTGAAATGGCAAATTTTGGATCCTTAAACCGCCCCCTGAGCGAAGGTGAACGCGATCTTCTTCAAAACATGGTGGAAAATACCTACTCTACCTTTTTGTCGAGGGTCTCTGACGGAAGAGGAATCCCAACCAACGAGGTAGACAGCATTGGTCAAGGAAGAGTTTGGTCTGGAGTAGATGGTAAAAACATTGGATTGGTGGATGGGTACGGAAGCCTTAGTGGAGCCATTAAACTAGCCGCCGAAAAATCTGGTCTTTCTGAATACCGACTGGTTGAATACCCCGAGCTTAAAGATCCAATTCAAGCTTTGGTTGAAGACTTGACGGGAAGCAATGCATCATCCATCATGGAGGAAATCCCAGTGCATGACGCTTACCTAAAAGCCTATAAGGATTTGAAAAAAATCGGACAGCATACCGGGGTGCAAACATGGCTTCCTTATACCATTTACATTGACTAATGAAGAACCGAAAATACGCCGAGCCCATTTACCTAATGCTTGGCGCCATTTTTATTTCTGCATTGGTGACCTCCAATCTAATTTTTCAAAAATTCATTGGCTGGAACCCATTTGGTTGGTATAATCTTGAGCTATCCGTCGGGATTCTTCCCTACCCTATAACCTTTATTGCTACGGACATCATTTCTGAAATCTATGGCCGAAAAAGAGCCAATCAAATTGTATTGGCTGGATTGGTGGCAAGTGTTTTCTCGCTCTGCATTTTAATGGTTTCCAATGCAACCCCCGCAACGGATTGGTCGCCCATCAACGATGAAACCTTTTCACAAGTTTTCGGATTGTCATTTGCTGCCGTAGCCGCTTCCATGGGCGCTTACCTCCTGGCCCAGTTCATTGACATTCGAATCTTTCATTTCTGGAAAAAGAAAACCAAGGGCAAACATCTTTGGCTCAGAAACAATGCCAGCACAAGCCTATCTCAACTCTCAGACACGGCAATGGTCTTGTTTCTTTTATGCAGCTTTGGCGCCATTGAATGGGAGCTATTTGGGGTTTTGCTTTTGAATGGATACCTATTTAAGGTAATCATAGCCCTACTTGACACACCTATTATATATATAGGGGTGTACGGACTACGAAAACTATTCAACCTTGCTCCGGGGGAGGAAATTAGTCACGGCTTTCAAACTCAACCTCATACCCTTCATGACGACGGATATTCAGAACCATTTCATGGTCAAGAATAAGGTATTGACCCTTTATGCCGGTTAGCTGGCCCTTCACCTCATTTACCTTGTCAAAGTTTAAGCCATTGATGTTTTTTGGTGGGCTCTCTAATGGAAACTCAAAAGTATAGGGCTTAGAATTGGTTTGAATGTATTCAGCGTATTTTGGATCAACCAGGCCTCCGTACTCTTTCAACTCCTTTTCCAAATCAAAGGGAGGTGTTTCATCCTTCAGCATGGTTTGCCAATTCGTTTTATCACTCAAATACTGCTTAAGATCTACCTCTATCACCCCGGCTAAATAGCGGTTAGGCGTTTTTGCCAAAACAATGGCCTGCTTCGCACCTTGGTCGATCCAACGGGTAGGAATTTGAGTTTCGCGGGTAACTCCCACTTTTATCCCTCCAGAAACGGCTAGGTAAACCACGTGTGGTTGGTCATGGTTTTTCTTTTCCCATTCAACATCTCGCCCCTCACCCAAATGGGCCCGACATAGCTCTGGATGAAGAATACACTCAGCAGCTTCAGGAGCATTTTGAAAATGATTGAAACAAAAGCCTTGAAAGGAAGTTTTGGTCTTTTTTCCGCATTTTTTGCAATAAATACTCCCCGTGAACCTTAAAGAAATTTCTTTCCCTATGCATTCATTCAGGTTAACCGACTCTTCCTCGGTCCTTAAACCATATTGAACCGGACTTCCATTTTCGACCTTCATTTTTCTGAGGCTTCCTTTGAGCTTCATTCTTTTCATTTTATGTTATGCGCCCAAGTTACTTTATTATTTTAGCACCGAAACTATTCTATGGCACTGATCAACTCCATTCTGTCTTGGGTAATGAAAAAGCGAATTCATCAAATTGAGCTTTTCATTAAATACCCTGTAGAGGTTCAACAAGAGGTATTTCGTAAGCTTATTAGAAGTGCCGCCCATACTGAATGGGGAAAGAAATACGGCTATCAAGACACCCATAAATATGAGACCTTTCGAGAAAGGGTTCCAATTCAGTCTTATGATAGCTTAAAACCTTTTATCGATCGCACCATGGACGGAGAACAAAACATTCTCTGGCCAACTGATATAACTTGGTTTTCGAAATCATCTGGAACCACCGCAGGTCGATCAAAATTCATCCCTGTCAGCCAGGAATCGCTTGAAGATTGCCATTTTAAAGCTGGGAAAGACACCCTAAGCCTCTACTGCAATAATTTTCCGAATACCAAATTATTTGATGGACGGTCTTTGATGCTGGCCGGTAGCAAAAGCATTAACAAGCTTAGCAATGGTTCCTTTTACGGTGATTTATCGGCCATTCTGGTAGAAAACCTTCCCTTTTGGGCTGAGTTTAGAACCACTCCCGACCCTGAAATTGCCTTAATGGATGATTGGGAAGCTAAGATTCAAAGAATTGTAGATACTTGTTCCAAAGAAAATGTTACCAGCATAACGGGGGTTCCTTCTTGGTTGCTTGTGGTTTGCCGGCAGATTTTGGATGCCAATGGTAAGTCAGATCTACGTGAGATTTGGCCAGGACTGGAACTATTTATGCACGGCGGGGTAAGCTTTGAGCCTTATCGGGAGCAATTTAAATCCATTATCCCCCATGGCGATATGCATTATTTGGAGACCTATAATGCCTCGGAAGGCTTCTTCGCCATGCAAGATCAAACCAGTCATGGAGACATGCTCCTCATGCTTGATTATGGAATTTTCTATGAGTTCATTCCCATGAATGAATTTGGTTCAGAGAATCCAAAAGCCCTTTGTTTAGGAGAGGTGGAGAAAGGCGTAAACTACGCCATGCTGATTACAACCAACGCCGGGCTTTGGCGGTATATGATTGGAGATACCATCGAGTTCACCTCCACCAGTCCCTATAGAATTCGAATTACCGGAAGAACCAAGCATTTTATAAATGCCTTTGGAGAAGAGTTAATTGTAGACAACGCTGAGAAGGCCTTGGCTTTCGCCGGAAAGGAAACCCAAGCCAAGGTTATGGACTATACCGCGGCTCCGGTTTATATGGATGAAGGAGCTGGGGCCCATGAATGGATTATTGAATTTGAGGATCAGCCAGATGATTTCGAAAAATTCGTGAACATTCTGGACCAAAAACTTAGGGAAGAAAACTCAGATTACGACGCCAAAAGGTTCAACGATAAGGTGCTTAAAAGGCCCATCATTCACAAAGCAAAGCCAGGTTTATTCTACCAATGGTTGAAAGATAAAGACAAACTCGGAGGCCAAAACAAAGTGCCAAGGCTTTCAAACAATCGTGATTACCTTAACGATCTCTTGGAAAGGAATGCAAAATGATGCGAATAGGAATCCTCATTTTGACCTTAACTTTCGCGGGATTCCAAGCTAATCCTATTTCTAAGCCCGATTCCATTCATTTTTTCAAAACGGGGCAATGGATTTTAAATCAAGGAAACACCTTATACCTAGTTGATGGAAAAGGAAAAAGCTTGAAGTCATTTCAGGCACCAGACTGGATTGGAATTGAAAACATTCAGGTTCAATCAAACCTTAGAATCTGGATTTCTCACCCTTTGCACGGATTCATTCAGCTCGACAATAAACTAAACCCCCTAAGTCAGTTTAGCTGGCAAGATTTCGGGCTTTTTTCACCCAAAGGCTTCATCATAGATATGAGAAATAGCCCTTGGACCTTAGACCCAAATCAGCTTGAAATTGTTGAGCTTTCTACTACCAATCAAGCCTTGCAATTTCGTTTGCCAATTCCGGCGGGTTTAAATCCTTCTGAAGGTTTTTATTACTGCAAAAAAGCCAACCAAGCACGGTTTCACCAAGATTCAAGTTTGGTGTTCGACTTCAAAGAAAGGAAGTTTACAAGATCTAAGCTAACATGTGAACCATCCATTAAAACTCAAATCAACAACCATAGGCTAATCCTTTCAAAAGGAAGCCTTCAACATGAAATACCTCTTCCCAAGGGTAAGAAGAATTTAGTCTTTGGCTTAGGTGAAAATGAAGCCTTGGTTTACTTGGATGGGAATTTCCTTGAATTCCAGTTTTAGTCTGGGCGGATATTCTATGAATTCCCTTATTTTGCACACTCAATTTTGAAAGATATGTCATCGGATTCAAAAGCACTTCACATAGCGGTTGCTGGAAATATAGGAGCAGGAAAAACAACCTTAGCGGGGCTTTTGGCCAAGCAATTTAATTGGGAACCCCATTACGAAGGCGTTGATGACAATCCCTACCTAGACGATTTCTACAATGAAATGCAGCGATGGGCCTTCAATCTTCAAATTTATTTCCTTCGGTCAAGATTAAATACGGTTAAAACCATCCGCGAAAGCGGTCAAAACGTAATTCAAGACCGGACGATTTACGAAGATGCCCATATTTTCGCCCCCAACCTTCACGCCATGGGGCTAATGACCAGCCGTGATTATGACAATTACCGAGCTATATTCGATTTAATGGAAAGTTTTGTGGATGCTCCAGATCTCTTAATCTACCTCAGAGCTTCCGTTCCTAAATTGGTTGAAAGAATACAGCAAAGAGGCCGTGATTACGAAAACAACATTAGGCTTGACTACCTGAACCGTTTGAACGAAAGGTATGAAGCCTGGATAAGCCAATACAACAAGGGCAAGCTATTGATCATTGAAGTTGACCAATTGGATTTTGAACAAAATCAAGAAGACCTAGGTACCGTTGTTTCTAAAATCAACGCGGAAATCAACGGCTTGTTTTAATTATTTCCCACCCTTGGCCCTTAGGTCTGCTACACATTGAGGATCTAATTCTGGCACGGAACCTCCTGCTAAATTTGAAAGCGACTGAGTGGTTTCTACGGTGTAGTACATTAAGCAATCCTCTACGTCGCAATGCTTTCCATGGTCCGAATCCTGATGTGGTTCTTGCATGGGTACGCCATTGTTTACCAAACCCAAAATATGCCCAAACTCATGGGCCAATACGGTTGACTCAAGCAAGGACCTGCTGGGTTCCAAAATACCTCCTGTATTCTCTTCAATGGTTTCTTGAAACAAAACCAAGCTGGTAGAACGATACGCAATTCCTAAAACTTGCCCATTTCCTGAATTCTCTGAGTAAGGCTTATCGGCTAAGACAACCGAAACCGTTAGGGTATCTCCAGAATTGTATTGAGACCTAAAGTCATTCTCAATGCCATCTATGTCATTCACCGAATAGGAAGAGCCTCCCCTACTAGGAATTTGTGTGTTCAAAAAAGTGATCTGAGATTTATAAATACGATCGTTTAAAAAGTTTAAAACATAGTTTTCAGCGGTGGAACTTAGGTCCATTCCTGGCATTACCAAGAATTCAACCTTGAGGTGAGAAAATTCTTCGTCTGCCAAAAGGTGCTCCGCTGCAAAGCCCACCCCCTCATTTGCATATTCTTGAGGTGAACCTATTAAGTCATCTGGGCTAGGGTCATTTTTACAGCTCAATAACCCTAACAAACTGAAAATTAATACCAAAAAAGGAGTAAATCGAAAACCAAGTATGGTCATATCACGTATTTATGCTAGGTTTGCATAGAACCTGCTATTGAAAGAAACACCATGTACACCACAAAACTACCGAAAATATTTTTCTGCGGTCCGTCATTGACGGCTTTGGATTTCATGCGAGACTTGATTTCTCTGCACCCAGATGCCTTTATATCTGAGCATAGAAATTATAAGTTTTTAATTGACAAGAAGCGTTACAACCAAGAGCTTCCTTTGTACTCACAGCAGTATAAAGCGGCAAGCCCTGATCAAAAATCAGTTGAGTTTTCAGACCATTACCTAAGCTTTTCCAAAGACTGGGCTAGACGTTTGGAAACCATCCACTCTTTCCACCTGAAAGAATTGAGGTTTGTTATTGTATTGAAAAACCCCTTTTTGGTTTTTTCAGAAAGAGTGCTTGACAAAAGAAATGAGGGGCAAGACTTGTATGTGGAGCAAATCTTTGGTCGAGAAACCGATAGTTTCATCAAGGAAGAATTAAGGAATTACAATCTAGACAATTTATTTCTTTACCCTAGCTTGGTTTCTGACCATATAAAGCACTTATTATCAAGGTTTAATCGCAACCAATTCACATTCATTACGGAACGGGAGCTTATGGGAAGTACCCAGACATTCATGAACAAACTCACCCACTTTCTGGGCCTTTCTCCCTTTCTTTTAGGGCAAGAGCACCATGAAATATTTGGGAAGGAAAAGCCAGATGAAATTGATGGCTATTGGAAAGCAAGCAATGCTGATTCCTTCACATTCTACTCAAACCTTAGCGATGAGGTTAAAGCCCGTTTGAACGATTATTACCATAAAGAAATAAAAGAATTAGGTCAGCTTATCGACATTAATCTGAATGCTTGGTTTGACCCTAAGTTTCAATCTAAACCAGCCTCATTTCTCTCTGGTTTTGGATTTCTAAACTTTTAAAAACTAAAAAAGGAGGCCGCTGGCCTCCTTTTTATATAGGTATGAAGTTCTGGCTTACTTCTTAACCTCAACTTCCTTTCGGATTTCAAGGGTTCCATCCTCATTTTTGAGGGTGTCTATAGTAACTTGGGCTCCTTCTGGCAAATTATCTTCATTCAAAGCCTCTCCATCTCCCTTAATCACCTTTTTGACTTCCTTAATTTTCACATTACCCTCTTCATCCACAATAGTGTCTATCGAGTGAAACTCTTGCATATCCCCTTTCATATGGTGCTTGCATTTCATTGAGCAATCGTGGCCATGGGCCATCATTTTCTCCATGCACTCCTTAGAGCATTCATGGCCTTCTGCCATCATCATATTGCAGTGGTGAGGCATATTTCCACCGTGCATTCCAACTGCTTCCCCATCCATTGCAATAGAAGAAGCAATCACCAAAGCAACCACTGACATAAGCTTTAGAAGAATATTAAGTGAGGGACCTGAGGTGTCTTTGAAAGGATCACCAACGGTATCACCCACTACAGCTGCTTTATGTGCGTCTGACCCCTTATAATGAGTTTCTCCATCAATTTCTGCACCTTCTTCAAACATTTTCTTGGCATTGTCCCAAGCACCCCCTGCATTTGACTGGAAAATCGCCATCATAACGCCGGATGCGGTTACACCGGCAAGGAGGCCACCAAGCATTTCAGGTCCACCAAAAAACCCAACCAAAACCGGAACGGCTATGGCCAATAAGCCCGGCATTACCATCTCCTTAATAGAAGCCTTCGTTGAAATCTCAACGCATTTATCGTATTCAGCGGCCCCATTGGCAGCATCAAAAATGGCCTTATCTTCTGGGGTAGCCTTAGACATATCCGAATCATACTTGCGCATTACTTCAAGGGCAGCCTTCAATTGGGGAATGTTTGCAAATTGTCTACGCACCTCTTGAATCATACTCATGGCGGCACGGCCCACTGCATTCATAGAGAGGGCTGAGAAGACAAATGGAAGCATGGCTCCTACTAAAAGTCCGGCCATTACGCTTGGTTTGGCAATATCAATTCCTGGAATATTTGCTTGCTGCATATAAGCTGCAAAAAGGGCCAAGGCTGTTAAGGCTGCAGATGCAATGGCAAAACCTTTACCGATGGCTGCCGTGGTATTTCCTACCGCATCCAATTTATCGGTACGGCCCCTTACCTCTGGAGGAAGCTCAGCCATTTCGGCAATTCCGCCGGCGTTATCTGAAATAGGACCATATGCATCTACTGCTAATTGAATGCCTGTATTGGCAAGCATTCCAACTGCGGCAATGGCAATTCCGTAAAGACCTGCAAATTCATAAGAAACCAAGATTGCGGCTGCAATCAATAGAATGGGAATTGCCGTACTCATCATTCCAACACCTAAGCCTGCAATAATATTGGTGGCAGCACCAGTTTGAGATTGGCGAACAATGGACTTCACGGGTTTGGTACCCGTCCCTGTATAATACTCGGTTACCTTTCCTACCAACAACCCGGCTACAAGGCCAGCAATGGTTGCCCAGAAAACACCCATAGCGGTGTATTCCATCACCTCGCCCGTAAGCGTACTTTGATGACTCCAAGACTCGGGTAACATTTCATTAATCAACCAGTAGGATGCTCCGAGCATTAGAATTCCAGAAGCAATCTCACCAAGATTCAATGCTTTTTGTGGATCTCCCCCGTCTTTTACTCGAACGAAGAAGGTACCTATAATAGAGGCAATAATTCCGGCCGCGGCCAAGGTCATTGGCAACAATACTGCGCCTAATCCATCAAAAGCTTCTGAAAAAGCAGGAATTTCGGCAAAAACCGACCCCAAAACCATGGCTCCAATGATGGACCCCACAAAGGATTCAAAAAGGTCGGCACCCATTCCGGCTACATCTCCAACATTATCACCCACATTATCAGCAATGGTTGCAGGGTTCAGAGGGTGATCTTCAGGAATTCCGGCTTCCACCTTACCCACTAAATCGGCACCAACATCGGCAGCTTTGGTATAAATACCGCCCCCTACACGGGCAAATAATGCAATTGAGGATGCTCCCAATGAGAATCCGGAAATCACATTTAATATGGTTGGGGTATCCCATCCCATATTTGAATAAATCAGGAATAATCCACTTAAACCTAAAACCCCGAGGCCTACAACGCCCAGCCCCATAACAGAGCCTCCGGCAAATGCAACTTCCAATCCTTTACCAAGGGAAGTTCTACAAGCTTGGGTGGTACGCACATTGGCCTTTGTAGCCACGCGCATTCCAATAAAACCTGCAAGGGCAGAGCAAAGGGCTCCTACAATGAAGGAAACAGCCACTAAGCCATTGGAGGCTTCTTCACTTGAGCCTTTGAAGGCAAGCAAGGCCGCTACTGCAATTACAAAAATGGAAAGTACTTTGTACTCCGCTTTAAGAAATGCCATTGCCCCTTGAGAAATGTTCTTAGCAATGGTGGCCATATTGGCCTCTCCTACATCTTGTTTGCCAACCCAGGCATTTTTCCACAGCACATAAATCAGTGCCAAAACACCGAAGCCAGGCAGGATATAAGTAAGGTTTTCCATAATTAGGTTGTTTAAATTTCGGTTATTATGAGCGGAAATATCTAAAATTTCGCTCACCCGAACCACCTAATCATGAAATTACTTTATATAAAGGGATGATTTAGCTGCTTCAATAATCTGATTTACCGTTGGCAAAAATGCATCTACCAAGGTAGGAGCATAGGCCATAGGAACGTCAGCTGTACAAACCCGTTTCACCGGTGCATCCAGATAATCAAAGGCATCTTTAGAAACCTTATAAGCTAGTTCAGTTGAAATGGAAGCCAAAGGCCAAGCCTCTTCCACTACTACCAAACGGTTGGTTTTCTTTACAGACTGAATTACGGTATCATAATCAATTGGACGAACCGTTCTCAAGTCAATCAACTCCGCATTAATGCCTTCTTTCTGCATTTCCTCCACAGCTTTTCTAGCCGTTTTGAAAATTTTCCCAAAAGAAACAATGGTAACGTCTTTGCCTTCTTTCACAACATCTGCGTGACCAATAGGAATAACGTATTCGCCTTCAGGCACCTCTCCCTTATCACCATACATCTGCTCAGATTCAAAGAAAATCACCGGATCGTTGTCGCGGATTGCCGATTTCAATAAGCCTTTAGCGTCTGCAGGATTGGAAGGAACCACGCATTTTAGTCCGGGACAATTGGCAAACCAGTTCTCAAAAGCCTGAGAATGTTGTGCCCCTAATTGCCCTGCCGAAGCCGATGGCCCTCTAAATACAATGGGGATTGGGAATTGCCCGCCCGACATTTGCATCATTTTCGCGGCAGAATTAATCACCTGATCAATGGCCACCAACGAAAAATTGAAGGTCATAAATTCGATGATGGGTCGTAGCCCATTCATAGCCGCACCAACCCCGATACCGGCAAAACCGAGCTCAGCAATTGGCGTGTCAATGATGCGTTTTGCACCAAATTCGTCAAGCATACCTTGACTCACTTTGTAAGCACCATTGTACTCTGCAACTTCTTCTCCCATTAGGAAAATGGACTCGTCGCGGCGCATTTCTTCTTGCATGGCCTCGCGCAAGGCCTCCCGAAACTGTAATGTTTTCATTCGATAGCCGTTTTCAACCTGGGGCCAAAAATAGGAATATTATGCGTTTTACCATCCTGAAACCCCCTTGTTTTATTAGGCATTCCCTTTCTGTTCTTCCACAATTTTGGCTACTTTTGCCTCCCTCTGTTAACGATTTAAGGGAAATACATGCCTATGAAAATACTGGTTTGTATCAGTCATGTACCTGATACCACTTCAAAAATCAACTTTACTTCAGATCATTCTGCCTTCGATTCCAATGGAATTCAGTTTGTTATCAACCCGAATGATGAATTCGGCTTGACCAAGGCGGTTCAACTTAAAGAAGCTCAAGGCGGAAGCATTACGGTTTTGACCGTTGGTGATGCCTCTACCGAGCCCACCTTAAGAAAGGCCCTTGCCATTGGTGCAGACGAAGCCATTCGGGTAAATGCTGAAGCAAAAGACTCCTTCCAGGTTGCTGCAGAAATTGCAGATGTTGTTAAAAACGGCGACTACAACCTCATCATTTGCGGTAAGGAATCCATTGATTACAATGGTCAAGCTGTACCTACCATGGTGGCCGCAATTTGCAACCTTCCTATTGTAAACGCTTGCATGGGCTTAAACCTTGACGGTGAAGAAGCTACCATGATTCGTGAAATTGAAGGTGGAAAGGAAACTGTAAAAGCCAGCCTACCGGTGGTTCTTGGTGGACAAAAAGGCTTGGTAGAAGAAAATGAACTTCGCATTCCTAATATGCGCGGTATCATGTCTGCCCGCACCAAACCTCTACAGGTTAAGGAACCCATTGGAGCAGCTCCTAAATCTTCTCATACCCATTTTGAGAAGCCTCCTGCTAAAGCCGATGTGAAATTGGTTGAAGCTGGTCAGGAAAAAGAGCTGGTTCAGTTGCTTCACACCGAAGCCAAAGTGATTTAATAATTTGATTGAATTAAAAATATGTCTGTTTTAGTATTTGCAGAAAACTGGGACGGTAAGTTTAAAAATCCAAGTTTTGAAGCCGTAAGCTACGGGAAAGCTGTAGCAGATAAGGCCGGAACGGATTTGATTGCCGTAACCTTTGGAAACCTTGAAGACGATGCTTCTGTCTTGGGTAAATATGGAGCCAATAAAGTGGTTCATGTTTCGGATGCAGGAGCCTTTGATGCCCACCTCTACGGAAATTCCTTGAAAGATCTTGCCAATGGCCTTTCCGCAAAGGTTGTGGTGGTTTCTCAAAGCAATAATGGAAAAATGCTTAGCTCCTTTCTAGCCGTAGCTTGGGAGGCCGGTATGATTTCCAATGTGGTTGAGGCCCCTGAATCTGTGGCTCCTATCAAGGTTAAAAAGAAAGTTTTTTCTAGCAAGGGTATTGCCACGGTTGAGTCTTCTGAAGAACGCGTCGTATTAGCTCTTGCTTCCAATTCATTCGGGGCTCATGAAGCCGCAACCGATGCTGCTGTTGAGTCTGGATCAACCTCTGGTGAAGCCAAAACTCAATCGGTAGAAGTTGATAGAGCTACTGGGCAAATCACCCTTTCTGAGGCGGAAGTAGTTGTTTCAGCAGGACGTGGTTTGAAAGGCCCTGAGAACTGGGGCATGGTTGAAGAACTTGCCGGATTACTCGGCGCAGCCACCGCTTGCTCTAAGCCTGTTTCTGACGTAGGTTGGAGACCTCATACTGAACACGTTGGGCAAACTGGAAAAGCCATTGCGCCAAACCTTTACATTGCTATTGGAATTTCAGGTGCTATTCAGCATTTGGCCGGAGTTAGCTCTTCAAAGGTGATTGTAGTGGTCAATTCGGATCCGGAAGCACCCTTCTTTAAAGCGGCCGATTATGGAATCGTTGGAGATGCATTTGATGTGGTTCCAAGATTGATTGAGGCCGTGAAAGAACTGAAAGGCTAAATGCATGGAAAGGGTTAAGCTTAGCATCACAGGGCTTTCTTATAGCCAAACGCAATCAGGAGCTTATGCCCTGGTTTTATCTGAGCTTGACGGCCAAAGAAGACTGCCCATCATCATAGGAGGTGCAGAAGCTCAAAGCATTGCAATTGCCCTTGAAAAAGATGTGGTTCCACCCAGACCCCTAACCCATGACCTTTTTAAATCATTTGCAGATACGTATGGAATCACCGTTATGGAAGTTGTGATTCACACCCTCGAAGACGGTGTATTCCATGCGCATCTTGTTTGTGCCAAAGATGGCGTAGAAAGCGTACTTGATACCCGTACCTCAGATGCCATTGCCCTAGCCATCCGTTTTGGCTGCCCCATTTTCACCTATGAGCACATTCTTCAAAAAGCGGGGATTATTCTCGAAGAGGATGATGAAGAAAAGAAAGAAAAAGAAAAACTGAGAACTCCGAGCAATCCTGAGCCCGAAGTTTCGGAGTCTCCATCCGAACCTAAAAATCCTTTTTCCAGATATTCTTCTAAGACCCTTGAAAACATGCTTAAGAAAGCAGTTGGCGACGAAGATTATGAAAAGGCCGCTCGAATTCGAGATGAACTTGACCGAAGGGAAGAAAAAAAATGAAACTCCAATTTTACATCCCTTTATCTCTTTTATTTATTGCCTGCTCTCCCAGCCTTGATGGAAGGTATTGCTTTGACCAAATTGACGATGGCAAAGGAAACATCCTTAAAGAAACACAAGCATCTGACCCCTTCCTTCTAAAGGCAGATGGAAGCTTCCATTACTCTATTGAAAGCCTTGGCCTAACCGCAAAGGGCACCTACATTCGAAAAGGAGATAGCCTCATTTTCACCTATGCCCAACCCTCCGACACCATTCGAGGCTACCAAATTGATTCTCTGAGCCATAAGCGCCTGGTTCTATCTGAAGGAGGGGTTAAATATCGGTTCAATTCCTGTGAATAAAGCTTAGGGCTTTTTCCAGTTTTCACCCAAGTTTTTTCCGAAATTTGAAGACTCTTTGACACCGATGTACTCCATCCTTAATTAAATCATTTCATGCAGCAATACCTCGATCTTATGCAGAAGGTCCTAGATGAAGGACTTGAAAAATCTGACCGTACGGGTACTGGAACCCGGTCTATTTTTGGACATCAAATGCGCTTTGATTTGAGTGAGGGATTCCCTTGCATCACCACCAAAAAACTCCACTTACGGTCAATAATTCATGAACTTCTTTGGTTTCTTCAAGGAGAAACGAACATTAAGTACCTGAAGGAAAACAAGGTTCGAATTTGGGATGAATGGGCCGATGATGAAGGGAATTTAGGTCCGGTTTACGGGCATCAATGGAGGTCTTGGCCGGGAAGAGATGGCGAAACAATAGACCAAATTTCCCGGGTGGTGGAAATGATTAAAACCAATCCTGACTCTAGAAGGTTGATTGTTTCTGCCTGGAATGTTGCTGATATAGAGCACATGGCACTTCCGCCTTGTCATACCTTCTTTCAATTTTATGTTGGCAACGGAAAACTTAGCTGCCAACTCTATCAAAGATCAGCTGATATTTTTCTTGGCGTGCCTTTTAATATTGCCTCCTATGCCCTGCTCACCATGATGGTTGCTCAGGTTGCTGGTTTAGAACCAGGTGATTTTGTACATACTTTTGGAGATGCTCACCTTTATTCAAACCACCTTGACCAGGCCAGGGAGCAATTAAAACGAGACCCTCGTCCGCTGCCAACCCTGAAAATTAATCCGGATGTAAAAGACATTTTCGGGTTCAAATACGAAGATTTCGAATTGATCAATTACGATCCTCACCCACATATTAAAGCTGAAGTTGCCGTTTAAGATGAAATTGACCCTGATAGCTGCCATGGACCCCAATCGAGTGATTGGAAAAGACAATGATTTGATTTGGCATTTCCCAAAAGATCTCAAGCATTTTAAAACCAAGACTAGCGGGCATTCCATTGTCATGGGAAGGAAAACCTACGAAAGTGTAGGCAAGCCATTACCGAAACGCAGAAACATTGTGATTACCCGTCAGAAGGATTATTCAGCCCAGGGAATTGAGGTTGTAAACAGCCTTGAAGAAGCTTTGAGCTTAACCAAAGGGGAAGATGAGGTTTATATTGTGGGAGGGGCCGAAGTGTATAAGCTTGCCCTTTCAAAAGCAGACCGAATGGAACTAACCTTCATCGAGAAGGAGTATGAAGGGGATAGTTTTTTTCCGAATTGGGATGAATCCAATTGGGAAATCACCTCAACCGAAAGGCATGAAGCCGATGAAAGCCATGAGGCTCCATTTACCTTCGTTCAGGTAAACCGAATAAAATAAAAGCTTAGGATACCGCTTTAAGGGTATTGATTATAGCGTCGTTTAAGTGAGACTTGGCATATTCAAGGTTTACCTCAAACTTCTTCGCCGACTTGTCTTGAGAGGGTAGTTCATACATGGCATCGGTTAGAATGGCCTCGCAAATGCTTCTGAGTCCGCGAGCCCCTAACTTATGACTTAAGGCCTTCTCAACCACAAAATCCAAAACTTCCTCCTTAATTTCTAGCTCAATATTGTCCATTTCAAACAGCTTTTTGTACTGCTTAATAATGGCATTTTTAGGCTCGGTAAGAATTCGTTTTAACGCTTTCCCGTCAAGGGGATTCAAATAGGTAAGAACCGGCATTCTACCAATCAATTCAGGAATCAACCCGAAATCTTTAAGGTCAGACGGTGCTACATATTTGAGCATATTGTCTTTATCGATTCGGTTCTTTTTGCCTGCAGAATAACCAATGGCTTGGGTATTGAGTCTACGGGCAATATGACGTTCAATTCCGTCAAAGGCACCTCCTGCGATGAATAAAATATTGGCCGTGTTGATTTTCACAAAACGCTGGTCGGGGTGTTTTCTTCCCCCTTCTGGTGGAACATTCACTACGGCGCCTTCCAAAAGTTTAAGCATGGCCTGTTGCACCCCTTCCCCAGAAACATCACGGGTAATGCTGGGGTTGTCAGACTTGCGGGCAATTTTATCAATTTCATCAATGAAAACGATGCCCCTTTCGGCAGCTTCCACGTTGTAGTCGGCTGCTTGGTACAGTCTAGAAAGAATGCTTTCAACATCTTCCCCCACATAACCAGCCTCGGTAAGAATGGTAGCATCTACAATGGTGAAAGGAACGTCTAGCATTCTAGCAATGGTTCGTGCCAGCAAGGTTTTACCGGTTCCGGTTCTACCTACTAGCACGATATTGCTTTTTTCAATTTCTACGTCGTCGGCTTTGGCTGGCTGAGTAAGCCTTTTATAGTGGTTATAAACCGCCACCGAGAGAATTTTCTTTGCATCATCTTGATCGATTACATACTCATCCAAGAAAGATTTAATTTCCTTGGGCTTTCTGAGTTTAACCGCGCTATGAAGCTCAGATTTCTTTTTTTGGCTTTGTTCCTCTTGAACAATTTCAGAGGCTTGGGTAATGCAATAATCGCAGATATGGCCGTGAGCTCCGGCAATTAAAACATTGACTTCACTTTTTCCCCTTCCGCAAAAAGAACAAAATTGTTCTTGTTTTTCTTCTGCCATACCTACAATTTACAAAATTCGGATTACTTAGACTCTTCTTTCTTGCTGGAAAGAACTTCATCTACCATTCCATACGCTAAAGCCTCATCAGCTTTCATCCAATAATCACGGTCAGAATCTTTATCTACTTTATCAAAAGGTTGACCTGAATGATTGGCAATAATCTGGTATAATTCCTTTTTCAGTTTCAGGATTTCCCTTGCTGTAATTTCAATATCAGACGCCTGACCTTGAGCTCCGCCAAGAGGTTGATGAATCATTACCCTTGAATGCTCCAGGGCTGATCTTTTACCTTTTTGACCTGCACACAATAGAACCGCACCCATAGAGGCGGCCATACCTGTACAAATGGTTGCCACATCTGCTGAGATATACTGCATGGTATCGTAAATACCTAAGCCTGCATATACAGAACCCCCTGGAGAGTTGATATAGATTTGGATATCTTTTCCAGCGTCAGCTGACTCTAAAAACAACAACTGAGCCTGGATGATATTGGCTACATAGTCATTAATAGGAACCCCCAAGAAGATAATACGGTCCATCATCAACCTTGAAAAAACATCCATTGAAGCCACGTTCATTTGACGTTCTTCAATAATGGTAGGCGAGATGTAGTTATTATATACTGAGGTATAAGAGTCTAGGCTTGTTGAGGAGATTCCTCTATCCTTAACTGCGTACTTTCTAAATTCTTTCGGATCAAACATATGGTTTACTTAAAATTAGCTGGAGGCCAATTTAAGAAAATCGTCCCACGAGGTCTCCTTTTCTTTAAGTTTAAAGGTAGACTTAAAATGATTCATGATTTTGGCGTTAACCAACTGTTCTTGAACCCGTCTTGCCTCTTCTTGATTTGAAAGCACCCGGCTTACGATATCGTCCATTTCCTTTCCTTCTGGGGCAGGTTGTCCGTATTGAGCAAAATTAGAACCAATGATTTTCTTGGTTTCCTCTTTCATGTCTTCTTCGGTCACCTCAAGGTCATTGTCTTCCATAACCTGGCTTTCAATTAACTGCCAGCGAAGGGTTTTCTCATACTGCTCGTAGTCTTTTTCAATTTCTTCGGCAGTAATGGGCTTTTCACCGGAAGTCTGAAGCCATTTTTTCAAGAACTCATGAGGCATGTCAAACTTGGTCTTTTCAATCAAATAATCAACGGCATCGTTGAAAAACTTGCGATCGGACTCTTGCACAAAATGAGTTTCAATTTCCTCGGCAATTCGGTTGCGGAAAGCTTCTTCTGAGTCAACAGCACCTTCCCCGTATACCTTGTCAAAAAGCTCTTGGTTAAGTTCTGCAGGAATCAGGCGGGTGATTTTTTCAATGGTAAACTTGAAATCACCGGTGATCATCTCCAATTGCTCCTTATCAATATTGAGCATGGATGCAATGTCGGTCATATTCTCAAAGCTATCCTTCACATTGAAGCTAAGGGTATCCCCTTTTTTAGCTGAAAGGAAATCGTTTTTGGTCTCCTCCTTGGTAATAAGATCTACGGCCACTGAGGCTTGGTGTTGAATTCCGCCTTCTAGCTCATTTCCTTCCGCGTCAAGCTGAACAAAGGACCCGAAACAAAGGTCAGTTTCCTTCACATCTTCAGCCTCTTCCATCTTTCCGTACCGCTTTGCATAATCTTCAACAGAGCGATTAATCATTTCATCAGAAGCCTTGATTTTATAATAGGGCAGGCTATTTCTACCTGAGATTTTCACCTCAATATCCGGACGCAAACCAAGTTCGTATTCAAATTCGAATCCTTCCTCCTCGGTTTCCCAATTGATTTCTGTATCAACAGGAATTGGAGAACCCAGAATGCTAAGTTTTTCGCCTAGGATGTACTTATAAACTTCGTCTTGTAAGACCTTGTTTACTTCTTCAACCAATACGGCTTTCCCGTACATTTTTTTCACCATTCCGGCGGGCACCTTACCTTTACGGAAACCAGGAATATTGGCCTGTTTTCTGTATTGCTTCAAAGTTTGGTCAACCTTCTCCTTATAATCGGCAGGCTCTACCTTCACTTTAAGCTTTGCATTTAAATCGTCAACTTGTTCTTTTACAATGTCCATGGTCTAAATTTTACTCCCTCAAAAAGGGGTGCAAAGGTATGTAATTCTTTGGATTAAAACAGGAAGAAGCAAGGCTGACTTTCTTGGGTGCCATAAGATGATAATGGCATTGTTTAGCTTAGGATGTGAACCTGGGAAGTATGAAAATGCTTAAACGAAAAACGGCAGCCCTCGTTTGAAAGCTGCCGTTGTTTTGTGCGGGTGAAGGGAGTCGAACCCCCACGCCTTGCGGCACTAGATCCTAAGTCTAGCGTGTCTACCAGTTCCACCACACCCGCAACTGGGCGGCAAATATACAGGAAAAATCAATTGTTCAAAGCGAAATTTTTACCCCCTTCAATTTTCTTACATTTGCCAGCTCAAAAATTGCCCAATATGCACAGCATTAAACCTTCAGAAGTTGCTACCAAAGACCTCCATGGATATTTACTTGGTGGTGTAGGTCCACGACCCATTGCCCTGGCTAGTACCATGGATGAGCACGGAAACCCTAACCTGTCTCCGTTTAGCTTCTTTAATGTGTTCTCTGCCAACCCTCCGATTGCCATTTTTTCGCCGGCAAGAAGGGTAAGAAACAATACCATTAAGCACACCCTAGAAAACTGCCGGGCAACCAAAGAGGTGGTTATAAATGCCGTTTCCTACGATATTGTTGAACAAGTTTCCCTTTCCTCAACAGAATATCCGGCCGGTGTAAATGAGTTCAGAAAGGCAGGATTGACCCCAATGAAAAGTGAAACCATCCGTCCGCATAGGGTGAAAGAGTCTCCTTTTCATTTAGAATGCCAGGTGAATGATATCATTGAATTGGGAAACCAAGGTGGTGCCGGAAACCTAATTGTTTGCGAAGTCAAAATGTTGCACGTTTCTGAATCGGTGCTTGACGCGAATGGGAAAATTGACCAAGACAAAATTGACTTGGTGGGCCGCTTGGGCGGGAACTGGTACTCAAGAGGATCAGGCGATGCGCTTTTTGAAGTTGCCAAGCCTTTAACCACTATGGGAATTGGGGTGGATAATATCCCTTCCAGAATCCGAAACTCATACATCCTAACCGGGAATGATTTGGGCAAACTTGGAAATGTTGAGGAAATTCCTGACCTTGAATCCATTGAAAATTTCTCGAACCAACCCGAAATTCAACAACTTTTAGACCGATGCAATGATGGGGAAGAACAGCGAGAAGCTCTTCACTCCTACGCAAAGGATCTTTTAGACCGAGGCTTGGTTCAAGACGCTTGGAAAACCTTATTACTTGATAAATTAAATAGAGCATAATATGCAGTTTGAAATCGACGGAAAAGTCAAATTAATCCATGACAAACAAACCTTCGGGTCTGGATTTGAAAAAAGAGAATTTGTTGTAGTCACCCAAGAAAAATACCCGCAAGAGGTGAAATTTGAATTGACCGGGGATCGTATTGACATCATTTCTAGCTACGGAGTAGGTGATATGATTAAGGTGAAGTTCAACATTCGTGGTAATGAGTACAACGGAAGACATTTTGTAAACCTTAGGGCTTGGGCGGTTGACCCATTGGGCCAAAATAGCGGTGGAAGCCCTCAAGATGGAAATGAGTTCCAAGGGCAAGGTTCAACTCCTCCTCCCGCTGAAAAAATGCCAGAAAGCGACGATCTACCTTTCTAAGTTTTCAATGACAAACCTTGCTGACCGAATCGGAAAGTGGATTCAGTGGGCCCTGCCCTCTCCATTTACCATTGCCATTCTTCTAACGGTGGCTACCTTCGTATTAGCATTCTTATTTACCGAGGCCTCTAGTGCCTCGGTTTTTTATGCTTGGGAAAATGGGCTTTGGAACCCCAGCCTTTTGGCCTTTGCGGTTCAAATGATGCTCATTTTAGTGCTCGGACATTGTCTGGCCCTTTCTCCTCCCATTCACGCATTAATTTCCAAGCTTACCCAAATCCCGAAATCTACCGCAGAAGCTGCCGCCTTAGTTGCCTTCTGCACCTTGAGCCTAAGTCTTTTTAATTGGGGCCTGGGATTAATTTTCGGAGCTGTTTTTGCCCGGAAAACTGGGGAAGCGCTTGAAGCCAAAAACATTAAATTCAATTACCCCCTCATTGGCGCTGCAGGATATGCCGGTTTCATGGTATGGCATGGGGGTATTTCTGGCTCTGCCACAACAAAGGTTGCCGAATCTGGGCACCTAGCCTCCTTAATGCAAGGCTCAAAAGGTTTTCTTGAAAAAATTCCAGACTCAATTTCATTTTCAGAAACCGTGTTTTCTTCCATGAATTTGATGGGCTCTTTGGGAATTCTAATCCTTTTACCTGCCCTTTTCTTCCTTATCGGGAAAAGAATTAAGCCTGAACTCGAAACCAATTTGGCCCTGAAAAAAGAAAACCAAAATGCTTCCATCCAAATTCAAGGCCTTGACCGACTGGATCATTTAGGCCTTTTTTCAAAACTCATTGGCGGAATCATTATTCTTTATTTTCTATGGGTTGGATACGAGCGATACATTCAAGATGGGTTTAGATTCATTAACCCAAATTACCTGAACGGAATGTTTTTAGGGCTTTGCCTCATCCTTCATAAAAGCATCCATGGATTTTTAAACGGAATTCAAGACGCCATTTCTGGTGCCTCAGGCATTCTCATTCAATTCCCTCTTTACTTTGGAATCATGGGAATCATGAAATCCACTGGGATGATCCAGGAGGTTTCGGACTTTTTTGTTTCCATCTCAAACCAAACCACCTACCCCATTTTCACCTTAATCAGTGCCGGACTTGTGAATGTATTTGTGCCGAGTGGAGGTGGACAATGGGCGGTTCAAGGGCCCATCATTGTGTCTTCTTCTCTTGCTTTGGATGTTTCCTTACCCAAAGCTATTATGGCCCTTTGCTACGGAGATCAACTCACCAATATGCTACAACCTTTTTGGGCCCTTCCTCTTCTAGGAATTACCGGATTGAAAGCAAAAAAAATCCTGCCCTTCACCTTATTGATGATGATGGCAGGATTCATATGGTATATATTGATCTTACTTATGTACTAATTAGCGCATAAACTTTGACCCTACACTTAGGCCAACTACCCGTTGCTTAAAGGATTCTCCATTGTAATTTCCTGCAGATCTCAAATCTTCTTGCACCCGAAAGTCAACGTAGAATATGCTACCTCCTGTGGTTTCGGTCTCTAGTCCAATTCCATAAACATAACCTAGGTTATTGGTTTGAAAGCTGCTGATATCATTGATATACCCATTGTTTCGGTCAACATCTGGGTCGTCAAATTTCCTTTCTTCTTCCGCGTAAAGCAAAAAATTAATGGATGGACCAGCATAACCTTTAACCCGGAAATCACTGGTTCCGAAAGATACTTTAGCCAAGATTGGAACATCCACGTAAAGGGTTCTTACAATTTGGGTGAAATCTTCCTCCCCGCCAAAGGTGCTTACCTGCTCAGAATCCGTGTATTTGGCTCCCCTAAAGTGAAGCAAACCGTCAATCTCCAATCCGAAATTATTGGTGAACTGCTGACCACCGGAAACACCAGCTTGGAAAGCAATTTTTCCGATTTGATTTTCGTAGGCTTGGTTTTCCGATATGAAAACGGCGTTTCCAATTCCGATACGAGTACCTGCTCTAAATCCAGGTGACTGGGCCATTAAAGCGGTTCCGAAAACCACCAAAGCCATTGTAAATACTAATCTTTTCATTTTAATAGGGTTTTTTAAAGTTTGACATCCAATGCGTCTCTTAGTGCATTACCAATCAACATAAATGCCAAAACAAATACCATGATGGCCAAGCCCGGCAAGATTGCCAAATAAGCCTTGTCCATAATTATATAAGCGTAATGATCTTTGATCATATTGCCCCAAGATGGAATGGGAGGCTGAGCACCTATGCCTAGAAAGCTTAATCCGGCCTCCAATAAAATGGCCGTTGCAAAATTAGAGGCCGCTATAACAATCACGGGTGAAAGGCTATTGGGAAGAATGTGCTTGAACAATATTCGAGAGTCATTAAAGCCTAAGGTTTGTCCGGCCCTCGCAAACTCTAAGCCCCTTACTTGCATAATTTGCCCTCGAACCATTCGGGCAATATCAACCCACATGCTAAGACCCACGGCTAAATACACCTGAAAGGTCCCCTTGCCCAGGGCCAAAGTAATGGCAATTACCCATAAAAGGGTTGGTACCGACCAAAACACGTTGATGAACCACATAACCCCTTGGTCAATTTTCCCACCAAAATAACCCGCCACAGAACCTAGTATCACCCCTACCAGAATTGAAATGAATACCGCAATAAATCCAACACTTAAAGAAATTCTGGCACCAAGCAAAAGCCTAGAAAAATAGTCCCTCCCGAGTTTATCCGTTCCCAAATAAAACTTCAGATGTTTCACCCGGTCCTCAAAGCCCTCGTTATTCCTAAGACCTAAATCTTCCTTTGAAAACCTTAAGGGGAGTCCTGGCTCACCATCTAAACCTGTGTAAGGCCTTAACTCTAAGGTTTCCTCATCAAGGATTTTATAGTCGTGAACCGGAATCTGTCTAAACCTTGGTTTGGCTCCCTGAAGCCATTCCCAGTTTTGATTTTCTTGATAAGCAGAAAGGGGTATTTCAATGACCTTAACCTCCGCTCCCGGAGGGTGTAGTGCTAGCGGTAAACGAACCCGGTTGGCATGTTCTACCTTGTCTGGAATGAAGGTATAGGCAAGAATGGACAAGACCGCCACAATCACAATGAAAAACATGGGAATGATTCCGAGGGGATTCCGCTTAAACTTATTCCAGGTTATTTCACCCAATGAGCCGTTTTTCATCATGGCCCAAAAATACATTTATGATTGAGAGGAATCGCCTTCAAAAACCAATCTATATCCTTCTCCGTGAATATTTATGATTTCAAGGTCTTCGGAAGCCGAAAGGTGCTTTCTAAGTTTTGTGATGTAAACATCCATGCTTCTTCCATTGAAATAAGTATCCTCTCCCCATACCTTGGTTAAAATCTCATGCCTTGGTACCACCTGATTTACGTGATCTACCAATACCTTTAGAAGGGCCGATTCTTTGGGGCTTAGCTTTTTTACCTCCTTCCCTTCCAAGGTCCTTCTTGAGGGGTGAAATTTAAATGCACCTAGGTCATACTCCTTTTTATTTTGCTCGTAATGCTTCCCCTTCTTGCGTTGAATTAAGGCCCTCAATTTATACAGCAATACTTCCGCATCGAATGGCTTGTTCAAGAAATCATCCGCTCCAAGCTTATACCCTTTTATGGTATCCTCTTTCAAGGATTTTGCGGTTAGAAAAATGAATGGGAGGTTGGGTTTAACCTTTTTGATTTCCTCAGCCAATGAAAACCCATCCCTGTAAGGCATCATTATGTCTAAAATGCAGACGTCATAGGTGCCGTTGTGAATGGCAGAATATCCTTGGTTTCCGTCAACCGCCAGTTGTACTTTAAACCCATTAATTTCAAGGTAATCTTTCATTACCTGACCAAAATTCTTGTCGTCTTCAACCAATAAAACCCGAATCATAAGGCAGGGAATTTTAAGGTGAACTTGGTTCCTCTGCCTTCCTGACTTTCAAGGTTAATCTCTCCGTCATGGGCTTCAACCATTGACTTCACATAATGCAAGCCAAGCCCAAACCCTTTTACATTATGAATGTTTCCGGTGGGCACTCTGTAAAACTTATCGAAGATTCTGCCCTGCACCTCGGATGACATACCAATGCCTTTGTCCTGGATTTGAAGAATAGCACTTCCATTTGATTTGATGAGGGAAAGAATAATTTCTGGCGTTTCGGAGCTGTATTTCACCGCATTTTCAATCAGATTTGAGAGAAGTCCGATCACATGTGTTTCATCGGCCAGAATTTCTACCTCATCTTTTTGCTCAAATTTCACCTGAGCCCCTGCCGCTTCCAGCAAAAGGTGATGGTGAGCCAAGGCCGTATCAAGGAGTTCAGAAAGGGCATGCCTCTCTTTTTGCAATTGAATTTCCTGTTTACTCAAACGGGCGGTAAGCAATACCAGCTCAACATGTTGAAGCATTCTTTGATTTTCTTCCCGAATGATTCCAAGGTATCGATTCCGGGTTTCAGATTTTCCGGAAAGGGTTTCATTGTTGAGTGAATCAAGGGCAAGTCGAACCGTTGCTAGAGGCGTTTTGAACTCATGGGTCATATTGTTAATGAAATCGGATTTCATTTCGCTCAAACGCTTTTGCTTGTAAATTATTCGGAGGGTGTCTATGAAGACGAAAAGGATGGTGAGGGTGAAGAAAAGGGCAATTAAACCCATCCAAATCATGGATTTTTGAATGGCAGATTTAGAATTAGCCACTTCTAATCTTACAATTCCGCCACCTCCAAAAACATCCAGGGAAAAAATCTGGGCGAGGAATACATCTTTGCTTTTGGTTTTATTTACTGAATCTTCATGAAGGGAAAGCTCAAAGTCTAAATCGTAACCTTTATGGGTAAGCCTTTGCTTTAAATCTGCCTCAAGACTGTCTCGGTTTATCCTTTCTTCCAAAGGCTTTGGTTTAACCACCATATCAATCAAGATCTGGTCAGCCACTTTATGAAGTTCATTCTGCTTTGCGCGAAGGACCTTTTCAAGAATGGCAAAATCAGAAGAGTCAAGGTTGCGATCTTCTGAGTTTACCGTATGGTTTAGGGTTATTAGGGTATCCTCTCCATCTACTTCAATTTTCACGTCAAGTTGCCCCTGTCCCATCTTAGACTCAAAGCCCATGGCCCTCATTTTCCTTTTCTTAGGAAAGGATTGGACTTGGTTGGAATCTATATCCATCCATTGAATCTTTTCAACGGAGTCAGGCTTGGCATTTAAAATGGCCAGTCTATTTTCTTCCTTTTCAAACTTAGATATGCTTTCTGCTAAAGCGGAACGAACCTCTCCCTTGAATTGGTCTTGCTTAAGCTGATAAGCTTGACTGAGCCATAAAATTTGAATGCCCAAAACGCCAATAAGGGCAATGGCCATTCCCAGGGCAATCAAACGTATTCTACCTTGTGTCATGAAACAAAATTAATGTGATGCCTTGGTAAAACCTGAAACTTTAACTTCCCTTTAACAAGGTTCTTAAGCCTTTGTTTCTTGGATTTTCTCCAATTGCCTTTTCCGCATTTCCGGCTTTACCTGAAGAAAAAACGGGATTCCGATTAACGCATGCAATGCCACACCCAGGAACCAAGACAGGGTAATAACGCCTAAAGCCACAGCCTCCGGTATTCCGATCATTCCAAAAAGCCAAACCCCAACAGCTCCACGAACCAAAATGGCTGAAAACACAAAATGTGGAATAAAGGAGACTACGAAATAGTAAGCCGTAACTGCCTGAAAGGTTATAAACCAGTCTACTTCACCCATTAAAAGGTAAATCAATAAAACTTCGTCGGTACACATGATGATGAACCGGATGAGGGTAAGCACCAAGAGTTTTGAGCCATACTTCCAATCTCCATAAATGTCTAAATCTGGCACCCAATCTTTCAGCACCTTAATCTTCCGGGCCTGTCTGAAAAACCATTTCAACCGAATCACAAAAACTGAGGCTATTATGCAGGTTCCGATGCTTATGTAGGGGGCATACCAGGGCCATTCAATTAGGTCTCCTAAAATAAATTTCCCTCCGAAACCTAATCCGGCCAAAGCCACACAAAGCACAAAAGTGATGGAGCAAATGAACATAAAGGCCGGTCCGTACTTCTTAATAGAATCCGGCAGAAAAAAAGCTCTTATGAAATAGTTTCCGGTATGATTGGGAGTAAGAATTGAAAAGCTCAGCGAACCTAAAACGGTTCGAAGGGCATGAATCATGTTCATGGGAAACCAGGGTTTGGCAACATGCTTCCAACGCATGGCTTCAATTAGCCAACAAACCGAGTTAAGGTCTAGGATAAGAAGGGCAAGAAAAAGGTTTCTAAGGGTTAGGAGCTCATCGTTGCTAAAAAAGGTTTGAATTTGAACCCAGGTTTGATTCTCCCACTTATAGTATAGGTAAACCAAAGAGCCGATAACCACAGCAATCTTGAAAATCCATGAAAGGATATGCTTAGTTTTGCGATTCACTTAGGTAAAAATAAGCCATTGGTTAAAGATAAAATCATAATGGGCATTGACCCAGGTACTAGCTTGATGGGCTTCGGCTTGGTAAAGGTAGAAGGAAAGAGCAAACTTCAATTGATTCGGATGGATATTTTGAAGTTGTCAAAGTTGAGCGATCATAGCTTAAAGCTGAAAAAGATTTTTGAACGTACCCTTAGCTTAATTGATACTTACCATCCAGATGAAGTGGCCATTGAAGCGCCTTTTTATGGGAAAAATGTTCAGTCTATGCTAAAGTTGGGAAGGGCTCAAGGCGTTGCAATGGCAGCAGCCTTGTATAGAGAGCTTCCTATTGTTGAGTATAGTCCGAGAAAGATTAAGCAAAGCATTACCGGAAAAGGTTCTGCAAGCAAAGAACAGGTGGCTTCCATGCTTAAATCCCTAGGATTGATTGACGAGATTCCCAAATTATTGGATGGAACAGACGGTTTGGCGGTAGCGGTTTGTCATCATTTCCAAGGCGGAAAACCGGAACTTGATACGAATTACAGTGGTTGGGGGGCCTTTTTGAAGAACAATCCTGACCGGAAGGCTTAGGCAGCCTTTATTTTTGCGGCAATTTCAGCCAATTCCTCCTGACTTAGGCTAAGTTTTTCTCGGCTGAAATTAATGTCAGATACCGAGTTGATAGGAATTAGGTGGATGTGTGCATGGGGAACTTCGAGGCCAATGACGGCCGTACCAATTCTTTCACAAGGAATGACCTTTTCAATTTTCTTGGCCACGTCTTTTGCAAATGACCATAAGTTTTGATAGGTGCTCCCGTCAAGGTCAAAGATGTAATCTACTTCCTTTTTTGGAATGACTAGGGTATGTCCCTTCGCAAGTGGATTAATGTCAAGAAAGGCTAAGAAATCGTCATTCTCGGCAATTTTATGCGAAGGGATCTCCCCTTTTATGATTTTAGAAAAAACAGAAGGCATTATCTTGAAATGTCTATGATTTCGAATTTCATGGTGCCGGCGGGTACTTGAACCTCGGCAATTTCACCCACTTTCTTACCAAGCAAGCCTTTACCAATTGGGCTACTCACGGAAATCTTACCTGCTTTTAGGTCAGATTCAGATTCCGAAACCAAGGTATAGGTCATCTCTTTCCCATTGGCTTGATTTTTAATTTTCACCTTTGAAAGGATGAGTGCCTTAGAGGTATCCAGTTTAGATTCGTCAATGATTCTAGCATTGGAGATCACCTCTTCAAGCTTAGAAATTCTCATTTCTAGTAAGCCTTGAGCCTCCTTTGCAGCATCGTATTCGGCATTTTCGGATAAGTCACCTTTATCTCTAGCCTCTGCAATTTGTCTTGAAATGCTTGGTCTTTCCACATTTTTCATTTGTGCCAACTCAGCTTTTAGCTTTTCAAGCCCTTCTTCTGTGTAATAAGATAAATTACCCATAATTCATTCTAAATGGTTGAAATGTATAAACGCAAAAAGAAGATCCAAAGGATCCTCTTTTCGCGTACAAAATTACTAAATGTATTCTTATCAGAGATTTATGCGCGCACCGATGTTGTGAACGTTCGCAAACGGATCAGCAGAACGGTAGGCATAGTCAAGGCTAAAGGTAGTCCCACTCTCTCCTAAAGGAATAACTACGGATGCACCAGCGGTAGGGCCTGTAAAGGCCGTAAACCGGGTAGATTCTCCTGTAATTCCTTCTTCATATTCGTAACCGGCACGTAAGTGCAAGATGTTTCTTAGGTTAAAATCAAACCCAAGTGCAAATTGGTCACGAGTAAAAGAGTTAGAGGTAAAGGTACCTGCAAGGGTTAACTTGCTTTGGCCTTCGGTAAAGATGAAATCGTAAGCACCACCAATTTTGATAAGGGCAGGCATTTCATACGACTCAGAGCGTTGCTCGAGAGCCATTTGATAATCACCGCCTTTCTCTGTTAAACGGATGGACATACCATCACCAGAGAACGCCATTGGAGGACCCACATTTTTCAAGGAAATACCAAATCTAATGTGCTTATTCACCCCTGTGATGTATTGAATACCGGCATCAAAAGCTACTCCACTAGATTTCAAATCAGGAATTGCCTCCTGAACCACTTTTACGGTGAAACCACCATAAATAGACTCAGTAAACTTCTTAGCATAAGATATTCCTAGATTAGAAAACGATGGGCTATAAGTACCCAAAGATCCATCAGGATTATCTTCTGTAGTAATGTCAATTTCACCGAAGTCAAATGACATTACACCAAAACCAAGAACTCCATTCTCACCTACTTTTTGGGTAAACCCAAAAGCATTGATTCCGATATCAGCAAAGAAGCTGGTATGCGAAAAGATGAGTTCAGTTTTCTGGGTATGGGCAAGCCCACCAACGTTAAGGAACATTCCTTCAAGGCCCTCAACATGTGCCATATTGGCTCCCGCCATACCGGCACTTCGCGCCCAAGGATTGATCAATAACTGAGTTGCCCCCGCAGACCCCCCACGTTGGGGGTTTCCGGCGTAGGCAGTACTGGTTCCTACCAGTACTGCTGCCGTTAAAATGGGGATTATATATTTTCTCATGTTCATGACTTTTCTTCTTTTTCCGGTTTCTTAGAATGTGTCTAGGTCAACAGGACGCATCGCTCCGAACCATTTCAAGACACGCTCACCTGCATCTCCTCCATCGATGTGGAATAGGTAAAGCCCACTGGCAATTGGAATACCTGCCGCGTTCTTAAGATCCCATTCAACATTGGTTTGAGGATTGTCTTTGCTAATCTGACGAATCAGGGTACCATTCAGGGTATAAATCGAAATGGTACATTTTTCCGGAAGGTTGGTAATCTTCACTCGATTATCCAGCTGATCCGTTTCATACTCAGAGTAAGCGTAATAAGGGTTAGGAACCACTTGAATCAACTCCATCGAGTTTTCTTCAGCTGTAAGGTTGTTCGTTTGAACCCTTAGATCTTTGGTGTTAAAGGTGTATACATTCGGGTCGTTGGTACCACCTGCACATCCATCATACTCATCGTAAGGCTGAGAAACTTGTAAAGTTACGGTCAAGTCATTGGTTAAAAGCTCCTTTCCAGTTTGAGCAATTGGAATAGAAACCCAATTAACTTGCTTGTAAATATTACGTTTTGCAGCATTAGGAGGATCTTGATTATTGGCGTTGAAGTCAACATAATGCGGGTTGTTGGTTTCATCATCACCTTCGTATTGCGAATTGAATACGTAGATGTAATGACGTCCACCATTCCTTGCATTGGTTGATCTAACAGAACCATCAGAAACAAAAGTGTTTTCACTTGGGTTCCAAATCATATCATTTCCATTATCCTCTGTCATTCTAGAGTCTTCACCAAACATCATGTTTAGACGAATACCCTTATCAAGGTCAATGGCATAACCTGGGAACCAACCCCATCCGTTACCGGAAGTTGGGTTTCCATTCTTATCAACCGAAGTACCTGCGCGAAGGTTCATTTTCTTCACGTTTCCTTCCGTTTCATTATCATTCTCACCAAGCTCAATCACAGGAACACGAGTCCATTTGGTCTTGTCATTGGTAAATACAACTTTGATTGAAGGAACGTCTTCAAGCTTATTCAAGGATTGGAAGTTAGCCCATGCTGGACCCCCACCCCAAGAACCTGGGGCGCTTGTAGTATCAAATACATCCGTAGAAGTTAATCGATAAGGTGCCCAAGTACCTCCAAGTACATTCTCATATACTTGTTGGTCATCAAGACCCACGTTATCGCCTTCATTTGAATTTGTACCAGACTTAATCCAGTTGAATGGATTCACAAGACCATCTGAGTCAGCCAAGAAATCAAGGTAACGGTCAGTTGGTTCTTCGTAAGATAAGCTTGCTTTAAGGAAGCCATTTCCTTCTGATGGATTATCTCCAGGAGCTTCTGCTAGATTAACTTCAACAGAAATTCCCCATTCAGAAATGATTTGCTCATTTGGCTCGCCAAGAGGACGATCCGAAGCAACGGTGTCATTGTTATCGGTATTGATCAATAACCAACCCGCATTTGCTCCTACACCATCCAATTCAAATCGGAAATCTGCATCAGGAACCATTAGAGGATCGATTACCTTGATGTTTACCGGACCAGCACCTGCTTTGTACGTAATTTGATCAACACAGTAATCATCTACTAATTGTTCGATGGACTCATCGGTTAAGTCAACCGAAAAACCTCCATTTCCTTGACCTTTTACTCTAACCATACTAGGTGTATCGCCATATTGGCTATTTTGAACGGTACCACCTGCTTCTGAGTTCACCATATGCGGTGTTCCCTTAACTACAGGAATAGAAAGACCTGTTGAACCAAGTTTACGACTCGCCAAATAAGGTTTCTTCTGACCATCTAAAGCATTAGGGTCCTGCTGGTTATAATCTTTGTAGTTGTTGTGAGCATAAGCGATTACATAGAAGTAATAGTCTTTATGATTCACCAACTTAGCATCACCAGATGCGAAAAGGTCTTGAGTAATCTTGAATGAATGACGAATTCCCTCATCCGAACCGGTTACCATCAAGGTAGGAACGTTAGCGTTTAAGGATTGGTCAAACTCAAAGTTCACAAGATTTGCAATTCCATTCTCAATATCACATTGAGCGGCTAGCCTTACCAGGTCAGGATTACCAATATCACCAGCAGTAACGGTTGCGTCACGGAATTGGAAAATTTGGTAACCTTCAAAGGTATAGGTAGTATCACAATTAGGGTCAGACCCTGGGCAAATGATCAATGGATCTTCCTCATCGTAAGTCTCATATTGGTTGTTAGAATTCGGAGAGTTATTGGTCAAAATAAGCACCAATTCCTGATCCAATTCTTGGATGGTTACATCCGGAGCATCAGGACCTTCTACAACCTTAAAGCAATTGTCGAATAGTGCTTGAGCCTTATCGTCAGCCAATCTGGCCAATTCAACAGAAGCAAGGGCCCCTCCTTGAGTAGCTTTGGCCCAAACTACACCTGTTGTAATGTAGTTAACTGCACCAGGCTGTAAGGTAAATGGACCTGCAGACTGAAGGAAACGACGGTCAGCTGGGGTATTTCCAGCAGTAGCTTCTGTCCAAGGAGCAGAGGCTACAGGAGCCCCAGGGGTTCCGCCTAGTCCCCAACCAATATCTTGGTCAGAATCACCAGGGAACATGAAATCACAAACTGGGTTGTTTTGGTCACGACCATCAGCACCGTAAGTAATGGGCACATTGTCTAACCAGAAACCACGAAGGTAATTGTAGAAGTCTGCTCCAACATTTGGATTACCATCAGGAGCGTTGTTCACGTTGTTATAGTACACATACTTGGCCATAATGATTTGCTCACCTGGTTCATCAATGGTACCATCACGGTCGTTATCAACTCCATCACCAGCATCCGCAATTGGACCTTGGAAGAAGTCAACCCCAAGAGAAGGAGGGTTCACACCGTAACCGGTTGCTCCATCATCATCGTTGTCACCGTTATAAACATACCCAAGACCTCTTTCTACATCACAACCAACATAATCATCCTGGTAGTTCCCCAAATCTGGGTCAACCCACTGTCCGAAATAGCAATCGTTTACCACGAAAGAGGAACGGTTGATGATTTTGTACTGGTAAAAGGTCATGTTATTGATTTCGTCATTGGTAGCGAAACCAAATGCCTGAGCTCGGATTTCAAGACCAATGGCCTCTGCACCTGACTCAGTGTGGATATTACCTTTATCGTTAAATACCCACCAAAGGGTTTTGTCACCATAAAGACGATCTACACCTTGACAGTTTCCTCCGTCAAAGTCATAATATGGGTAATCCCCATCTTGTGGGTCGTACACATTATCCCCAGAGCGGTCATAAAACGGTGCCAATGGGTCTCCAAAAGGAGAAAAGGCTGGCCAGTTTTGAACAACCAAAGGAATGGATGAAGGAGCCTCAGCGTCGGGATCCTGATTATTTAGCGCATCTGAATAAGCCTTAATTGGCAAAACTTCAGGCTTAGAGATAGAATAATGTCTATCGTACTGATCACAAATCCCCACATCCGTAGAAGCTGTGGTTGGATCTAGAGGACCAGGCCAGAAATCGTTTCCGGTCTGGCGATAGGTCATGGCTGCTACCTTAAGGTTTCCACCACCGTCAATCCCGCCAATCCACAAAGAACCTGCGAAAAGTGAGTGTTTATCTGAACCTTTAGGAATTTCATATACTCCATTGTTCAGATCCCACCACATATCACCACCCGCAAGGATGGTAGTACGCACGTTGTTTACGTCAAGGTCTGTTTGAGCTGTTGCGGGCACACAATTAGAGGCCACCGCATACAAAGGGGATTGCGATTGGTTTTCGGAGGCACCGTTTGGCACGTTTTCGCGAGCGAAAACGCTTCCGGTGACCCCCATCAAAGCAGCAACGAATGCATATTTGAGCTTATGGTTCATGGCTTTGTTTTTTCTTTCGTTGACTTTTAGAAATTAAGTTGTAAACCCAACCGCACACGACGTGGAATCGCGTAATTATTTGGGTTGTTGATTTTGATCGAATAAAGATCAATAAACGCCTGTGGGTCAGTTTTAGAAGAGATTTCTTCTTGGGCTACCGCAGATGTTAAGTATCCGTCATCATCAGGGTTACCTGTGAAACGGTAAACTGACTGTACGTTTTGTGCGTTAAGCAAGTTCTGTACCTGAACATATGCGTTCAAGCCCAGGGTCTTTTGCTTTCCATTTTCGTCTTCTTTCAGTACGATGGTGAAGTTTTTATCAAACTTAACATCCATTCTGAAGATCCATGGCAAACGAGAACCGTTGGTGGTACCTTTAAGTACTGGACGCTGGTTGATACCGAAAGCTCCCATTTGAAGCACATTGCTTTGACGAGAGTACGGACGACCAGAGGCAGCAGTAACACGAACATTCATTCCTGAGTTTTCAAGAATTCGCTTGTTGCCAATCACCGGACCGTTGTAATCAGATCCAGAGAAGAAACGATAATCAACCGAACCATTGATGGTGTGACGTTGATCGTAATCCAATGGAAGAATTACACGAAGGTTAGGCTGACCGGTATTGATCAAACTCAGACCAGAGGTTGCACTTGATCCAGAACCATCTGCGAACTGTAAGGTATAAGATGCGTTCAAAGAAACGTTTCCGGTACGGCGCATATCGTAAGCAACCGATAAACCTTTCACCGTACCGAAGTCGATGTTGGCATACGTAGTATACTGAATAGGATACGCGAAAAGCACATTGGCCGCCTGAATCATATCACGAAGTTCACGATAGAAAGCAGACATGGTAATGGCCGAGGTCTGTGACAAACGCTGACGGAAACCGAACTCATAATCAATGGTTCTTTCCGGACGTAAGTTTGGATTGTTCAATACGCCACCTTGGTTGGTAATGAACATATAATCCGTTGGATCAAAACGGCTAGCCGTAGTAGGACGCTGAGTAAGCACATCGTAGTGAGCAAAGAACTGGGCCTCATCCGAAATTGGGAATGAGAACGAGATACGAGGCATCACATTGATTTGTGGCTTATAGTCAGTAAATCCTGCTGAAGACAATTCTGCATCGGCATCCTGAAGGAAAGGAGTAACGTTACCATCATCACCTTTCAATAAGTCAGGATCTGAAACCTCATTACCTGCGGCATCATACCAGATATCTCCATCACGGAAACCGGTGATAGCCGTTGGGTTTTGATTTGAGTTTACATAAACTACATAGTCCTCGCCAATGTTTGCAGGAATGTCACCAAGACCTGTTACTTCACCAGCTGATCTGGTTTCAAACAAAGAATATGGATCTTTCAATACAGGCTGGTTGGCATCAAAACGGTCAACCCGAACCCCTACATTAAATAATAGGTCACGGAAGTTGAATTTATCTTGAATGTAACCAGCAACATAAATAGGCTGGAAAGAGTTAATTGGACGGGTGTACTCACCATCGTCGTTTTGCTCATTGAAGAAATCATCTAGTGAAGGATTTCCTTCAAGCTTATCTCCTTTATGGTCGTACCCATAATAAGCAACAAATGAGTTACCATCATTCAATAGTTCATCCGCTGAGAACATATCCATGCTAAATGTGCTTGGATCGTAGCTATCAATATCGATAAACTCCGTGCCGGTAACATCCATGCCTAGCTTGGCACGAAGGTTTTTATCAAAGTAGGATTGAGATTCAGCGTCGTACAAGCGATCGTAATTAATGGTATCTCCATTATTATTAAAGGTGATCTGCATGTTTGAATCCAACTGAGTCAAGTGAAGGTTTGTAAGCTGACGAGCGATGGTCCATAATGGAACAGCTGAAACAGCATACAAACGGTCATCTCTTTGTTCAAACTCCATACCCACTTGGATGGCGTGCTTTCCAGCATCGGCAGAACCCATGGCTGTAATACGAGTTTGAGTATTATCGTTGACTTGGTAACCATTCCATTGGCGACCCGTGTTAAACCAAAGGCTATAAACGTCAGTAGGACGGTCACCATTACGAAGACCTCCATTCTGTTGAATGTTGAAAAGGTTTTCGTTTAGACCTGGATTCCGGTCAGTACCAACGGTTCCGAAGTAGTCTTCAGTATAAGCTTCAGTTGCAGGATTCACTCCTCCTGGAGTAAACTCTACCAAGGTATCTTGGAAACCAACCATTTCAACCCCGTTGAAAGGAAGCATTTGCCCGTTTACCATTACTGAGTCAGTACGTGGTACATATACTCGGCGACGGTGGGTGTTGAACTCTCCTAAGTAACCATAATCAAAGAAGTTATCCGCATTGTCGCGGTCTTGCTGAATGGTAATACTTTTAGAGTAGTCAACCTGAACGGTATAGAAAGCATTTTTCAAACCTGTTGCGGTTTCGCCCTCTTTAACCTCAGCATTTTTAAATGACTGCTGGAAACGTCCAAAAACTCTCCAGTCGTTATCAATTACCTGCGGATTGTTTTCAAAGTTGAAAAGAGAATAGGTGTATACATATGCATCACGATCTCTGTACAACCAGTTACCTCCAAGGGTAAAGTTGGTTGTTTTAGAAGGTTTAAAGTCAAATTTACCCGAAAGACGGAAAGTATTTCTCTGGGTGTTTAATTTGGCATTAACCTGCTCTAAGTCATCAAAGGTTACAAACTCCGAATTTCTAACAAACCCTTGTCCGATGGTAGACGGACGAAGTGGATCGTTTCTCAATTCCTCAAGTTTATCATCCTTTACTTTCCAAACGCCGATGGCAGATGGGTCAGGATCTTCCACTGATTCAATCTCCCCTGCTATGAAATACCCCAAAGTGGTAGTTTTTCTTCCGTCAATCTCTTTGGTCACAAGCGGACCCGAGATGTTGGCAGCAAAAAGATTGTAGTTGTAATCATTGGTAAGTTGCGAACTTAAGATCTCCGCACCCCCAAAGAATTCAGATGAAGGCCCTCTAGTAGTAATGGCAATAATACCACCGGTTGCATCTCCGTACTGAGCCGGAAGACCACCCGTAATAACCGTCATTTGGTCAATACTAGCTTGAGGAATGGAGGAAGAACCACGCACCTTAATACCATCAATATAGGTATCGGTACCTCCGGAACGCGAACCCCGGATGTTTACCGCATCCCCATCATCAGCCTGAACTGCACCAGCAGTTTGCGAGGCGATGGAAGCAACATCCCGTTGAGGAATTGCCTTGATGTCATCGTTGGTAACTGTTTTTCCTGATCCCTTATCAGGATCAATCAATGGAACCACATACTCAACCACATCCACCTCGCCTAGCA
Source organism: uncultured Flavobacteriales bacterium (assembly GCA_937139155.1). Taxonomy (GTDB): domain Bacteria; phylum Bacteroidota; class Bacteroidia; order Flavobacteriales; family JBLHRE01; genus CAKZPI01. The sequence goes on from CAKZPI010000036.1 coordinate 96,747, forward strand.
GGTTCGCCTCGGTCTGAAGCTCTGCGTCGAGAGTTGTGATTTTGTTTGCAGTAATAATTACCCCGTTAATGGTTTTCGTGGCATACCCTATATAAGAGATTTCCACCCGGTAGGTACCCGGAGTAATTGGTTTGATGGTATAATTACCATCAAAATCGGTGGCCGTTCCATTTACAATCTCTTCACCAGATTTGATGACGACGTTTGCAGTTGGAATGGTCTCACCGGTTTGACCATCTGACACCGTTCCGGATAGTGTTCCGGATTGTGCCCAAACCGTACCCGACAGACCTACGACTGTGAGTAAGGTGAGTAGTTTTCGTAGCATACACCCATGTTTTAAGGTTACGTTAACTTTTTCAAGTCCGTAAATATATAAAGTTTCCGCACCCAAGTGCAAAAACAATATTTTCTTTAAATCACAGGTCCGTTAAAGCCCCTAAGTAGTATTCAATGCATTGCACACCAAGGGCTTAGAGGTTGGTATCAGGGACAAAACTTCTTTGTACCTTTGTTCCGCTCACCGGAAAGACCCCTGTAATTCAACAGATAAGACAATGAAAACCTTCCTAAAAATTCTTGCCAGCTCAGGCTTATTTATACTCATTCTAAATGGATGTGAGGAAAATACCAGCCAAATTCCCCAGGTTCCGGTGAATCTATACTTGAACTTGAACAACCCAGAGTACTTTGACTTACAACCGGTGAATGGGTTTGTTTATGAGGAGGGTGGCTATCGGGGCATTGTGATTTTTCAAAGGGCCCAATCTGACTATGTAGCCTATGACCGGGCCAGCCCTTACGACCCCACAAATGATTGCGCTAAAATCTATGTGGATCAAACCCGCTTAATTGCCGTTGATAGTTGCAGTGGATCCGAATTTCAAATGTATGACGGCTCCGTCGTTAAGGGTCCGGCAGAATACCCCCTGAAAATGTATCAAACTTCTTTCGACGGAAGCATACTATACATATATAATTAAGGTGTAGAGGGTACGAACCTCCTTAATCAAGTCTTATTAAAAGACGATCGTTTCATGTTTTGGATGTTTTCTCAAATTCATACAAATTCCCAAAATAGAACTTCAAGAAGGTTAAATCACTGATAAACAAAATATAACAGCACAAAAAAAGGGCAGGTAAACCTGCCCTTTTTCAATTAGGTATCTTGTTTTTTAGTAACGGTAATACTCAGGCTTGTAAGGACCTTCAACTTTTACATCAATGTAATCCGCTTGATCTTGAGATAAAACATCAAGTTCAACATTGATTCTTCCCAGGTGAAGTCTAGCCACTTTTTCATCCAAACGTTTAGGAAGAACGTAAACTTCATTCTTGTAATTCCCGTGGTTGGTCCATAATTCCAATTGAGCCAGGGTTTGATTTGTGAATGAATTTGACATAACAAAGGACGGATGCCCGGTGGCACAGCCTAAGTTCACAAGTCTTCCTTCAGCTAGCAGAATTATATCGTTTCCATTTACATTGTAAAGATCAACTTGAGGCTTAATTTCCTCGCGCGTATTGCCATGGTTGGTATTTAACCAAGCCACATCAATTTCATTATCAAAGTGTCCGATGTTACAAACAATGGTTTTGTCACGCATCAATTCGAAATGCGGACCAGCGATGATGTCTTTATTACCCGTAGCGGTCACCACAATGTCGGCTTCCTTAACGGCATCCATCATTTTCTTAACCTCGAATCCATCCATAGCGGCTTGAAGGGCGCAAATTGGATCGATTTCAGTAACAATTACTCGTGCACCTGCACCTCTTAGAGAAGCTGCAGAACCTTTACCTACATCACCATAACCAGCAACAACTGCCACTTTTCCGGCAATCATAACATCGGTAGCTCTACGAATGGCGTCTACTAAAGACTCTTTACATCCGTATTTATTGTCAAATTTAGATTTGGTAACCGAGTCGTTTACGTTGATGGCTGGCATAGGAAGAGTTCCTTTGCGCATTCTTTCATACAAACGATGAACACCTGTGGTAGTTTCTTCGCTTAAACCGCGAATGTCTTTTACCAATTCAGGGAAACGATCAAGGACCATATTTGTAAGATCGCCACCATCATCAAGAATCATATTCAAGGCCTTATCGCCTTCAAAGGCATGTAAGGTTTGCTCAATGCACCAGTCAAATTCTTCATCGTTCATACCCTTCCAAGCAAAAACTGGAATTCCAGCAGCAGCAATTGCAGCGGCGGCGTGATCTTGGGTTGAGAAAATATTGCATGAAGACCAGGTCACCTCAGCACCTAATTCAACAAGGGTTTCAATAAGAACCGCCGTTTGAATGGTCATGTGAAGACATCCAGCGATACGGGCTCCTGATAAAGGCTTAGATTTGCCATACTCTTCGCGAAGAGCCATTAAGCCAGGCATTTCTGCCTCAGCCAAACGAATTTCTCTCCGACCGTAGTCAGCTAAGCTAATATCTTTTACTTTGTACTTTAATTTTTCTTGTACTGCCATTATTTGGTAATTATTTAGATTTTGCAAAGATAATTGATAGAATACTGAAACCCAATGCCTGAACAAACGGTTATAAGTCTAGGAAATAATACGGATTTTTTCTGTTGGCGGATTAGCGAGACCTTAGACTGGGGTTACAATCATATTGATTTGCTGCCTCAAGAAAAGAAGGAGTGGGAGGCTTTTCATCATGCCCGTCAAAGGGAATTGGTTTTTGTCCGTTGGGCAATTCAGTCGCTTTTTCCGGGTAAAAACATCATTTATGATGAGCATGGGAAGCCTTACCTTGAAGATAAATCCTTTGAAATCTCAATCAGCCATACCGATAATTTGGTAGGAATAGTACGTTCAGACCAGCCGATTGGAGTAGACATTGAGGCCCATTATAAAAAGTGTTCTCGGATTTACCATAAATTTTTACATCCATCTGAAAAATTACACCTAAAACCAGAGGATGAAGATGAATTGGGGGTAGCTTGGTGCTCAAAAGAGGCTATATATAAAGCCATTGGCACCAAAGGCACATTGTTCAGCGAACAAATTGTTTTGCCTACCTTAGCCAACCTTCAAGGCCCTCAAATAGGAATGGCCTTTTTGGAAGAAAAGAATTTTGAATTTGACCTTTACCATGGTTTCCTTGACGGGGTTCCTTGGGCGGTCGCAAGGCAGAACCAAGTTCATGAAGCCATTGGTATATGATACCATATTAAATGCCCGGAAAGAGAATCGAACTCTTTTGGCTCTATTGATTGATCCGGACAAAGAAAACTGGAATCATCTTGAAGAAGTAATAGGGCTTGCCAACCAGGCAGATGTAGACCTATGCTTTGTAGGTGGGAGTTTGTTGACCCAAAACAATCTTGAATCTTGTTTGGATCAGATTCGTATTGAATCCGACATTCCTACCGTAATTTTTCCAGGAAGCATTCAGCAAATCTCGGAAACCGCCGATGCTTTGCTATTCCTCTCCGTGATTTCCGGAAGGAACCCAGAATTATTGATTGGGAATCATGTGGTTTCTGCTCCTTTGCTAAAACCGCTGGATATTGAAATTATATCAACCGGATATATGATTATCGACGGAGGAAAACCTACCACCGTTTCTTATATTTCCAATACACATCCAATCCCTCATAATAAGCCCGACATAGCGGCAGCCACTGCTCTAGCTGGAGAAATGATTGGGATGAAACTCATTTACCTTGACTGCGGTTCAGGCGCTGATCAGCCGGTATCCGAAGAAATGGTTGGGCGAGTTCGACTGGCTGTAGAGGCCCCAATAATTGTTGGCGGCGGAATTAAATCGCCCGAAAAAGCGGCGGCTTTGGCCAAGGCTGGTGCCGATGTGATTGTCATTGGAAACGCCTTTGAAAACGACTCAAGTTTAATTGCCTCCATCTCTGAGGCTGTGCATCAAGCAAAAAAATGAAAACTTCCATAGAAATCTCCATGTATCCTTTGCGGGATGATTATGCTTCGCAGGTACTTAACTTCCTTGAATTGCTCAATTCCCACCCCTTTATTAAGGTGGAAACCAATGGTATGAGCACCCAAGTATTTGGAGACTTCGACCGAGCTTTTAAGGCTATTCAAGACTCCATTTCTGAAGTCTATAAATCAGGTGTGAAGGCAAGTTTCATTGTAAAAGTATTGCCTGGAATTGTTCCCAAATTTGAGAACTAGGTGGTTTGACTGAAATCTGGTCAGAAATTTTATCCTATCTACAATCCATGCCACTGCTTGAGGCTTTTGCAGTCCTTAGCAGCATAGCTTATGTGATTTTAGCCGCCAGAGGCTCCATTTGGTGCTGGCCCTCGGCTTTGGTTTCCGTCATTGCCTATACGGTCATTTGCCTCCAAGCAAACCTATTGGCCGAAAGCCTTCTTCAGGTTTTTTACGGGATTATGGCCGTTTATGGCTGGGTGAACTGGATCAAAGGCAAGAAACCTGATGAATCCATTCAAATTCAGACTTGGCCCATTAAATACCACCTTATTAATATAGGCGCTAGCACCCTTGGTTGGGTAGGATTGGCTCTTATTCTTGAGTCAAATACCAATGCAGCCTTGCCTTGGTTGGACGCTTTTACCACTGTGTTTAGCATTACCGCCACCTTTTTGGTTACTCGAAAGGTGCTTTCAAATTGGATTTACTGGATCATCATAGACGCTGCAGGAATATACCTTTACGCTTCAAGAGGGCTTTATTTAACCGCAGTTCTTTTCATAGCTTTCACCATTATTGCAGCCTATGGATACTTCAAATGGTTAAAAATTCACCAATTACAAGATGAATACTAGGTGGGTAGTTACCGGACCCGAGAGCTCAGGCAAAACAGAGCTCAGCAAGTTTCTCGCGAAAGAGCTTAGTTTCTCTTGGCTTAAAGAAAGAGCCTTGGATTATCTTGACCAAAGCCAGGGTGAATACGGACTGGAAAGCTTGGTGGAAATTGCAAAACTTCAGGAAGACAGCATACAAGAGGCCCTTACATCCAACCATGTTATAGCAGATACCGACCTATTAAACCTTTTCATTTGGGCTGAAATGAAATTTGGCGAGGTTCCTTTGGAGATTTCAAAAAACCTTGAAAACCACTTACCTACCGCTTATATACTTTGTTTTCCTGATTTACCTTGGGAAGATCACCCCTATCGTGAGCACCCCTTATTGGAAGATCGCTTAACCATTTTTCATAAGCACCAAGAACTCATAGCCGCTTACGGGGTTCCTTATTTTATTGTGAGAGGCGAAGGATTAAACCGCAAACAAAAAGCCTTAGATTTTTTGCAAAATCAATTTGCACATCGGTAAACCTTTATACCTTTGCAGCGCTCAACTGGGGTGCCCTTTCCGACTAAGACGGATGAAATACGGGCTGAGATCAAACCCAACGAACCTGCCCGGGTAATGCCGGGAAGGGAGGGATGTTAAACAATATGGACTTTAGTCGCCCCTGTCTATTGGCCAGTTTAACGAAATTTTCAATTTTTCATGAAAAACCTATTTACCGCTGCCTTGCTGCTTCCAGTAAGCTTATGGGCACAAGTAGTTCTGGTAGGCACCGTTAAAGATGCCCAAACCAGAGAGCCTCTTCCTGGGGCGAATGTGATTGTTCCTAATTTAAAGTTAGGAACCAGCACCGACAGAAACGGAACCTTTCGAATGGAGTTCGAAGAGACCGGAATGGTTGGATTTAAAATCTCCTATTTAGGTAAGGAAGACTTAATTGAGTCGGTACGGCTGAAAGAGGGAATGAACAATTATGTATTCCTCATGGGCCAAACTGAAACCTTATTGGAGGAAGTAACCGTTTCCGAAGTTATGGCCGATGAAAAGACGCCCCTAACCTTTACAAACATTGGAGAAAAGGAAATTGAGGAAGTGAATTACGGGCAAGACCTTCCATTTTTACTCGAAACCACTCCATCAATGGTCGTAACCTCTGATGCGGGAACCGGAATTGGGTACACAGGACTTCGACTTAGGGGTTCAGATCAAACCCGGATCAGCGTTTCCATCAACGGAATTCCTGTGAACGATGCCGAATCTCACGGTGTTTTCTGGGTGAACATGCCTGATTTGGCCTCATCTGCTTCCAAAATTCAAATTCAACGAGGAGTTGGAACCTCAAATCACGGAACCGGAGCCTTTGGAGGATCCATCAACATTTCAACCTTCGACCACCAAAACAAGCCTTCCGCTTCAAGCGTAACCAGCCTTGGAACTTTTAATACTCGAAGGCAAACCCTTGAAATGAATTCGGGCGAGCTGAAGGGAGGATTTTCGTTCAATGGAAGAGCATCTACCATAAAATCAGATGGATTTATCGATCGGGCTACCTCTGATTTGAATTCATATTATTTCGGCGGACAATGGCGGGGCAAAAAGACCTCCATTCGTTTCACTCAGTTTGCAGGGCATGAACGCACCTATCAATCTTGGTACGGGGTTCCTGTTCAGTTCATTGAAAAAGACTCAGCCAGAACCTTCAACCCTTACACCTATGAAAATCAGGTAGATGATTACGGACAAACTTATCGTCAGTTGCATTTTGATCATCGTTTCAATTCAAAATGGAAGCTGAGCTTTGCCGGTTACCAAACCCTTGGAGCAGGCTATTATGAATCTTATAAGCCTGATGAAGACCTCGGAAACTTCCTAAATACAGATACCCTTTTCTTGGGAGATACCATTACCAGCGGAGATTTTATCATTCGTCGTTGGTTAGATAATGAGTTATTAGGTGGGATTTTTGCCCTAGACTATGAAGAAGAAAAGTACCAAATCACTTTGGGGGGTGGGGCAAATAATTATGTAGGCGCCCATTTTGGAGAGGTTATTTGGGCAGAATATGCCGGTAATTCATTTCATGAAGACCGATACTATGAAAATACTGCCTGGAAATCAGATGCCAATGTTTACGTGCAGACCTTTTTCCAGCCCAACAAAAAACTCAACCTATACCTAGATCTTCAAAGTCGTTGGGTGAACTATAGGTTTATTGGAAATGATAATGATGGGAGTCCGTTAACCCGTACTGTACCCATGTCGTTTTTCAATCCGAAAGGAGGTGTTTTCTATTCCCTGAATGCAAACCAAGAGGTCTACGCTTCTGTAGGGGTGGCCCATAAAGAGCCGAACCGGAATGACTTCACAGACAGCAGCCCGAATTCACAACCCAAGCCGGAAGAGTTGATTGACTTTGAAGCAGGCTATAGCCGACAAGGGAAGCGGTATACCGTGCAGGCCAACCTTTATTACATGCATTACAACAACCAGTTGATTCTAACCGGTGAATTGAATGATGTAGGAGCGGCCACCCGGATAAATGTTCCGGAAAGCTTTCGAAGGGGAATTGAAGTACAAGGAGGTTATCAATTGACAGAAACCGTTCGGCTTGAAGGTAATTTAAGCCTGAGTCAGAATAAAATTGAAAAGCTTACCGTCTATTATGACGATTGGGACAATGGCAATTTGATTGAAGAAGAACTAAGCAATACAGACATTGCATTTTCTCCTTCGGTTATAGGAGCCGCCAATTTAGTTTTTAATCCGAGTGAGAACTTCAAGCTTACCCTACAAGAGAAATACGTTGGTAAACAATACCTAGACAATACCTCTTCTGAGGAAAGAAAACTAGATCCCTATGCGGTAACCAATTTCATGGCCGAATACTCCAATCGTAACTGGATTGGCAAGGAGGTAACTTTAGGTCTACGTGCATATAATCTTTTGGGCAGTTTGTATGAGTCGAACGGATGGGTTTACCGCTTCAATTCAGACGGATACAATCCAATTCCGGATGACCCTTATGTTACGGGGAACCCTCAAGAAGGAAATTTTCAAATGATTGGATTGTTTCCACAGGCTGGAACCACCTTCAATCTCATGCTGCAAGTCAATTTTTAAAATTTGTAGAAACCAATTTAGAGAACGGGAGGTTTTGCCTCCCGTTTTTTATTTGCAATCGCAACCGGGAGAAACCAGAATTTCAATTTTAGGAAATTGGTTCAGAAACTCTGCACGGTATTTATGATTCATGGATATGCCCCTCATATCGATGAGTTTGAGCCTTGGGAGATCGTTCATTTTTTCAGGAAGCCTATCTACTTCATTGCTCCAGAGATCTAAATAAATCAGTTCATCCATGTTTTGGAAAGAATCTGGAATTCGAAGGATGAAATTTCGGTTTAGGATTAGGGTGTCAATGGGCAATTGGCCCCATGCGCTGGGCAGGTATGAGAGCTTGTTTCTAGAGAGATCTATATACCTTAAATGCGGAAGTTTCTCCCAGCCTGAATCGGGTAAACTTTGAATTTTGTTCTTTTTAAGGATGAGAACTTCCAGGTTAGGATAGCGGAAAACCTCCTCGGGCAATTGGGTAAGCCTTTGCTTTGAAAGATCCAGAACCTTGCGTGTAGAATCCACTTCCTGCCCCATCCCCGTAAGGGAAAGAAAAACCCAAAAAAAGGCGATTTTAAAAACGAGATTTGGCTTGTTCTGCATCAATGGAAAGTTGATTCTTGAGTTCGTTGAGAGAATCAAATTTCACATCCTCTCGAAGGAAATCAACAAATTCAATCCGCACCCATTTATTGTAAATATCCTTGTTGAAATCAAAAAGGTGGACCTCAATTCTTTGGTCGGTTCCGTTCAGAGTAGGCCGGTTTCCTATGTTGAGCATGCCCTTATAGGCGAATCCTTCAATCAAAACCTTTACCGCATATACCCCTTGTGAGGGGATGAGTTTATAGGATTCAGGAATTTCAATATTGGCGGTTGGATAGCCGAGGGTTCTTCCAATTTGATCGCCTTTCACCACCTGCCCCGAAATCCTGAAGGGGTCGCCAAGATATTGATTGGCAGTAAGAATATCACCTTTGGCCAGGGCTTCTCTAATTTTGGTAGAGCTCACGTTCACTTGGTCAATGTCCTGGGCTGATATTTCTTCAACTTCAAATCCATAAACCGGGGCATACTCTTTTAAATGCTCAAAAGACCCTTCTCGGTTTCTTCCAAACTGGTGGTTGTAACCAATCACCAAGCGGTGGGTATGAATTCCATTCACCAGTTGATCGCGGATAAATTCTAAGCTTGTAAGTCTAGAGAAATCTTTGGTAAAGGGGTGAATAATGAGGTGATCAACTCCAACTTCGGCCAGTTTTTCTTGACGTTCTTCCAGGGTTTGAATCAAGCGCAGGTCTTGATCATTATAAAGAACCTGACGAGGATGTGGCCAAAAGGTAAGAAGAACCGTTTCGCCTTTTACCTCATGCGCAATCTCTTTCAGGCGACGCAAGATGCTTTGATGTCCGATGTGAACCCCATCAAAGGTACCCGTAGTTACCACTGGGTTTTTGATTTTAGGGAAGGAAGAAATGCTTTTATATATCTGCAATTCAAAGGGGGTTTTAAAGGAAACTAGGCAAAGATAACAGACTCAAAGTCTTGGAGAAGAAAAATGTACCAGAAGCGGAAAAAAAACATGTTAAAACCATGAAATGGGTGAGAAATGAAAGGAAAAGGAAGCCTTACCCATGGGCCTGAAAAACCCAAACAACCAATAAAACAAGGGGGATGACTAGGGTCAGGATAAAGTTTTTAAAAACCTCTGGCTCATGGAGGTAAAAAATGTATTTTTGCAGCCGAATTTAGAAACAATTCATTTAACAATTCAACCCGATATCATGTCACAGCTTGTCGGTAAAGTAGCTCAGGTAATTGGTCCAGTGGTGGACGTTAGCTTCCACAACGAAGACCATACTCTTCCTAACATTTACGACGCTTTGGAAATCACCAAAGCAGATGGTCAAACCGTAATCATGGAGTGTCAGCAGCACATTGGTGAAGACACCATTCGTGCAATTGCAATGGACTCAACCGATGGTTTGGTTCGTGGTCAGGAAGTAAGAGCCACAGGAAACCCAATTAAAATGCCTACCGGAGACGCCATTAAAGGTCGTCTATTCAACGTAGTAGGAGACGCCATTGACGGAATTGGCGCAATAGACAAAGAAAACGGAGCTCCGATTCACCGCGATGCTCCTAAATTCGAAGATCTTGCAACTTCAACTGAGGTACTTTATACAGGTATTAAGGTGATTGACTTGATTGAGCCCTACTCTAAAGGGGGTAAAATTGGTCTTTTCGGGGGTGCCGGTGTAGGTAAAACCGTATTGATTCAGGAGTTGATTAACAATATTGCCAAAGGATATTCTGGTTATTCAGTATTCGCTGGTGTAGGTGAGCGTACTCGTGAGGGTAATGACTTGCTTCGTGAGATGATTGAGTCGGGTATTGTAAAATACGGCGAAGGATTCATGGAGAGCATGGAAGAAGGCGGATGGGATTTGAGCAAGGTTGATAAAAATGCCTTGAAAGAATCTAACGCTACCTTCGTTTTCGGACAGATGAATGAGCCTCCAGGAGCACGTGCTCGTGTGGCTTTGAGTGGTCTTACCCTTGCTGAATATTTCCGTGATGGTGGAAGCGACGAAAGTGGTCAAGGAAAAGACATCCTTTTCTTTATTGACAATATCTTCCGCTTTACTCAGGCCGGTTCTGAGGTATCCGCTCTTCTTGGTCGTATGCCTTCTGCGGTAGGTTACCAACCAACCCTAGCCACTGAAATGGGTGCCATGCAGGAAAGAATTACTTCTACCAAGTCTGGGTCTATTACTTCTGTACAGGCGGTTTACGTTCCTGCGGATGACCTTACTGACCCTGCTCCGGCAACTACCTTTGCCCACTTGGATGCTACCACTGTACTTTCTCGTAAGATTTCTGAGCTTGGTATTTACCCAGCAGTAGATCCTTTGGATTCTACTTCTAGAATTCTTGCCCCTGAAGTTGTAGGTGATGAACACTATAATACAGCTCAACGGGTAAAAGAAACCCTTCAACGCTACAAGGAACTTCAAGACATTATTGCCATTCTTGGTATGGATGAATTGAGTGAAGAAGATAAGCTAATCGTTCACCGCGCTCGTCGTGCTCAACGTTTCCTTTCTCAGCCTTTCCACGTAGCCGAGCAGTTTACCGGTATTCCTGGAGTTATGGTTAGCATCGAAGACACCATCAAGGCATTTAATATGATCCTTGACGGAGAACTTGATCAATACCCAGAAGCCGCTTTCAACTTGAAAGGAGGAATTGAAGACGTAATTGAGGCTGGTGAGAAATTGCTTGCCGAATCAAAATAAGTAAAGGATGACCGTAGAAATCATCAGTCCTGAAAAGAAAATTTTCTCTGGAGAAGCCAGCTCGGTTAAAGTTCCAGGGGCAGACGGACAGTTTGAAATGTTGAACAATCACGCTGCCATTATCTCAACCTTGGTTCCCGGTAATGTAGTAGTGAAAACTGCTGACCAAACCGAAACCTTTGAGGTGAAAGGAGGGGTGATTGAAATGAAAAACAATAAGTTAATCATCCTGGCAGATTAATTGCCCGTATTCTTAATATTTAAAAGCCTTGGTATGTATTTACCAGGGCTTTTTTTATTTACCTGAACTCCTAAATTAGGACAAGTAAAGTTTATAATTTGTAAAGCGTACTTTACAATATTAAAAATAATCTTTACGTTTGTAGAGGAAACAAATACTTTTCAATTATGAAAACTTCCTTTCTTCTTCCCCACCAACTCTTAAAACCTGGGTTGATCTTATTGCCAATATTCTTAGCACTGGGATTGGCCTGTTTGCATTTTGACTTTGAGCTTGCCTTCCTAAGCATTAATGGATCTGATGGATTTATTTTTGACGGGAATAAGCAAAACCTAACCAATGAAATTGCCGGCATTGGTTTGATCATTTCATTGGCTTTCGCCGGATTCTCTAAGTTAAAGCATGAAGACGAACGCAGCCTATTGATCCGTTTGGAGAGCCTGCTCTTTGCCTTTTATTTCAATGCATGTCTAATTGTGGTTGGCACTTTGGCTTTCTATGGTTTCGGATTCATCTACGCCCTTACCTATTTAATTTACCTTCCCTTTTTGGTTTATCTACTGAGGTTTTGGATTTTAATTCGAAGAGGATGAAAAATAGAGTTAAAGTAGCCCGAGCAGAATATGACTACACCCAAGAAGACCTCGCCAAGGCCCTTGGGGTTAGTCGTCAGACCATTTCACACATTGAGAAGGGGAAATATGTACCTTCTACCCTATTGGCCTTAAAAATGGCTCATGTCTTCAAACGATCGGTAAATGACCTATTCACTTTGGATGAGGAAGAAACTCCAGAATCATGAGTAAGCTCGACACAGAACTTGAAAGAAAGCTGGTACAAAGGCAAGAGGAAAACAGGCTCAGAACCTTGATGCCTCCAAAAAACTTAATTGACTTTTCATCCAATGACTACTTAGGTCTAAGCGAATTGAAAGAAATTCAAGACTTGTCTTCAAAAATCGCGAGTTCCTACCCCTTTGTTCTTGGCGGTAAAGGTTCACGACTGATTTCAGGGAATCATTCCATTTACGGCGACTTTGAAGAATGGTTGGCCCATTTTCATGGGAAAGAATCTGCCTTGGTTTTTAATTCAGGATATTCAGCCAATCTGGGGGTTTTCGCAAGCCTTCCTCAGAAAGGAGACCGGGTGATTTACGATTCTCTTTCGCATGCTTCCATTCGGGATGGGCTTAGGCTTTCTTTGGCGGGTTCTTTTTCCTTTAAACATAATGACTTAAACCATTTAGAGGATCGGCTAAAACAGGATTGGAAGGGAAATACCATTATTGCCACGGAGTCTATTTTTTCCATGCATGGAGACCGTTCACCCCTGAAAGAAATTTCAGGATTGGCCAAAAAATACGGGGCCGAAGTTTGGGTTGATGAAGCCCATGCTACCGGAATAATTGGAAATGCCGGACGGGGCTTGGTTGATGAACTAGACCTAAGCCAGGAGATTGACCTTTGCATTCACACCTTTGGAAAAGCCCTTGGGGCACATGGAGCAGCTGTTCTTAGCTCAAATATTAAACGAAACTTCCTCATTAACTACGCCAGGTCCTTTATCTACACCACAGCTTTACCCCCAAGCAGTTTAGCCGATTCCTGGGCCGCCTATACTTATATGTCAGGATCAGAAAAGGAACGTCTCTCCCTTTTCGCCAATGTTGAACTATTCTCTGAAGCGAAAAATAATTCAGGACCCATTCAAGTGTTTTCAGGAAATGGTCAAAACCTTAGCCGAGTTCAGAGCGCATTGGAAGAGTCAGGGTTTTACGCCAAGGCAATTTTGCCTCCAACTGTACCCCTTGGGGAAGAGCGAATTAGAATATGCATTCGGGCCAACCACAGTCCAAAGCATATTCTAAGTCTTAAGAAGCTCTTGAAATCAACGAACTAGAACCACCATGCCTTCGTAAGATTCATCCGTTCCGCTGTAGGTGGAGTAGTAAATCCGTACTGCGTAAACATCGGGCTTGGCCCTTTTACGGTCTATCAAACTTAGGCCGTCCCATGATTCGTTTTCATTGTCGGTCTCGAAGATTCGCTTACCCCAACGATCGTAAATTTCCATTTTATAGGAACCTGGAACATGTCCTAGAATCGAAGGCTTAAATCCATCATTCACTCCATCCCCATCAGGGGTAAAGGCATTGGGCACAAAGAAGCGAATGTTCTCAAGAAGTTCAATCTTGCAGGTATGGGTACTTGTACAACCAAACTTATCGGCTACCGTAAGGGTAACATCATAGATGCCTGTTTGGGTATATCCATGTTTTGGGCTCTGAACATTTGAGGTATTTCCATCCCCGAAATTCCAGGTCCAGGTAACCGCATTTTGGGTTGAATCAATAAACTGATAGAACGGATCTGTGGTATAAATGGTATCGTAATCACAATTGCAAGCAATATCCGGGTTGTCGTAGAAGTTGATCTCCACCGTATCCCGGTCTAAACAAATGGCATTAGAGTCTGTGAAAACGAATTCATAAGCTCCAAACGAAAGGGCTGAAACATCCACATCCGTTGTATTAGAATTTGGATTTTGGAAGACCACTCCTGCAGGGCCTGTCCAGTTGCCGTTGGCTGTAGGACTGGTAGCATTGAGGGTGTAAGTCAATCCGCAAATCTCATCATCTACTCCTGCAAAAGCCAATGGAGGCTCATAAAAGCATAGGGTAAAGGTTTCAGAGTCTGAACAAGACTGGTTGTCTTCTGTCAAGGTAAATGAATAACATCCATAATTATTAGCCACTGAAATAGTAAAGGTTGAGTCATTCGGGCTGGAGATGTTTACGGCTCCTGAGCTAGAGGTTAAACCAAAGTTTGAGCCATTGGCAGAATGGGTAAATACAAGGGTAAGGTTAGACCCACAAATTGAATCGTTCGGAATGGGCGAAATATTGGTTTGTTCTTCAAAAGATATTTCTACTGTATCAGATTCTGAACAAACCTCATTGGTTTCCGTTAAGATGAATTGATAAACCCCATAATTGGGTACAGTAACCGTGGAGGTCACTGAATTTGCATTCCCAAATACAGCTCCGGCTTGAATGCTGGTCCACTGAATTTGACTACCCGAGACTGACTGAACCCCTTGAAGGTTAAAGTTTAAGTCACAAATGCTTTGATCCGTGCCGGCATTTGGGTTAGGCTGTTCAATAAAGGTAAGGTTCAAGGTATCAGAATCTGAGCATCCCCCATTGTTTTCGGTCCAAATCAAAGAATAAGTACCATACTGACCGGTTGGAATGCTGGCAGTAGCATTGGGGTCATTACCAGCCACACTTACTCCTACGGGGGTGGTCCAGAAGCCGGTTGAGCTTGGGGTGCTGTAGGCTCCTTGCAGAACGTAAGAAGGCCCGCAAACAGAATCCGTTAAACCGGCAAATGCTTGAGGTTGCTGAGTGAAATTAACCTGAAGGGTATCGGAAGAAACACAAATTTGATTGGTTTCAGTCCAGATTAAATCATAGGAACCATAGGCCGAACCGGCAAAGTTTACGGTAGCCGCTGGATTTGTACTATCGCTAAATACGGGTCCAGTTGGGATGGCTGTCCAAACTCCTTGGCCCACGGAAGCACTTGCGTAAAGGGTGAGGTTGGTATCACAAATGCTTGTATCTATTCCCGCTTGAGCGGAAGGCTGCTGAACAAATTCAATGCATACAGTATCTCTATTCACACAGGCCCCATTGGTTTCGGTCCAAACCATGCAATAATTCCCGTAAGGAGCACCGTTCAGATCAAGGTTTGTATTGGGGTCATTGGCATTGAAGGAAAGGAGGCCGCTGATGTCTGACCATTGTCCTTGCCCCAAACTAGGTTGGGCCGCAAGTTGAGTTTGAGTTCCACAAATGCTATCATCTTGACCAGCATTGGTTTGAGGAAGATCGAAGAAGCAAACTTGCGCTGAGTCAGATACGATGCAGTTTCCGTAGTCTATATTGTAATACACCCAGCAACAACCTGAACTTGTTTTGGTCAAGTTGGTTATGGAATCATTGGGATTTGCAAAGGTCAAATCAGCACAATTGGTGGTCCAATAACCGCTTTGATTGGGTTTATTCATATTGGCCTGAATCTGCCCATTGCTTCCACAAAAAGCGGAAGAATCAGGGGAAATATTAATGCTGGCCGATTCGAAGAAATTAATTTCAACGGTATCACGGCTTATGCAGCCTCCATTGTTTTCTTCCCAATACAGCTCATAAATACCAAAAGCGTTCACACAAGCTTGGGCATTTGGGAGGGTAGAGTCATTGAAACTTACCATTTGATTGGATGACCAAACGCCTGACCCTACAGAAGTTGACGGATTTAGGGTATAGCATAGAGCGCAAATGGTATCATCAAGGCCAGCATTGGCAACAGGCTCTTCCAAAAACTCAATTTTCACAGAGTCTTGTGATTTACAAACCCCTTGATCCACATTCCAATAGAAGGTGTATTCACCATAGGTGGCATTTATTGATACCGTAGGATTATGAGTAGAATCGTGGGGATTAAAAACAGGGCTTACTGAATTCCCGAAAGGATCTAAAACCGTCCATTTCCCACTACCAGCGGTGGGAGTTGCGTCAAGGGTATAATTCAAACCACATACTGAATCGTTCGGCCCCGCTTCCGGAGCAGGCAGATCATAAAAGGTTACCACCACTGTATCGGTATCGCTACAAGAGCCATTGGTTTCAATGTAATAGAAATCAACCGTTTCAAAAGGAGGGGTAAGATTGTTCAATTGAATGAAAGCTTGCCCATTACCTCCGGAAAAGATATTTGTATTCGGGCGATCGGTTTGATAGGTGCCTGAAGTTGTTGGGGTTGTGGATCCTTGTAGTTGAATAAACTCTCCACAAGTTGCGGTATCATTTCCTGCGAAAGCAGTAATTTCAGGATAGATGATCACGTTTAAGGAATCGCAGGAGGCACAACCCGAGGCAGTTTGATCACACCAGTAAAGGAGGTAATTTCCGGGAGGGCCCGAATAATCTGAATTTTCAAGGGTAGGGTTGGTAAAACTTACCGAACCTGTGGGCTCGTTCCACTGCCCAAAACCTGTATTTGAAGTGGCTGAAACGCTACCTGTTCCGTCGCAGGAAATTTGGTTGGGTCCGGCTTCAGGAAGAGCAAGTGGTGTATAGGTAATGAAAACCGTGTCCTCGGATAGACAGCCGAGCGAATCTTCAGACCAAATTGCGTAATAAGACCCAGGACCTTGAGAAAGGACGAATTGAGAATACGGAGAACCTGGAGAATTCACAATCATACCCGGACCGGGGGTCCAAGTTCCTGTGGCATTTGGGGTAGGATTTGGATTGAAAGAACCATTGGTTTGGCAAACTCCAAAATCAGGACCTGCGTCTGCCTGAAGCGGGTTTTTAACAACCACCACAAAGGTATCCGCTGGAGCGGCTTTACATTTTGAAGCAGGATCTGTTAGGTCAAGAGTCACATAATAGGTTCCTGTATCAGGCCAAGACACTTGGTAAGGACCTTCATCGGCTCCTGAAATTACATTTCCGCCATCCCAATCCCAGTTGTACTGAACCGTTGAGCTTCCATTGCCATTGATAATGTTTCCGAGAAATGATCCGGCAATGCCAGGACATAGGGGGGATTCCCCAATGATTTCAGGTTCACCAACGGGAGCTTGAACTACAATATCAACCACCAGACTTTCTACCGGAAGACAAAGGAGCTCTTCAACCTCGAGGGTGACCGTATAATTTCCCGGGGTTGTATAGATATGAGTAGGGTCAGAGCTGGTAGAAGTGGTTCCATCTCCGAAATCATATTCTAAGTTTAGGTAAGCATAGGAAATGGTTTCATCAAACTGTACGGTAGAATCAACACAGACCGTGTCTGGGTAATCAAGTTCAATGGCAAGGTTATTTACAAACCCACCTCCCGAGAAGGCGTAGGAGTCATCACTTCCAAAACCATGAATCATGGCAACCATTGGTCCTGTGGCGGTTAATTCATAGGAAGTTGCTAATCCTGAAACCCCAAGGACATAGTTCAAATACGAAAAATCAGGATTCTGGGGATGAGGAACAAAACCTGCGCTTATACTGGCCCCGTCAAGTTCAACCGAAGGCACCGTAGCTGTTTCTGTAAGGATGGACAAGCGGTGGTTATTGTTTACCCCAACAATGGTTGAGAACACCATGGTATCAATACCTTGCTCAATTGAGAAGGTTCTACTTTGGAAAGGGTCTCCTACACCACCAAGGGCTCCGGAAGGAGCGTATTCTGTTAGGGCGATGGGTTTATCGGCCACAATGTGGTATGGGGTGGGCGGACCTGCATTAAACTCGTTAAACTGCCCAGCGTTGAGCACAAAAGGAGCCCCGCCGTTAATTCTTACAGTGGTATTGTTTTGAGCAGCCATTACCCTCAGTCTTTCTTGTTGGCGAAAACCGGTGGTATAATACTCTTTACCCCAGGCTACAATGGGAATCATTTGTTCATAAAGGTGGTCGCAACAACAAGGGCCATTGGGGACCGAAGAACAAGAGGAACCTCCAAAAACAGCAATGGGTTTACATTTATCGTTACTAATAACCCGTGAACCGGTTAGGTCATCTTGACTTTGGACCATATAGGTTTGTCCTTCATCCAAGTTGATGGTAAAGGGAACCCCTGCAGGCTGACCAGAAAGCGTTGCATTTGCGGGAGTAATTTCAACTTGGGTGCCATCGGCAGTAGCTACCACCAGAAATTCAGGCCAAGTATTAATGGCAACATTGGAATAGGTGGATACAATGTATTCATCGCGGAGCGCTCTTAAGGGAAAAAGTCTAGCTGCATCCGTAGAATAATCTACCACAGACTCTGCGGATACCGAAATTGGATCATTTGCCGTGATGAAAAGGCCCATTGGCTGAGGAGCTCCCGCCGTAGCATTTTCATATCCAGCCGTGGGAAAAGTAATGGTGGTTGGTGCCCCAGGAACAACCGTGAAATTTTGATTGAAAGCATTCATCGGAGCCGAAACATTACCCGTGGTATTAAACTTCGAAGTGATTTGCACCCTCAGGGTTGGAGCAGCTCCACCAGCTCCAACAGCATTTTGCATGAATCCGAAATAAAAATATTTACCCGCCGTAGTAATTTGGGCATCAAGGCTTTTAATGGTTCCTAGCATTAAGATGCATAGGACCAATTTGTAAAATTTTCCCATAGAATTGCGTGAGTCGGTTTGAATAACCCTCAAATATCGTGAATAAATGCCTGAAAATCAACTTACTTATGCTCGCATACTAGATTGAAATCAATGTTTTGAAATTTGAGAAAGGCCTTTACCTTCGCCCCCATGAAATTATTCATCTCTGGAACGGACACGGACGCCGGGAAAACCCTGTGCAGCGCCATAATTTCTTATGCGCTTGAAGCGGATTATTGGAAACCCATTCAAACCGGAACTCGGATAGATTCGGACCGTGGTTGGATTGAAGGATTGCAATTAGGCATTAAGACCCATCCGGAAGCCTATGAATTTACCGAACCCGTTTCACCTCATTACGCAGCGGCCCTAGAGAATTCGGAAATTGACCTGGATTCTATCACCCTTCCGGAATCAAACAAATTGGTAATTGAGGGCGCTGGAGGCTTACTGGTTCCCATAAACCAAGACCAAACCTTGGTTGACCTAATCCGCAGGCTAGAGACCCCAGTGGTATTGGTAAGTCGGCATAAACTCGGAAGCATCAACCATAGCCTATTAAGCTTACATCTTTTAAAACAATTTAACATTCCAGTTTTTGGAGTGCTATACTCTGGCAACCCTATTGGTGATACCGAAGATATTATTCATCAGTTTCATAAGGTTCCAAATCTTGGAAGAATTCCAGAAACCGAAAGCATAAAGGGAGAATTTATTAAAAATCAAGGACTTAAACTAAGAGCGGCATGGAGAGAGAAAGGACTGATCTAAGCGATTGGGAAATGTGGGATGAGCAATATGTATGGCATCCTTATACCCAAATGAAAGGCGCCAAGCATTTGTCAGTTGAATCAGCCAAAGGGAGCCAAATCAAGCTCAAAGACGGACGGGAAATCATTGATGCAGTTAGTAGTTGGTGGGTAAATCCCCACGGGCATTCGCATCCATATATTGCTGAGAAAATTCATGAACAAGCTCAAAATCTAGCCCATGTTATTTTTGCGGGATTTAGACATGAGCCCGCCGCCCGATTGGCAAAAACCCTAGCTGATTGGCTTCCCGGAAGCTTAAATCGAGTTTTCTTTTCTGACAACGGATCTACCGCCGTAGAGGCCGCCCTTAAGATGTGCATTCAAGCCCATTACAATGAAGGCAAACCCAAAAAGACCATCGTTGCCTTTGAAGGCGCCTACCATGGAGATACCCTGGGAGCGATTTCCACCTCTGCCCAAGACACCTTTTTCACAGCCTTTAAAGAATACACCTTTGAAATTCAACGAATCCCCCTGCCTAATGCAGGTAATTTCAAAGACTGTTTTGAGAAGTTTCACTCGGTTTTGAAAGATGGCGATGTAGCTGCCTTCATCTATGAACCCTTGGTTCAGGGCGCTGCCGGAATGGAAATCTATTCCCCTTTCCATCTTGAGCAGCTTATTCAATTGGCCAAGCAATGGGGCGCCTATTGCATTGCCGATGAAGTCATGACTGGTTTTGGACGCACCGGAAAAACCTTTGCTTCTGAATATATGGAGACAAGTCCGGATGTAATTTGTTTGAGTAAGTGCCTTACTGGAGGCGCCTTACCCATGGCCATTACCGTTGGCAGCGATGAGATTTACGAGAAGTTCTTTTCCGATGAAAAGCAAAAGATGTTTTTCCACGGACATAGTTTCACGGGCAACCCGATTGGCTGCGCGGCATCCATTGCAAGTCTTGAATTACTGAAGAAGCAAGACTGCCAAGATGCAATTCAGAGGATTAACCGACAGCATAAAGCCTTTTCCGATCGGATTAAGAGTCACCCTAAGGTAACCCGTTTGAGAATGATGGGCACCATTCTGGCCTTTGATTGGAAAATTGATGAAAAAACCAATTACTACGCTGAGATTAGAGATGAACTTTACGAGTTCTTCCTGAGCAAAGGTGTGCTCTTACGCCCATTGGGTAATATTGTGTACATCCTTCCTCCTTACTGCATAAGCAAGGAGGAGCTAGAAGAGGTATATTCCGCCATTGAATCGGCTTTAGAGAAGTTTTAATGGGATTATTCATTCATCAAATCGCCTCCGTGAGTCCGGTTGGACTAAGCAGCCCTGGCTCAGCTTTAAGCTCACGGCATCATTTCTTAATTCAAGAAAACGGAAATTGGCTAGCCCGTATTCCTGCTGACCTTGAAGTTGAATTTCAAAGTTTCCTGAAAAGGGAAAAAAGCTTGAGGCATTTTGACCGATTGGTTCAATTGGCTTGTTTCGCCGGGAGGCAATTGGATCTTTCCAGCGTGAATCCTCAAAAGACTGCGGTATTTTTTGGTAGCTCCCGCGGACCCACCAATAATTGGGAAAACCATTTTAAGCATTTTCTGGCCCATGAATCTTGCCTGAGCCAAGCTTCCCCCTCAACAACCTTAGGTAGCTCAGCCTCTGTACTCAGTCATTTTCTCGGCATTGAGGGTCCGGCATCAGACCATAGCACAACCTGCAGCAGCTTTGGAACTGGACTCCTTCATGCAAAGGCCTGGCTTGACGCAGGCATGATTGAACAGGCCCTAGTGGTAGGCTCTGAAAGTCCGCTAACTGAATTCACCATGGCTCAAATGAAATCTATGGGAATAAGTGCTGAAAACCAAGACAACTACCCCTGTGAGCCCTTCTCAGGAAAATCAAATGGCGGTATGGTACTAGGGGAAGCAGGCGTAGTTTGCCTTCTTTCAAACAATCCTGAAAATGCCTTAGCTAAGATTTCCGGACTAGGATGGGCCTCGGAAAAAATTCCTTCCAAAACGGGCTTATCCGGCGAAAGCCTAAAACAGGCAATGCGGATGGCTTTAGAAGATGCCAAACAAGACCAAGTGGATTTGATCATCCCGCACGCCCCGGGCACCGTTAAGGGAGACATAGCTGAGAAGCAGGCCATGGAAGAAGTGTTTGGCGCCGCCCTACCCGAATACGGGAATTTAAAATGGAAATACGGGCATAGCTTAGGAGCCTCAATGGGTCAAAGCATTGAACTAGGCCTGGCCAAAATGAATCTTGATTTCAGTTTTCACAGTCCACACAGCCCATTAACCATGCCTTGCAAAAACGTATTAATCAATGCAGTAGGCTTTGGCGGGAATGCCATAAGCATGCTTATGACCGAAGTCAGAGGAAAATAACCTGAGTCTTTGTTTCTTGGGCAAAGCTTAAAAGCTAACCATGAAACCCCAGTTCACGCTAGACGGTCCTACTAAGCCGCCGAACAACTTTAAGGCAACCGCGCGTTTCCTGATGATAAGCCTTGCCTTTTTGATGCTTGGAGCAGAGAGCTTTGCCTCAAAATCTGACTCGCTTAGATCTGTAGTATACGCTGATACAAGCAGCTTAAGCACCCAGCTGAAAACCTACTACCAATGGTCGAATATCCTAAAAAATTCAAGCAAGCCCGAAGACTTAAAGGAATTACATAATTACCGTAGGCTTGCTTATACATCTGAAGAACCCAGGCAGATTTGCACATCCCTTCAACAATTAGCCCATTATTACCAGAACCGAGCTGAGTTTGACTCTACCTTGCATTATATTCATGCATACCGTGAAATTGCTCAAGCCAAGGACCTACCCAATACCCAGGTGACCGGGCACCTTCAAATGGCAAATATATTCATGCTTCAAGGCAAGACCGATACCGCCTTGAGCTACTATTTAAAAGGAAAAAACCTAGCCCTTGAGATTGGTGATTCTACCCGTTTGGCCACTGGCCTAATTGGAGAAGCCATGTGCTTAAATGTGAAAGGAAATCAGGAAAGGGCCGTGGAAATTCTAAACCGAGCTACCCTCATTCTACGAAAAACCGGTTTCGTTGAAAACGAGGCCTTCTGCTACCATTACATAGGGTATATTTTTCACCAAAACGAAGAGTTTAAAAAGTCAATCAACTACTTTAAAAAAGCGGCGCAGCTTCGTAAAAAAACCGAAAACGAACACGGGCACCTCCTGTCGATTGTAAGCATCGGAATGGCATTTTACGGCTTGAACGAATTAGACAGTGCAGCAACTTATTACAAAGCAGCCCTTCCAGGCTTGGAGAAAATTCAAGACAATTCCAGCCTTCCTACGGTGTATACCGGCCTTTCCGATTTTTATCGAAATCAGGGGAATTTAGACTCCTCAAGGTATTTCATTGACAAAGCTTTAACCCTAGCTAAATCCCTTGATTTAAGAATGGTACACCTTCAAGCTGGGATTGAGAACGCCAACCTCTACCTGATGGAAAACCAGGCTAAAAAAGCGCATCAAGCCTTAGAAGATGTTCGGCATTTAACCGAATCCGGTGATTTTCCCGCACTTTCAACTTCTTGGCAAATTACCCTGGCTAAATCTTATGCCCAAGAAGGAAAGTATGATTCAGCCTATGATGCCCTTTTGCAGGGAAAGACCTTGACAGATAGCCTGAACCGCTCGGAAGCCCTTTACAAGATTTCAAAACTCGAGGCAAAATTCCAGCTTGAGGAGCAAGCCCGAATCATTGCAGAAAAAGAAAGCCAGATGGCCCTTGATAAGGCCGCTTTGGCAAAGGCCCAAAAAAGAAATTGGATCTTGGCCTGCATTGCCTTCGGTTTGCTTGTCTTTGCCGTATTTTGGTACCTGAATTACCAATTAAAAGCACAAGCTAGAAAAGAGCTTGAAGCAAAGGCCCTGGAAATTCAAGCCATAAACGAAGATTTGAAAGCATCTAATACACAATTACAAGAATTAAATCTTGAGAAAAACAATTTGATCAGCATTGTAGCTCACGATCTTAAAAGTCCGTTCAACAACATCATTGGAATGGTTAAGCTTTTGCAGTCAAAGACATTCCCAGAAGAAAAAAAGGAAAGAATGCTGGAAATGATTAAAAGTTCAGCAGAATCTGTAGGAAACATGATCAACCAGATTTTAGATTTGAACAAAATTGAATCCAATGTTCTGAAAATCAACAGGTCACCTTGCGATGTATCGCAGATTTCAGAATTGATTGTAGAGCGTTTTCAATTGGCAGCGAAAACAAAATCCATACGGGTAGAGTCTGACATTCAAGACAATATCATGGCGCTTGCCGATGAAAACTTTTTCCACCAAGTGGTTGAAAACATTCTTTCAAATGCTCTGAAATTCTCTAGGTCTTCTTCAAAAATTCAGGTTGCCTTGCGGGATGAGGCAGATAAAATCATTTTGGCTGTACATGATGAAGGCCCAGGAATTGACCCTAATCTAGGCGAAAAGGTTTTTGAACAAAACGTTACCGGAAATGCCAAGCCAACGGCCGATGAATCTTCCTCCGGAATTGGCCTAGCCATCGTAAAGAGATTTGTTGAAGCCATGGGCGGAAAGGTTTGGTTTGAAAGTCAACTCGGAGAAGGGACTTCCTTTTACGTAAGCTTAGACAAGGCGTAAGCATGAAAAACCTACCTATCGCCCTTGGCATTGCCTTGGTTTATTTAGGATTGCATTTTTTCACGCATATCCACCCGAGGTATGAGTCAATGTTAAGCTTTTCAGAAGGGAAGTATCAAGCCGCAGACTGGAAAATCTCACAGGCATACCTTAATGATGTGGTAGCGTATCACAAGGAATTACCCGCTTTTCAAAAACGACCCATAATCACCCAATTGTCTAGTCTTTTGGGCGGACCTGAAAACCAAGGTTTGGCTTGGCTAATCTTAAATTACCTCGGACTTCTCTCCCTATCACTAGCCATACTCCTCGGAAAAACCCTTCGTTGGAAAGAATTCTTACTATTCGGCTTGAGCTTCCCGGTACTCTTCTCCTTCTTCCCTCCTATTTATAGCTATGAGGATCTTTGGCAGTGGACCTTTCTAGTCCTATGCTTCCGATTCAGGGAAAAGCCAAGTTTGTCCATTGCCTTTTTCATATTGGCATGCTTGGTTCGCGAAACAAGCCTTATTCTAATTCCATTTTGGATCCTCCTCGAAACAAAGTCAGATTCTTTCTTTCAAAGATACCTGAAAATACCTTTGATTGCAGGAATACTAGGAGGCATTGCAGTTTTTTTACTGTGGAGCTTATTATCCATTGAGGGAGCCAAGGAGCAAGAAGGCTGGGCCTATCGAATTCAGCATTTCTCGCTAAATTTCTTTGATGCAAATAGAAGCAAAGAAAGCATTCATGCCTTTTTCCTAACCGGGCTTTTGCCATTTCTCCTTTTAAAGAAACCGTCGAAACGAACCTGGATTTGGGTGGGTGCATTTCTATTGAATGCCTTGCTTATTTTTCTTTTTGCCAAAGCAAGAGAGTCAAGATTATTCTTGCTTCCTATGGTGTTTTTATGGGCAGGAATCCTCCCTTTCCGTTTCCCTAAGGTGATTAAAGTTCCGAGAGGAATCTTAGGGCTGATCCTTCTTTTCAGCGGTGGAATAACATGGATTCTGATGAGCAACACCTTTCATATAAGCATTGGAACCCCGTCTGATTCCCCCTTTGAAATCTATGCCTATATCTATTATTTCACAAGCATTGTACTCATAGGTACAATCATACACAAACAACTAGTTAAAAGAGAGTTAAATTAACTACCTTAACTTTTCATTCTCCTTATGCCGATCTGAATCCCGTTTTGTTTTTAGGATGAGTTTTGATTGGAAGGCAGCCTCTAAATCTGTTTGGGTTTGATTGGCCAAACAAAGGAGTACAAAAAGCACATCGCTGAGTTCTTCGCCAAGATCTTTGGATGCATCCGATGCTTTTTCACTTTGCTCCCCATACCGGCGCGCCATGATTCTGGCCACTTCCCCAACCTCTTCTGAAAGGATGGCCATATTGGTTAGCGGACTAAAATATCTCACCCCATGGGTTTGAATCCAATCGTCCACTTGTTTTTGAAGTTCGCTGATTTCTTTGGCCATTATAAATCTTTGTTTTTGCTATCAATCATTAAGGTAACCGGACCGTCATTAACCAATTCAACTTGCATATCAGCCCCGAAGATTCCTGATTCAACCTTACCTTGATAGTCGCGTTTAAACTGTTTCAAAAAATCTTGATAGAGGGATTCAGCCTGATCTGGTTTGGCCGCTCGAATATAACTGGGCCGTTTTCCTTTGCGGGTTTTGGCGTGCAAGGTAAACTGGCTAATTAGCAACACCTCCCCCTTTACCTCTTCTAAGGATAGGTTCATCACCCCATCCTCATCGTTAAAAATCCTCAGTTCCCTGATTTTCTTAGAAATATACTCAAAGTCTTCTTTGTTTTCATCCGGCGCCAAGCCCAGTAAAACCAAGAGACCCTTAGTTATTTCCCCCTTAACTTCTTTTTCAACACTCACACTTGCTGATTGTACTCGTTGAATCAATGCCCGCATTTCCTTACTTTTTCAAAAATTTTCTCAAATGTATCAATCCCTGAGATTCTTCTTGGCTTTATCCATCTTCCTTGCATTTTCATGCGATAATGAAACTCGTTATCAGGTGCAAATTCAGAATTACTCTCAATCAGTTTTAGAGGTCCGGTTTTGGCATCACAGCATGGAGGAAGTTTATACTTTGCCAGCCGGAGACGCCATAGAAATTCAAAACGAAACCTGTTATAAGTGCAGAACCCATCCATACGAATGCCTTGACGGGATTGGAAGTTTGGAGATCATTCCGGAGGATGGAAGGAACTTAAAGTTCAATCCTAGAGAGCTTGAAAACTGGAACTATTCAGAGCTTGAATACAGTGGAGGCCTGGCCAGGACCTGCCAAATGGTAATACGTGAAGGGGACTTAGAATAAATGCCCTATTGAGGCTTTCGGTAGGGACCCACCTCTTCCAACTCTTCTAAAATGCTCAAATAGCTATTATACCTAGAGAACGGAAGCTCACCTTTTTCAATTTTCTCAAGCACCGCACAACCCGGTTCATTCAAATGTTTGCAATTATGGAATTTGCAATCCGGAAGGGTTTCAAAAAATTCTGGAAAATAGTCGGGTACCTCAGCAGCCTCCATATCCACCATTCCAAAACCCTTAATTCCGGGGGTATCAATTACTTTTCCACCACCTTCTAATTCAAACATTTCCGCAAAGGTGGTAGTGTGTTGTCCTTTTTTATGAGCGCCTGAGACTTCCCCGGTTTTTAAGCCTAGTCCGGGCTGAATGGCATTGATCAAGGTTGATTTACCTACTCCCGAATGTCCAGAAAACAAAGTTGTTTTACCCTGAATTTTATGCCTAAGGTCTTCCAATCCGTCATTGGTTTTTGCCGATACAAGCACGATTTCATAGCCTGCCTCCTTGTATATCAAGAGCCTTTCAACCAACTCTTCCTCCTCTTTTTCACCAATGAGGTCCATTTTATTGAAAACCAGAATAGACTTCACCCCATAGGCCTCGCTAGAGACCAAAAACCGATCCATGAATCCACGGCTGGTTTCGGGCTTTACAAGCGAAACAATTAAAACGGATTGGTCAATATTGGCGGCAATGATATGCGCTTGCTTGCTCAGGTTTACGCTTTTGCGGATGATGTAATTCTCACGCTCTCTAAGCTCCACAATGACCCCAGTATCTTGATTCTCTTCCATTTCAACCTCCACTCGATCGCCTACGGCAATGGGATTTGTGGTCTTCATTCCGCGCAGACGAAACTTACCCTTGATTCTACATGAAACCGTTTCTCCTGAATCAAGTCTTGCCTCATACCAAGACCCTGTTGATTTGATCACCTGTGCATTCATCTGGCAAAAATAGGTCTTTGTAAGAGGTGGTACACAATGTGGTTTTCATACCTTTGAACCTAAAGCCCAAAGCATGTCAATTAAAGTTGAAAAAATAAGCAAACAATACGGCGAACAGTACGCTTTAAGCAATGTTTCATTTTCTATTGAAAAAGGAGAAATCGTTGGGTTTTTAGGGCCTAATGGCGCTGGGAAATCTACCCTGATGAAGATTTTAACCACCTATTTGCAAGCCAATGGCGGTTCTGCAAAGGTTTGTGGAATGAACGTAGAGGACCAGGCTGAAGATGTTCGAAAAAGGGTGGGCTACCTCCCTGAGCACAATCCCCTATATCTTGAAATGTTTGTTCAAGAGTACTTGTCGTTCGTAGCCGGAATTCATGGAATTGATAAGTCTAGGGTGAAGGAAATGATTGAAAAAACAGGGCTTACCCCTGAGGCTCACAAAAAAATAGGAGAGCTTTCAAAGGGGTATCGGCAAAGGGTTGGTCTTGCACAAGCCATGATTCATAACCCAGATGTATTGATCTTGGATGAGCCAACTACAGGACTTGACCCGAATCAAATTGTGGAGATCAGGAGTTTAATTCAGGAAGTAGGAAAGGATAAAACGGTTCTTTTCTCAACCCATATTATGCAAGAGGTGGAAGCCGTTTGCAGTCGGGTTATCATCATAAACAAGGGTAAGATTGTTGCAGATAAGCCGGTTTCTGAGCTGAGAAGCCTGGTGAAAGATGCCCAGGTAGTAACCGTTGAATTTGACGGAGAAACCACCAAAGAAGCCCTGATGGGCATTCCGGGAGTGAAAGAAGTTAAGTCAGTAGGTAAAAATACTTGGCGCTTGGCATCCTCAACTTCTGCCGACCTTCGGAAATCGCTGTTTAAGTTTGCGGTTGACCGTGAGATGAGCATTTTACAACAACAAAGCGAGGACCAGAAGTTGGAGTCTGTGTTCCAGAAACTCACGAAGTAGGAACTGGGGAATAGGGACTAGTGACTAGTGACTAGTGACTGGTGACTGGTGTGGTTGTACTAGATGGAAAAATGTTTGCGGACTCAGGCATCACAAAAACTACCTAGAACCTAAGCAGGTTCAGCGGATTCTGGGGCTTACTGGGAGGCCGAATGATTTTAATGAATATTTGCGACTTCATTTTACAATCAATCAACGTATTTCTTTAATTCATCGATAAGGCCAGTGGACGTCCTTTCTTCTTTAGAAATCTGAACGCTGGAAAACTCCCAAACATTATCTCGATAAAAGCCTGAAACCTCAGCTTTCACTTGGATAAAGGAATTATTAATACTGTAGGAAACTAAATTACATTTGAATTTTTCATGAGATAATTCAAAATTGTCAATTACAAAAAAGTATTGAACATCAGGCCTGAAGTATTCAGTAACATGCAAGCATTTAAACAAAGGTTGGTCAACTTGGTAATTAATTGCACGTAAGCTATCAAGCAAAGATTGCATATTTACGCTATCTCTACTTAACCAAGCTACCCCATCAAAATTGGCTAAAAATAGCAGATAGTCATAATTCCCTTCAAGGCTATCAAATTTAAACTCTGAAAACTCCTCGTGTTTTGTAACCGTGTTGCAAAAATCAATCAGTGCCAAATTGCTCTGAGCATTTGCAATGGTACCAAGACCAAGAAATACCCCTAGGGCAAGGGCGCAACTCTTAATTGTATTGTTAACCATATTTTATCATTTTCTAACTTAATAACTTCACCACCTTCTCCGGTAAACTCACCTATACCTGGGTTTATAACGGTGTTAAATGAACCCGGGTCAATTCTTTCAAAAATCCTGGATAGTAAACGACCTCATTGTTCACAATCACCCCGAAATACATTAAGTCAAGCGATAAAGGAACCCCACTTTTCGGCTTTAAACTATTAAAATTAAAGCTATTACGTAATTAGGAATTTTATCTTCCAAATCATTAATACTACTCGAGTTTACCAAGTCTATTAGCCCATGTAAAAAGTTTTGAGAAAAGCTATATCCAAATTCGTTAAATAGTTGTTCTGGGGTCCAAACACCCTGTAATTCATTGTCGTCTGCTTCCTCTTGGGCAAAAACACGTTCCAACTCTTTCCTCACCTTAGCCTCCCACTCCCATTGATCGAGCATCCTTATGGTTTCTTCATGCCCTTTTGAACGGTAAA